>JBGOVR010000206.1:0-6549 GCA_041478205.1 Candidatus Acidiferrum sp.
CACGAAGAAATCAAAGCCACGCTCCTCGCGGATAACAACGGCCCAGTCTGGAAAATCGGCAACGATATCGTCACGGGAATGTATGCCGAGAGTTATCGCTTCCCCGAGGTTCCGGCCAACCTGTTTGACCGGCCGACCTTGTTGATGTCCCTCGATAATTCCGGAGCCCGCAAGCACCAGATCGAAGCCTCTTATCTGGCCACCAATCTCTCCTGGAACGACGACTACGTCCTCACCGTCGCCCGCGACGACAAGGCCGCCGACCTCGACGGCTGGGTTACGCTCGCAAACAACAGCGGCACCGCGTTTCACAACGCGCGTTTGCAATTGGTAGCTGGCGACTTAAACCGGCTGCCTGTCGGCGGTCGAAGTGACATGATGGCGCTGAAGGAAATGTCTAGAGTCGCTGCCGCTCCTGCTCAATTCCAGCAGGAGAGCTTCTCCGAGTATCACCTCTACTCGCTGGGCCGGCGCACTTCCGTCGAGGACAAAGAGACCAAGCAGATCAGCCTGCTGCAAGGCAGCGGTGTGCCCGTGGAAAAGATTTTTGTCGTGAACGGACAAAACTTCTACTACCACAATTACCAGAATCCCGGTTCCCCGCAAAAAGACCCCGTGATGGTCTTCTACAAATTCAAAAACGAAGAAAAAGCCAATCTCGGAATGCCCTTGCCCGCCGGAAGCGTGCGCGTCTATCAGAAAGATTCCAAGGGCGGCATCCTCTTCATCGGCGAAGACCACATCGACCACACCCCGAAGGACGAAAACGTCACCGTCCACATCGGCAACGCCTTCGACGTCGTCGCCGAACGCAAGCAGACCGACTACAAGAAGATCGCCACGAACGTCTGGGAAATGGAATTTGAAATCACCCTGCGCAACCACAAGGACTTGCCGATTACGGTAGAGGTCAACGAGCCCATCGGCGGCGACTGGGAAATGCTGTCCTCCAGCTACAAGTTCACAAAAACGGCCGCCTTCGCCGCCCAATTCAAGGTCCCGGTGGACAAAAACGCCACCTCCGTCCTCAAGTACCGCATCCGCGCCCACTGGTAATATCTGTTTGCCTTCCCGGTAGGGGCGCAGCATTGCTGCGCCCCAGTCGAGGCGGCGTCAAATCCGGTCGCCACCCATTTTTCACTGGACAGGAAGTAACTTCCGCGCTATAGTATTGGCAAGTACAACTGTGGAGTGCGGCGATAGTTTACCCTGAGTCTCGAAGGGTCGCTGCTTTCAATCCCGTAGCCCAACTCAAAACCAAACCGTAGCGCGCCAACGCCAACTGCAAGTGCTTTGTTTTCAATCAGGACTAGCCACCCAATAGTCCGAGTGGCTCGCGCCGAAGAGTTAAGTGCTAATGAAATCAATGTTTTACAGCCCTTCGATCTGTGGCGACTCGATCTCCAGACCGACATGGCCTGCACTTTCGAAGCATCGTCTGTTGGCAAACTACTAAACATCACCCCGCTCTAAGTCCCTTTAGAATGAACACTTGCAAAAGTGTATCAAAACAAAGGACTTTAACTTCCTTTAGAATCAACACTTATGAAAAAAGGGGGTGGGGGGTGGGGGGCAAGGAATTCAGCAGAAAGCCTGGAGGAGCCTCACTCGGACACCACGGCATCCGCCTCCACTTCGACCAGCATCTCCGGCGAGATCAACTTGCTCACTTCCACCATGCTCGTCGCCGGACGAATCGCGCCGAAGAATTCGCCATGGGCGCGGCCGACCTTCTCCCACTCGGCGATGTTGGTGACGAAGATGCGCGTACGCACCACATCCTTCAGGCTCGCGCCGGCCTTGGTCAGCGCCGCTTCGATGTTCTTGATGGTCTGCACCGTTTGCGCGTAGACGTCGCCCACGCCGATGATCTTGCCGTCCGGCCCGGTCGCCGTCGTTCCGGACACCGTCACGATGTTGCCGACTCGCACCGCGCGCGAATAACCTACGATGGGCTCCCACGGCGCACCACTTGATATGTTCTGGCGTGACACACGTTTCTCCTTGGCCGCGCGTTGGCTGCGCGAGCGCATGTTAGACTGTACAAATTATGGCACAGACGAAGCGCGCGACGTGTTGCGCCGTCAGGCCCCGGAAAACGAAATGAAATGTAACAACATCCTGGAAGCCGTGGGACGCACGCCGCTGGTGCGGCTGAATCGCATCAATCAGGGTTTGAAACCGCAGATTTACGTCAAGGCGGAATACATCAATCCCGGCGGCTCGGTGAAGGACCGCATCGGCATCAGCATGATCGATGACGCCGAGAAAAAGGGCCTGTTGAAGCCCGGCGGCACGATCATCGAAGGCACCTCCGGCAATACCGGGATGGGACTCGCGCTCGTCGCCGCAGTTCGCGGCTACAAGATGGTCTTCACCATCACCGACAAGCAGTCCAAGGAAAAGGTCGATCTGCTCAAGGCCCTGGGCGCGGAAGTCATTGTCTGCCCCACGGCGGTCGAGCCGGATGATCCCCGCAGCTATTATTCCGTGGCGAAAAAACTTGCTCGAGAAACGCCCAATTCCTATTACCCCAATCAATACGACAACCCCATGAACCCCGAGGCGCACTACCGCACCACGGGACCGGAAATCTGGGAAGATACCGAAGGAAAAATCACCCACTTCGTTTGCGGCATGGGCACCGGCGGCACCATCAGCGGCGTCGGCAAATATCTAAAAGAGAAAAATCCCGGCGTCAAAATTGTCGGCGTCGATCCCTACGGTTCGCTGTACTACGATTTCGTCAAGCGCGGCGAGACCGTGAAGGCCAAGACCTACGTTGTCGAAGGCATTGGCGAAGATTTTTTCCCCCCCACCATGAACTTGAAGATTCTCGACGATGTGATGCAGGTCAACGATGAGGAATGCTTTGCCGTCGCCCGCCGTCTGGTCAAGATGGAAGGCCTGTTCACCGGAGGTTCCGGTGGCGGCTGCATTTCGGCCACACTACGCATGGCCAAGGACCTCGGGCCGGAGGCCATCATCGTCGCGCTTCTTCCCGACACCGGAATGCGCTATCTCAGCAAACTCTATAACGACGAATGGATGCGCGAGCGCGGCTACGTCGATGCCGTTGTGAAGATCACGGCCGGAGAAGTCGTCAACGCCAAGCATCAGGCCGGCAAAGTGCGCGAGTTGGTGATTGCGCGCCCCTATCAAACCGTTTTTCACGCGCTGAAAACCATGCAGGAGCAGGACATTTCGCAGATTCCGGTCTTCGAAGAAAATGTCCCCATCGGGACCATCTACGAAGATCAAATCCTGAATCTCGCGCTGCAGGGCAAAGATCTTCGCAAGCTCGTCGTCAGTGAAGTGATGAGCAAGCCGCTGCCTCAGGTGCCCAAGACGGCGCCCGTCGAGCGCGTAACGCACATCCTGAGCCACGAAAATCCCGCCGTCTTCGTCGAGATGGGCGACGCACATTTCGAGATTCTCACCAAGTACGACTTGATGAGCACCGTTGCCAGCCTCATGGAACAAAAACGCTGAATGGCAATTCCCACGCCGTTATCTCAATAGACGGGACGCATGACATTTGAAGATCCACGATTTCAATGAGCGTTTGAAGGACTCGATTCTCATCGCCGATGGCGCCATGGGCTCGATGCTGCACGAGATTGTGGGTCCGCAGCGTTGCTTCGATGAATTAAACGCCACGGAGCCCGAAGCGGTTTTCCGCGTTCACCAGGCGTATATCGAAGCGGGCGCGCATATCATAGAGACGAACACCTTTGGCGCAAACCGCTTCAAGCTCGAACACATCGGCCTGGGAGAAGATGTGCAGCGGCTCAACAGCCGGGGCGTGAAGATCGCGCGAGAGGCGCGTGAATCCGCTTCCCGCGAGGTGCTGATCGCCGGGTCGATCGGGCCGCTGGGCATCGGCGTGCAAGCCCGCCACCCCGAACCCGACGAAATCCGCGGCAATTTCCGGGAACAGGCCTTGACCCTCGAAGAGCGCGGCGTCGATTTGTTCTGCCTCGAAACGTTTACATACATCGAGGAATTGCTCCTCGCTGTCGATGCGATTCGCTCGTTCTCCGGCCTGCCGATCATCGCGCAGATGACGTATTCGGAAGAAGGCACGGCCTACGGCGATTTACGCCCTCCCGACGTGGCAGCGCAGCTCAAGAACACCAATGTCCAGGTGATCGGGGCGAACTGCACGCTCGGGCCGCAATCGCTCCTTCGGATTCTGCAAGAGCTTGCGAGCGTGGACGCTGTGCGCGTCAGCGGAATGCCCAACGCAGGCTTGCCGACGCGCCAGGGCGACCGCATCGTGTATCCCAAGTCTTAGCCGGAATATTTCGCGCTTTTCGCGCGCGAAGCCGCAGCCATGGGCGTGCGCATTCTGGGCGGCTGCTGCGGCACTACGCCGGCGCACATCCGCGCCATGGCCGACGCGGTGAAATCGCTACACCCGGCGAAAGCGGCCTCGGCGCCGCATTCCGCCGAAGTTATCGCCAAGCCCGCGCCGCTGGCGGAGCGCGACCCAGAGAGCAAATTTTGGAAGAAGCTGCAAGCCAAAGAATTTGCGGTATGCGTGGAAATCGATCCGCCGAAGGGCCTTTCGCTGGACAGAATCTTCGAGCAGGTCGACAAGGTCATGGCCTCGCGTAAAGTCGACGCCATCGACATCAACTCCGGCGCCATGGCCCGCGTCGGCATGGACGCCTTGATGACCGCCGGCGCGCTGGAAGCTCGCGGCATCGAGACCGTGCCGCACCTCACCACACGCGACCAGAACATCATTGGGCTGCAAGCCATGCTCCTCGGGGCGTGGACCGTCGGCGGCGTGCGCAACGTCCTCGCCATCACCGGCGATCCCCCATCGGTCGGCGATTATCCGGAGGCCAGCGGCGTTTACGAAGTAGACTCCGTCGGCCTGGTGAAAATTCTCCGGCGCCTGAACCAGGGAACTGACTGGGCGGGAAAAACGCTCGGCGGCGCCACGAATTTCAGCATCGGCGTCGCGCTCAATCCCGTCGCCGACGATCTGGACATCGAGATCGAGCGTTTTCACGCCAAGGTCGAAGCCGGCGCGCACTACGCCATGACCCAGCCGCTCTTCGACCCTGAACACTGGCACGCCTTCTTGAAAAAACTCGGCGGCAAGCCGGCCATCCCGGTGCTCATCGGCATCTGGCCACTGAACAGCTACAAGCAAGCCTTGCGCCTGAACAACGAAGTGCCCGGCATCGTGATCCCGCAGCCCGTGCTGAAGTCGCTAGAGTCCGCGGGCGCTGCCGCGCGCGACCGCGGCTTTGCGGTCGCCCGCGAAATGCTAGCCTGGTCGCGCACGGAAATGGCCGGCGCTTACCTGATTCCACCCTTCAAGCGCTACGAGGAGATCTTGGACATCTTGTGATTTTGTAGAGTTGGCTCGGTCGTGCGCTGATTCACGCGCTTTCCATCAGATAGTGCGAGACGATCCATTCCTCGCCATTGCGGTAGCCCCACAACTCGGCGCAGGCCATGAAGAAGATGCGCCAGCGCGACCACCAGCGGCGGGCGTTGTTCGATCCGTAGGTCGACGCCAGCAGCGGTAGAAGCCGTGCTTTGTTCGCGTCCATGTTCGCGAGCCATGCTTCCGCCGTCTTTTGATAGTGCGTGCCATTGACGCGCCAGTGTTCGGCTACGCGCAGGCGCCGGTCGAAATGCACCAACAGATCGTCGCTTGGCATCATGCCGCCGGTGAAGAAATGCTGGGCCATCCAGTCGCCTGCGTCTCGCACCTCAAAGGGATACGCAAAGCGAGTGTGCGTGAAAATGTGGATGAAAAGTCTTCCGTCCGGCTTTAGCCAATTCGCGATGCGCTCGAGCAAGGCTTCCCAATTGCGCATGTGCTCGAACATTTCGACGGACACCACGCGTTCGTAGCGCCCTTCGACGGTAAATAAATTCATGTCCGACGTAACGATCCGCACGTTGCCGAGTCCACGATGCGCGGCTCGTGCTTCGATGAACACCCGCTGCGACGCCGAGTTCGATACGCCGGTGATGCGGCTGTTCGGGAACTGCTCGGCCATCCACAACGTGAGAGAACCCCAGCCGCAGCCAAGTTCTAGAATGTCCTGACCGTCCGCAAGCTGGGCGCGCTCGCACGTCAGCCGCAGCATTGCTTCTTCCGCTTCACTGAGAGAAGTGCAGCCCTCCGGATAGAATGCCGAGCTGTATTTCAGACGCGGTCCGAGCACGCCCTCGAAAAAAGCTGCGGGCACTTCATAGTGCTGCGCGTTGGCGGAGTCCGCACGCAACGCGATGGGACTTCGTTTCATTTCGTCGACGAACGCGAGCAACTTCGCGCGATTGGCTACTTCACTGTCGCGGTCTTCTTCGCGCAAGCGTTCTCGCAGCATGTGACGAATGGCCGCGCGAATCACAAAGTCAGGAAGGAGTCCACTCTCAACCAGCGATTCATACCAGAAGCGCTCTTCGGGTTGCGCCTGGGCCGCGGGCAACCAACTAGCGTGCGACGCTTCCCGCGCGGAAGTCGAGCGAGTGGCTTCGCGTTTCGTCGCCGCCGTCATGCCCGCTCCTTCTTCGGAA
>JBGOVR010000080.1:0-20639 GCA_041478205.1 Candidatus Acidiferrum sp.
ACCAGATCGAGCACACTCTTGCCAGCGCGGGCGGCGACACCGGCGAGTCCCATGCCGCGCAGAAACTTACGCCGGTCAAGATAGACGGATTGGGGAGTTACGTCGGCGTACGTAAGGTCTGAGGACCCGCGGATCAACATATTCCTCCTCGCAACGGCTTGTTCCTCTATATGTTACGGCGATTCCTGGGTGTTGGATGCGAATTATTGCTTGGGCGCGTTTTGCTGGGCCCAGTCATCAGATTCGAGAGGGTCTTGAAAGTTGCAGGAATATTCGGATCGGTTTATGCATGGCAGCATGCGTTCCGGCGACGTGCCCTAAGAATGCAGCAATCGGATCGGCTTTGGTTCGGTCGCCGGCAAGAGCGTTTCACGTTGTAAGTTGCAAGCCTCAACGCCGGGTGTTATTGGGGGAATCTGGCGGAGAGGGGGATTGTCTTTCGGCAGTTCTTGCAACTCTTCTAGCTTCTGTCACTTCACTCGTAATCCCTGCATTTTCTATCATTTATGGCCGAGTCTCAGCAATTCCGTCCAGTCTCTCCTATGGACATCGAAAGTGCGCTGTGGTTCAGTTGTGGTTCAGCGATACCTACGTGCGTACTCCGACCGGATGGCGATATGTGTTTGGGCAAGCTTCGTTGCCATTGCCCAAGACACCTGAATGACGAACTTTTTTGCACGCTGAACCGTTCTTGGCCTTGCTGAATGCGATTTCAACTATCTAGATTTTCGCAGCGTGATCACGGTCACACTCGCATGACGAAACTTGACTAGAATCTTTCCTCCTTCCATGTTGACGCTAGTTTCGATGGGTCTTATGGCTTCCGGGTTTGTCTCGTCGTTCTTCATATAGAGGCTCGGCGCGTACAGCGTTTGAGCCGAAGGATCGGGAGATACGTGAAAGCCGGAAATAGAAATATCTGTCGAAATATCCCGTGAGAGATGCCTGTTGACACAGAAAAGCGTCAGCGTGTCGCCTGAATCATTCAAAGCGGCAACGACGTCCAGATAAGGCACTTCAGGAATGTTAGGGAGACGGGCGGAGCCCTCCTCGACATTGTATTTCTCCACGTGAACGCGGGTTTCGACGGGCGTTGTTGCATCGGCGTTTGAGTACATACGGAAGGCCCAGTAGGCTGGCGCCCCGAAGACTTTGCTTCGTTCCTTTTGAATTCCGCCGAAAGAGATTATTCCTGTCATGTCAGCGAGAGGAACGATGTCTGCGGTGCGCATCAGCATGTTGAGAAATCCCGCGGCGTCAATCGCCCCACCCATATTGTCGTAGCGGACAGCGTTAGCTCCCTGGGCCCAAAACAACCATTCGGTAAAGGCGATCTTTACGTTATCGCGGGCTTCGGGTGTGGATTGAATCTGCGCATACATTTCGTGCAATTTCGTTTCGAGCCCCACAGGCAAAGCAAAGCTGGCCAACGCAAGGAAATCCGGCGATGGTGTTTTCTTTTGTACTTCGGTTGTGGTCACAACAAAGTGGGTGGAAAGGTAGTTGAGAGCGGAGGGATTCTTCAGTTGAGCCGCATTCCAATCGCGATAGAAGTCTTCATCGCCGCCGGTGCCGATGAGCACCGCATTGGGGTCGACTCGCCGCACGGCCTCGCTAAATGCCCTTGTAAGGCCGGCGATACGTTGCAGAGTGGGATAGCCCACCTGGAATTTTGCCCATAACTCATTGCCTAATTCCCAGGAAAGGCCGCCAGATTTGTCTCCCCAGTGACCATTGACGTAGCTGACCCAGGCCGCCGCTTCGTCTGGCGTACCCGTCCCCAGATTGAGAGCGATTTGAGGCCGAGCTCCAATCAATTCGCAGAAACGCAGGAATTCGTCGGTTCCGAAGGTGTTGTATTCGGGAATGCCCCAGGCAACGTTCATCATGCTGGTGCGTTTCTCTGGTGGGCCGACGGCGTCGCGCCAGTGGTAGGCTGAAGTAAAATTGCCTCCGAACCGGACGATGGGTGATTTCATGGCTTTGGCCATGGAGACGACGTCCGGATCCAATCCATCCACATTGTCATCCGGGAACAAGGTCGTCTGGTCCAGAAGCACGCGTGTCTCGCCTTCCACGGAGACTACGAAATCGGAGGCTTCCAAAGGAGAAAGCTTCGCCGCCGACAGTTCGAGATGGAATTGGTAGGGAGCCCAGCCTTCGCCCTGCAGCGTGATCGAGCTTTCGGCGAATATGACGTTGGCCCGATTGCGTTGCCGAATGGACACCGACAATTTTCCAGGACGCCTCAACAACTTTGCGTACAGATACCCGGTGTAACGAAGCGTCCGATGAACAGGGAGATAGACTTTCTGACGAACGCCGACTTCTTCTTCGGGAAGACCCATCACAAGAAGAGAGCGGTAGGAGTTAGCGGCATCATTCCAGCGCGGCGCATAGCGATTCTGTTGCTCGTAGTCCAACGGCTCCCATGGTAGGGGTAGGCCGAGCTCCGAGGAGCGAGCCAACATAGGTTCCTCAGCGAGAATTCTCTTTAGATTGACGGCATTCCACAGTCCTTCTTCGAAGCTCGGGTTCTGCAGGACATCGGCCCACAGGCCGCCGTAAGTCGAATTGCCGATCGGTTCAAGAAAGCTGCCAAAGATGGTCCGCGGGATCTTATAGCTCGCCTTCTTGGAGGTATCGATCTCAATCTTTGCGGATTCGTACGCTTCAGGCGTCCGCGGAATCTGAGCGTTTGACTCTGTCGTTGCGAGGAGGAAACCAGAAGCTGCCAGAAACGGCAGGAACGCTTTTTTCATGGAGAAGACCCTCAAGGACAGCACAAAGGTTTTGATGGTCCGATAGTTGAATTCCGAATGTAATCGTTTACACTGTACCACGCCCGGCGCGGCGTGAAATCTTCACCTTCATGAACAAAAGGACTTTCATTAAATTCTTTTCCGCGATGATGGCAGGCCCGGTCATCTCGCCACTCTTCCCCCGGCTGCCAGGCACTAAACTGACAAACTGGGCGGGCAACTTCGAATACAGTACCGAACGTTTGTACCCCGCCAATTCCGTTCAACAGGTGCGGGATTTTGTCAAAGGACAAAACAAACTAAAGGTACTCGGCACACGCCACTGCTTCAACCGGATAGCCGACAGCGCAAATAATCTCCTGTCGCTGCACTCGATGGACGGGGTGGTTGCGTTGGACCCTGAGCTTCATACCGTGACCGTCGATGCGGGCATGACGTATGGCCAATTGTGCCCGTATCTCCATAGCAGGGGCTTTGCGTTGCACAACTTGGCTTCGTTGCCCCACATTTCGATAGCCGGGTCCTGCAGCACGGCGACGCACGGTTCCGGTGAAAAGAATGGCAACCTCGCAACCGCCGTGTCCGCGCTGGAACTCGTCACAGCCGACGGCGAGTTGGTTCGACTCTCCCGGCAGAAGGACGGTGAAACATTCTTAGGCGCCGTTGTTGGGCTGGGTGCGCTTGGCGTGATTACAAAGGTCGCACTCGATATTCAGCCAACCTTCATGATGCGACAGTACGTGTATGAAGACCTGCCGCTGAGCCAAGTCAAAGACCACTTTGACGCGATCGAGTCCAGCGCTTACAGCGTCAGCCTGTTTACCGACTGGCAAAAGCAGCGTTTCAACGAGGTCTGGATAAAAACACGGACTGAAGAAGGGCGAGCATTTAACGCCAGCCCTGAATTTTTCGGGGCGGAACCTGCCACCAAGAATCTTCACCCGATCGCTGAACTCTCCGCGGAGAACTGTACCGAGCAGATGGGCGTGCCCGGCCCTTGGTACGAGCGATTGCCGCACTTCCGCATGGGTTTCACTCCCAGCGCTGGCAAGGAGTTGCAATCGGAATACTTTGTGCCGCGACGGCATGCGGTCGAAGCTATTCTGGCGGTTGAACGGCTACGCGACCAGGTTAGTCCGCATCTGATGATTTCAGAGATCCGTACGATTGCCGCGGACAACCTCTGGTTGAGTCCTTGTTACAAACAGCCGTGCGCAACGATTCACTTTACGTGGAAACAGGACTGGCCTGCGGTCAGGAAACTCCTGCCCGTAATTGAAAAAGAGCTCGGTCCATTCAAGGCCCGGCCGCACTGGGGAAAACTATTTACCACCACTCCGGCGGAACTGAAATCCATGTACGAAAAGTTGCCTGATTTTATTCAATTGAGCAAGAATTACGACCCGCAAGGCAAATTCCGCAACGAATTCCTGAATACGAATATCTTTGGCAGCTAAGGGTCGTTTGTGAGATTTCACGCAATGGCCGCGGGCAGGAGCAAAGGCCCAACTATCGGAACTTCTGTTTGCGGATAATTCCTGCGCCCTCTCGAATGGTGACGAGTTGGTCCGCGGCAACGTTCGGAATCGTCTCTGTCGTGCCGTTGGTCCAGCGGATCGTCAGGTCAGCGGAGGTTTCGGCGCCAAGTCCGAAGTGCAAGCGACGGTCGTTGGCGGAGTAGAAGCTCGATTGAGCGGTCACTTCCTGCGCTTGACGCCGGCTTCCATAGCGGGCGATCACACGCGTACCGATGGCGCTGCGATTGGTTTGGACGCCGACGAGAAGGACCTTCAGCCAGTGGCGACCGCCCGAGACGTCGTTGCGCAGCAGGGACGGCGGTTCGTTCATGTTCATCACCAGGACGTCCACGTCGCCGTCGTTGTCGAAGTCCCCAAACGCACAGCCGCGGCTGGCGTGCGCAGCAGTGACGCCGCTGCCAGCTTCCTCCATTAATTCCTCGAACCTCCCGTCACCCAGGTTGCGGAACACCAAGCGGGGAGTTCGGAACGGATAGGATGGGAGTCGCCGCTCCACCTCGGGATAGACGCTCCCAGTCGCGACGAACAGGTCGGGGAAGCCATCGTTGTCCAAGTCAACGATCCCCGTCCCCCACCCCACATATCGGGTCTCGACGCCCAGGCCCGCGCGGATCGTGACATCGTCGAAGTTCCCTTTTCCGTCGTTGCGGTAAAGGACACTCGTATCGTCGGCGAAGTGCGTTTTGAAAATGTCCAGGTTTCCGTCGAGATCATAATCGCCAACGCCGACACCCATGCCGGCCTGTTCCAACCCGTCTTCGCTCAGCGCCACTCCACGCTCAAGACCCTCCTCGCGAAAGGTGCCATCGTGTTGGTTACGGAACAGCCAGCTCGGCGTGGAATCGCAGGCGACGTAAATGTCCGGCCAGCCATCGTTATCGTAGTCCGCGGCGACAACTGTCATGGGATACGCGCCGGAGGCCGCCGAGATGCCGGATGGCGCGCTCACGTCAGTGAACGCTCCGTCGCCATTGTTGCGGAACAATTGGACGAACCCGGTGGGAAGGCCCCGAGGACCGCAATTCACGGGAACGCCCTTCCAGCTGCAGTCGGCGTTCTCGCCCGGCTTCGGCAGCTTTTCGAGCGTGGTGTTGAGGTAGTTGGCCACAAACAAGTCGAGCCGCCCGTCGCGATCGTAGTCTACCCATGTGCACCCGGACCCGTAGCGTACGGCGGTCTGGCGAAGTCCAGCTCGATCGGTGACATCGGAGAAGGTCCCGTCCCCATTGTTGTGATAGAGCGCGTTGTGGCCGTAGTAGGTGATAAAGATGTCGTCGAAGCCGTCGTTGTCATAGTCGCCCACGGTCACGGCGGATGCCCAACCTGTGCGAACCAGTCCTGACTTGGCCGTGACATCGGTGAAAGTGCCGTCGCGGTTGTTCTTGTACAAACGATTTGTGGTGCCGGGAGGCGCGCCTTCCAGGCGAGTGCCGCTAAGAACGAACAGGTCCACCCAGCCATCGTTATCGTAGTCGATGAACGCCACTCCACACCCGACAACTTCGATGATGTAGCTCTTGGTGTCCACGCCGCCGTAAACAACCGGCTGAGTTAGGCCCGCTTGTCTGGCGACATCGGTGAGACGCGCCAGAAACGGACGACCCGAAGGCTTCCCACGGGGTTGCGGCTTCACACCGCGCGAAGAGATTCCCTGGCCGAACGTGGTCTCAACTGCGCCCGTCATAGCGACGCCAACTGCACCCGCCATCGCGCCGATCATTTTGCGACGGGTGATCATGGGTTTGGTTCGATCGCCTTCAACATCTGGCCCGCCTTGACATTCTCGAATCTCTGAAGCGTTCCGGAAGGCCATCGGATCTCGACCAGTTTCGCAATGGAATCGCCGCCCAGACCTACCAGCAGGCGCTTGTCACTGGCCGAAAGATAACCGACGGCGGTGTTGACAGTGAAATACTGAGCCAATCCGGATGCGGAGACCACCTTCACGCGGCAGCCAATTCCGTCACGGTTCGATTTCCTGCCGACGGTCTGTATCCCGAGCCAGTTTCTGCGATTGCCGCCGTCGTTGCGCAGCACGGAGGCCTTCTGACCGAGGTTGCTGACCACCACGTCGACGTCGCCATCATTGTCAATGTCCCCGAAAGCAGCGCCGCGACCCGCCCATTCGCTTTGAAAGACCGCGCCCGGAGCCACTCTCACGAAACGGCCGGACTCATTCCGCAGCAGCAGTGGAGGTTCAAGGTATTTTAAGTTCGGCGAGGTGTGCTCGATGGTGTCCATCACGTGTCCCTGCGCAACGAAGAGATCCTTCCAACCGTCGTTGTCGTAATCGAATAGGTGGGTGCTCCAACCCGAGAAGGCAAGACTCGCGCCGCCCACGCCAGACGAGTTGGTGACATCGCGAAAGCTGCCGTCGCCGTTGTTGCGAAAGAGCTTGTACCGTTCGTTGGAGAGATCGGTGACGACGATATCGGGATAGCCGTCGTTATCGAAGTCGCTGAAATCCGCGCCCATCCCGGCGAACGTTTTACCGTCCTCATTGTAGCCGACAGCTGCCAGCAGGCCGACCTCGGTGAACGTACCGTTTCCGTTGTTGTGGTACAGGAAAGATTGCACGGAATCGTTGGCGACGAAAATATCGGTGAAACCATCCCCATCGTAATCGGCGAAGGATACCCCCAGTCCTTTGCCGTTGGGGTTGGCGATGCCGGCCTTTGCGGAAACGTCGGTGAACGTACCGTCACCGTTGTTGTGATACAGGACGTTGGTGACGCCCTCATAGTTGTCGGGGTGACAGTAGGCTCGCAAGCCAGGTTTTGGCTCGCCGCAATAACGGTTGGTCCGGAAACTCCAATCCACATAGCGGGTGACGAAGAGGTCAAGCTTTCCGTCGTTGTCGTAATCGAAAAACCCGGCGCTTGCGCTCCATCCACCGGCTGCGACTCCGGCGGCTTTCGTGACATCGGTGAACGTGCCGTTTCCATTGTTGTGGTAGAGCGTGTTGCCGCCGTAGCCTGTTACGTAGATGTCTTCGAAACCGTCGTTGTCGTAGTCGCCCACGGCTACGCCCATGCCGTAACGGTTCTGGGGCATTCCCGTGAGGCCAGCTTTTTCGGTTACGTCTGTGAACGTGCCATCGGCGTTCTGATGATAAAGCCGGTTCCAAAACCTCCGGTCGGACTTGTCGGGGAGTTTGTCATCCGGCATAGGATCGTCGATCTTCGCTCCGTTGGTGAAAAAGATGTCCAGCCGGCCGTCATTGTCATAGTCCAGGAGGGCCACGCCTCCTCCCATGGTTTCCACTAGGTATTTGCTCGACGTGGCGGAGCTTTTGTGCTTGAAGTCGATTTTGATGGCTTGAGTGATATCGGTGAACTGCACGTCCGTGGCGGGTGCAGCGCCTATCAAGAACAAGACTAGACCGTAGGCCATGACCCAGCAGCGCGCATGTCGGTATTTCCACATGGCTGGCTCTACCGGAATTTCCGGCTGCTGAGTATTCCCTTCGTTTCCTGCAGAACGAAGAGGTGATTCGCGGGCAGATCCCGGAAGCTCTCCTTCACGCCGGAAGGCCAAGTGAGGTCAACGCTGTCCGCCTTGGCGGCGAGGCCAAGTCCGAAGTGGAGGCGGAAGTCATTTTGTGAATAGTAGCTCGATCCGCTCATCACTTCGTCGATCTGGCTATGCTCTCCGTTCGTGACTTTCACACGAGTGCCGATGGCTGACCGGTTCGAGCGAGTGCCTACGCACTTGATCATGACCCAGTTATTCCGGTTCCCGCCGTCGTTCCGCAACAGGGAGGGAGGCCCGTCGAGATTGTTCACGATCACATCCACATCTCCGTCGTTGTCAAAATCGCCGAAGGCGCAACCGCGGCCCAGGTTCTCTGCCCGAATCCCTGGCCCGGCTTTCGAGGAAACGTCCTCGAAGCGTCCGTTCCCCAAGTTGCGATACAAAACCTTGGGTTGTCTGTACGCGACGTGGAGTTTTCGGTTGGCGATCTGAGAGTACACGTGGCCATTCGCGAGAAAGAGATCTTTCCAGCCGTCGTTGTCGAAGTCGAAGAAGCCGACGCCGAAACCCAGGTATTTTCGGTTGATGCCGAGGCCGGCTTTGATGCTCGAATCTTCGAAGGCGCCATTACCATAGTTGCGGTATAGCGTGGTCACCTGTTCGGAGAAATTCGTTCGTGCGATGTCCAGCCAGCCGTCCGCGTCGTAGTCCCCTACGGCGACGCCCATTCCCGACAACGCAACACCATTCTCATCCAGCGCACAGCCTGCGGGCACAGCGACTTCCCGAAAGGTGCCGTCATGATTGTTGCGATAGAAGAGACTTGGGGCGCTATCGCATGCGACGTAAATGTCGGGCCACCCGTCGTTGTCGAAGTCTGCGGCCGCTGCGCCCATGCCGTAGGAGCCGCTGGGCTGCCAATTCCGGCCGACGAAGACCATTGAGGAAGGGCCGCGCGGACGCGCGATGCCGGACTCATCGGAGACGTCGGCAAATGTGCCGTCCCCACGATTGCGATAGAGGATGTTCGTGCCGCCAGCGAAGCCCTGCGGACCGCAGGGAACCGGGATGTCGTTGTAGTTGCAGTAGACGGTCTGGCCGGGACCGGGCGCCCGTGCCGGGTCGAAGTTCACATAGTTCGCCACAAACAAGTCAAGATGACCGTCACGGTCATAGTCCAGAAAACAGCAGCCCGCGCCCCAGCGGCTTCCAGATCCCGCTACGCCAGCTTGCTCGGATACGTCCGTGAAGGTGCCGTCGCCATTGTTGTGGTAGAGGACGTTGCGTCCCCAATAGGTGACGAACAGATCGTCAAAGCCATCGTTATCGTAGTCGCCGACGCAACAACCTTGCCCCCAGCCGGTAGCCGTAAGGCGGGCCTTGGCGGTGACATCGGTGAACGTGCCGTCGCGATTGTTGCGGAATAGATAGCTGGTGGGTCTGCGCTCCGGTGGGGTTGCGTCAAAGTTCGTTCCGTTTACGAGAAAAATATCGAGCCAGCCATCGTTGTCAAAATCGAACAGCGCTACGCCGCAACCCATTTCCTCGAGCAGGAACCGCTTGTTCGTGGCGTTGCCGGAAATGTTCCTAGCGCGTATCAGGCCGGCCCGGGCTGTAACGTCAGTGAAAACGACCAGAGGAAGTGAGTCCGCCGCCAACAGATTGTGAACTCCGCACCCAAACGGCAACGTCGCTCCGGTCCAGCCCAGCATTTGCAAGAACCCACGACGTGATGGCGCGCGGCCGGAGCCGCTACTCACGCTCGCCTCCGGGCCGCGGAGGGGTTGCCGCGGGCTTACCGGTGCTTCGCCGCTTCTTCTCGAGCTCGTTCGTCTCCCGATCGAGCTGCGTGAACACATCCATAGCCTTACGGCTCTCCTCCTTCTTGCCAAGCCTCCGATAGAGACCCGACAGAACGTAGTAGTAGGATGACGCGTGAGAGTTGAAAGAGATCGCGTGGACCAGCGAGTCCACCGCGTCGTTCAGCCGCCCCTGGCGTTCCTGAGCTCTCCCCTGCTGAAACCAAGCCCGGTCCGATTTGGGATCAAGCTCCAACGCCTTTTGTGCATATTCGAGGGCTTTTGCAGGATCATCCGTGCGGTTGTAATACGCGCTCAAGTTCACGTGGGCTGAGGCGAAGTTCCCGTTGCGCGCGTCGTTCAACGCGACAGCCTTCTGATAGCTCGCTACAGCGCCAGCGTCATCTCCCAGAGCTTCCTGGGCGAGCCCCAGCGCGTCCAGATCCTCCACATAGGAAGGGTCGAGACGCAGTGCCTCCTCGAATTCCTTCCGCGCGGGTCCCCAGTTGTCCTGCATGGAGAATAGCTTGCCAAGATTGTAGTGCATCTCCGCGGACTGGGGACTGTAGCGGATTCCCTGCTCGAACTCGATTTGGGCCGCATCGAATCTCCCGACGATCATCAGATCGCGACCCAGGATCTTGTGGGCCTCGGCATTTCGGACGTTGAGCCGGAGAGATTTCGCCAACGCCTCAATGGATTCGCCGACCTTCTGCTGGGCGAACAAGCTGTATCCCAGCGCATACCAGCCCCACGAGGATTTGGGGCGTTCCTTGACGTAGGCAGCCAATAGGGGCTCGGCCTCTTTGAACCGGCCCGCGCGAATGTAGCCTTCGTACTCCGCGATCCGTTCTGGGTCGTCCTCCACGGCCATTGAATTTGTGAGTGTCTTGATGCCCTCTCTGGCAGAGGTGTCGCCCGGATTGAGATCCAAGGCCTTTCGATATGCAGCGGAAGCACTTTCGGTGTCGCCCTGCCTCTCCAGAACTGCACCAAGATAACGTTGCGCGTCCGAAGATTCGGGCTGGAGCTTAATAGCATGCCGGAACTTGGCGGCGGCCTGATCCATATCGCCCCTGTCAAGGGCAGCGCGGCCTTCTGCGATATCGAGGTTTGCATTCTGCGCGCGATCGTCAGCGGAAGCGAGTTCACGACCCTTCTGCACTTCAGCCGCTGCCTCCTCCTTGCGTCCTGCGCGCGCCAGGGCCAGCCCGAGTTGATAGTGCGCGTCCCCGCCCTGTGGATCGAGCCGTGTTGCTTCTTGGAGTTCCGCGATCGCCTCGGACACTTTGGCGTCGCGGAGAAAGGCCCTACCCAGGGCCAAGTGGGCGCGCGCGAACGCCGGGTCAATGGTGATCACCTTTCGCAACTGCTCGATCTCCTTGGTGGGACCACGGCTCGGGCTGGCGGCGTAGGCCACCGCCAGATTGAACTGTGCCTTCACCGATCCCGGAGCGAGCGCGACGGCCTTCTCAAGTTCACTGATGGCCTGCTCGACGTCCGTGGAGGTGAGAGTCGCACCCAGATTCGCGTGGGCGTCGGCGTAGTCTGGTCTGATGCGTATGGCTTCGCGGAACTCTCCAATAGCCGCTTCGTCGTCGTCAGCCTGTGCCAAGACAAGCCCAATGTTGTTGTGGGCTTCGGCAAAGTCCGGGAGCAACCGGGCTGCTTCGCGAAATTCGGCGACAACTTCTTTGGTGTCCGCACCCTTGCGGCCGAGCAGTAGGCCAAGGACGTTGTGCGCCTCCGCGCTGCTGGGCTTCCGGGCCACAGCTTCGCGGAGGCCAGTGATAGCGGCGTCCCAGTCTGGCGCGGGAAGCGACGAGGTAGGAGCGTTTAGTCCGGTTTCGAGTTGGCCCAGCGCCTTATCAAGGTCGCCCGCGCGAAGATAGACAATCCCGAGGTCGATATAGGTGGCCGGCATAGGCGGCAGCAGTGCGATCGCGCGTTGCAGGCTCAGTCGAGCCTCGGTCAATTCGCCCGTTTCGCGCAGAGCGGTTCCGAGGAAGGCATGGCTGGCGCCGGCCGCGGGATCGAGCCGAACACTCTCCCGCAGCTCGGATATGGCTTTATCTTTCGAGTCGCTGTACCACAGGGCGACCCCCAAGTTGTAGTGAGCCTCCGGAAATTCCGGTTGGAGTGCGACGGATCGCTCCAAATGAACGAGCGCAGAGGGCAGGTCTCCCTGTTGGCCCAGAATGAAACCCAGTAGGTTGTGCGCCTCCGCGTGGTTCTCGTCGACGCGAAGCGTCTCCGTGAGTTGTTCTCTCGCCGCGTTCAGATCGCCTCGCGCGGCAGCTTCCTGTCCGCGCTTGTAAAGTGCGTCCGCGGGACTTGCGGGCGGTTGGTGAAGCTTGCGCACCAACGCGCTCTGCTGCTTCAAGGCCACGCCGAGCCCGTAATAACCTTCGCGCAGCTCAGGATCGATCTGAAGAGCCCTCTCGAACGCCTCAACTGCCCCTGTGAGATCACCGTTCTGACGCAGTGTCTGGCCGAGCTCATATTGAACGGCGGCGTTGCCTGGTTCGCTGGCAGCCACACGCCGCAGATGTAGCAGCGCGCCTTCGGCATCGCCTTTCTCGCGCAGAGCCACGCCCAGGTTCATATGCGCCGCCAAGTTGTTCGGCTCCAGCGCCAGCACCTTTTCGAAGGCCCTGACCGCTTCGTTAAGCTCGCCACTCTTGGCGAGGGCAGAACCCAAATTTGTGTAGGCCCGAGCATATTTCCCGTCGAGGGAGACAGCCTTCCTAAACTCAACGATAGCGCCCGGTAGATCGGCCTTTTCCAGGATGGCGACACCCAGCCAGTTGTGCGCCTCTGCCGAAGTCGGTCCCACCTTGACGGCCCGTTGAAAGGCCTCGAAAGCATGGGGGTAATCGTTGCGATCCAAATATGCTAGGCCAAGTGCGACATGAAGTTTGGGATTGCCGGGGTCGCGTTTGATCGCGGTCTGAATCTGGCTTACAGAGGCGGGAGCTTTCTCGGTCTTCTGCGCCCCAACCGTGAGTACGGAACCAAGGACAAGAACGACTGAGGCCCACGTTCGAGCGATAACCTGGTGGCTCTTCATTGGTCGGGGTCTAATAGTCGAAGCTGCAACCGCGAGGTAGTTTCGTCTTCCGTACGGAGCGACTTCGCAATCTCGAGCTGCTTGTCCGCTTCACTCTTCTTGCCCATTCGCGCCAACAGCAAACCAAGCTGGTAGTTAGCTTTGACGGACTTAGGATTGAGACGGACTGCCTTCTCCAGGTTGCTTTCCGCCTCGGGATACCGCCGAGCGCTCATGAGCAGGCCGCCCAGAACTTCGCAGGAGGAAGCGTGATCGGGATAACGCCGGAGCAATTCCTCCAACATCCGGATGGCCTGGGTCTCGTTGCCCTGATCTCTAGCGACTAGACCTAGGTAATAGTAGGGCGCGAGTTGGTCCGGCTGCAAGCGGACGCTCTCCTGCAAATGCGCGGCTGCGTCAGCGAGGTGTGCCTCGAGATACAAGACTG
The DNA here is from genome assembly GCA_041478205.1 of Candidatus Acidiferrum sp. Lineage (GTDB taxonomy): Bacteria > Acidobacteriota > Terriglobia > Acidiferrales > UBA7541 > Acidiferrum. The sequence goes on from JBGOVR010000080.1 coordinate 13,071, forward strand.
CCCCCAGCGCGTATTCAAGATGCGCATCATGCTGCTTCTTTCTGACAAGCTCGGCGAGGATCCCTTCGGCGACTTCAAACTGGCGCTTGCCGACCTTGGCGGCGGCCAGTGTGTATTGGTAGGAGGGGTCTCCCGGCCGCAGGCTGGCGGCTTTAACTAGAGCGGGTTCGGCATCTTCCAAGAGGTCCATCTTCAGGCAGACTCGTCCAAAACCCAGGAGGATCTCGGGAGCATTGGGCTCAAGCTTCTTTGCCCGGATCCAGTAGGACAGAGACCGCTCGAGCTCGCCCTGGCGCTCGGCTATCCCGGCCGCCTGCTGGAGCGCCGGAACTGACCCGGGATTCAAGCCTAGAGCCAGATCGTAGTACTCAAGCGCGCGGGGCACGTCGCTGTTTAGCAAGTACACGCCCGCGAGGTTGAAGTCTAACTCATACGAGGGAGGACTTGCCTGTTTGGTGCGCTCCAGGATGTCGATGGCTTCCCGGACCACTCCTTCTTTGGCAAGCAGCAAGGCAAACTTCACGGACCAATTCGGGGGGACGTCGGTGAGGCGCGCCCAGTCCTTTGCCAAATCAACCGCTGCGGCGCGGCTGCCTGTCTTTAGAAAATCCGTCGCCAGCACCAGGAGTCCGTCGGGAGACTCCTTAAAGGCCCGGAGCACGGGTTGCGCCAGCCCTAACGACTGCTGGTAGTTTCCCTTCTCGGTTTCCGAACGCGCCAAGGCCAGTCTCGCCGTGGCATTCGACGAATCCAATTCCAGGACTCGCCGAAAGAGTCCGAGAGCATGTTCTGGTTTTCCCTGCAGAATGTAGATTTCCGCGAGGGTTAGGTGGGCGCCCAACAGGCGCGGCTCCAGCTTGATTGCCTCCTGGAGCAGGCTGACGCTTTCCTCGATTCGTTTTTGCTGAAATCGAATCGTGCCGAGAACGGAACAGGCCACCGCGCGCGTGTCCGGATCGGAAAGAGCCAACTGTGCTTGCTGATCCGCTTCTTCCAGCCGCCCTTGCTGGACCAAGCTGGCCGCTCGACGTAGAGCTTCGCGCGAATCAGCTCCCAGAACGCCAACGAGCGGCAGGCAGCACACCAAGAATGCCAGGGCGGACGCAACCCTCAGCCCATACTTACAGTTCCTGTTACAACTGGCAATCACGGATAGCCGCCCCTCCGCGCATGCCGGAGGGGCGGAGCCCATTATCCCCTAGAAAGTGAACCTCACGGCAAACTGAATCGAGCGCGGCTGGTTACATTGCGTGTTCACTGACCCGAAGCTTCCGGCGCTCCAGTTCGTGTTATTCGGGTCACAGAAGCGCACTCTGTTGAATATGTTACCGAACTCGCTTTCAAACCGCAGCTTCAGGCGTTCGCGGATAGGGAACACCTTGAACAGGTTCATGTCTTCGCTGTACGTCGGGAATCCGCGAGCATTGCCGTCGTTCCGTGGTGCGTTGCCAAACTGAAGCGGTCCCGGATCGGTCCAAGCCGCTGGGTTGAAGTAGCTCATAGTATTCGGATCAAAGTGGCCGGTTGAGTACGCGCCGACACCTGACACGCGATTTGGCCGCTTCTGGCCGTTAAACAAAAAGCCGCCAAGGTCGTTGTTCATAGAGACATTCAACGGGCGGCCGCCTTCGTAACGCATGACTCCGGCGAAGTTCCAGCCACCCAATATGAAGTTGGCTGCCCCGGTCTTGAATTTGTTGGGTGTCGGTATCTCCCAAGAGTAGCCTACGAGAAATACATTCGGAACGTCATCGCCACTCAGCCCGTACTCGCACTTTTGGGTGCAGACGGGATTCTGAATGCCTCCATTGACTCCGTTGCCGCCCTGCGCGCTTTCGGCGCCGTCGTTTTCCAGTCGCGAGCGCGTATAGCCGAAGCGGAACTGGAGACCATGCGCAAAGTGCTGCTCCAGAACGATCTCCAAGGCCTGATATAGGCTCTTGCCGGTCGGCACGTCTCGCCACTGAATGTTTTGATACTGAGGGAACGGCCGTAACGCCTGTGCCACGTCCCCCACGAAACCCGGATAGGGAGGCGTAATCCCGGCGGCCACAGCGGCGGGCGAATTGATGTCGGAGCCCAACAGGACCGCACCCAGCGCCAAGACCTTCGGATCGTTCATGTTCGCCGCTACCCCCAACCGCTGCCAGTTGTCGGTCAGGCGGGTTCCGCGGTTGGCGATATACGAGACGTCTAGCATCATGCTGTTGGTCAACTGACGTTCAAACGTCAAGGACCAGTTCTGGTAACGCGGCAGGTTCAGGCCATCCTTGGCTACGGCCAAAGGCGCAGTGCCGTTGGCGAAGGTTGGATCGATGAAGGGCGGCTGCGTGATGAGGTTTTGCGGGAATCCGGAGTCCAGATAGAACGCCGGAGACCGGCCATTGGAGTTGTTTGCAGCAAACGGGCTCGCCTGGAAACCGAGAGTCGGCTGCCCAATGAACTGGTCGAACGAAATCCCCGAGTAATAAATCCCATACCCTCCGCGGATGGCGTTCTTATTTCCAAGCCGGTACGCAAACCCGAGACGCGGGCCCCAAGAGTCCAAGCTGGGTTTCTCAAACGTCCGGGTTCCAGCGCGACCTGCCCCCGTTCCCGCAAAAATCAACGCACCAGGTAGACCCCCGGCACCCGGGTTGGGGGTGGTCGGGTCGAAGGTGGAATATTTGTTGTTGCTTTCGGTCCGGGCAAATTGGTAATCGAAGCGCAAGCCGAGGGTCACGGTCAAGCGGCTTGACACCTTATACTCGTCGTTGACCCACGGAGCCAAGTACGCCTCGTTGAACATTGGATGGACGGGAATTGTCTGCGTGGACGTATGTACCTGTCCGAGCAGGAAAGACGCAAATGACTCGCCGGTCTGGCCGCTGAGGTTGTTTCCCGTCTTGTCGTAGCCCGCCGTCTCTTGGTTATTGAAGGCAAACTCACCCGCTTGGGCGAAGGTGGCCCAGCCAGCGAATGGGAACTGATGACGCCGGTATTCAAACCCGACCTTAAGGGTGTGCTTGCCCTTAACCCAAGACAGGTCGTCGGAGAACTGCCACCGATTGTTCGTCAAAAAGCCAAAGTTCCCCCAACCGTAAGTGCCGAGGGAGTTGTAGGGGATGTTGCCTTGGAAGTCGAGCAACGGTGGTCCTGCGGTGTTGTCGAGAATGCCGCAGTGATTGGCGCCGCAAAGCTGCTCTGGCCAGCCCACACCGGCCGACAGAGGATTCCCTCCCATAAACCAGCGGTCCCAGGCAATTGTGGTGTGGTTCAGCAGGTTGTTACGAATAATCCAGTCGAACTGCGTGTGTGTGTGGTGGGTGGTAATGCGCTGGTAAAAGCCATTGCCGTAGTAGGTGTTGTTCTTTTGCGGTTCGGTCTCTCCGTTGAATTGTGTGACGCAACCCGCCACTTCGCCGCAGTTTCGGATGGAGGGCCGGTGGCCCCAGTAGAAGCTTTCGCTCATTCGGAAATTCGGAGTGAAGCTGTGATCCACGCGGAACTCGATCGTTCGAGCGTTCAAGAGCCACGTCTGGTCTCCGGCCGGGTTGCCGGCGACGTTGAAGGCATTCCCGGGTCGGTCGGGATGGACCATTAGCGCTGCGACCTTCGCTGCCACCGCGCTCAGCAACGGATCGCCGGCCGGAATGATGTTGCCAGGATACGGATCGCGCTCCGGAATTCCGCCAACCAGGTGAGTCGATGAGGGGTTGAAAATTTGGCCCGCAAAGATCGGCCGCCCGTCCGCATCCGTGGCGATTTGATTCGTGGTCAGCAGTGAGCTGAAGTCCCCGGCCTTGAAAGCATCGGTGGGCGTGGTGTTGCCGAAGCCAGGCAGAACGCCGGAACGGAAGCGCGTCCAGTCAAAGTTCAAGAAGAAGAACGTCTTGTTGCGCCCGTTGTAAAGCTTCGGAAGGACCACCGGGCCACCCGCAGTGAAGCCAAAGTTGTTGTTTCGCACGGGCGTTTTCTTGAGTGGCGCCTGCCCAAAGAAACCACGGGCGTTGAGGACATCGTTGGCAAAGTACTCGTACGCACTTCCGTGCAGCGTGTTGGTGCCAGACTTCGAGGTGTACTCGATAAATCCGCCGCTGGTATGGCCGTACTGAGCCGAGTAGCTCGTCGTGATGACCTTCATCTCCTGGATGCTGTCCTCCGGCGGAGCGCTTTCATGGCTCTGCTGGTGCCCGACGGCGTAACCGAACGCGGCGCCATCGAAGAAATTCTCTGTCGCCATCGTCTGGCCGCCATTGATGCGAGAGTTGAACTGGCTCCCGCGGAACATCGGGTCGCCGTTCGGCTTCATGGGGAGGAAGCCTGGTTGGATCGCAAGCAGTGACTCGGCCAGGCGGACATCGGCCCCCATTACCGTGGGTAGATCTTCGTAGTATTTCTCATCCACAGTATGGGTCACGTCAGGCTGCGTGACGTTCAGTTCGACAGCCCCAGCCTTGACTTCAACAGACTCCGTCACCGCTCCAACCTGGAGAGTCAGGTCTTGGCGGACTACTTCCCCACCTTGAAGCAAAATCCCAGAATTCACCGCAGTCTTGAACCCAGCATGGTCGACGGTCACCGAATAAGTACCTAGCACCAGCGGCGGGGTTGTGTACGCACCGGCGTCATTCGTGGTGAGGACGGTATCGACCCCCGTTCCTTCATTGCGGACCCTGACCGTCGCGCCCGCAACGCTGGAACCCGTCGGATCGGTCACAACGCCAGTAATGATCGCGCGGTCAGATCGCTGAGCCTGAAGCGGACTACTAAGGCAGAGAATCGCAAGCAGAACAACCAACCCCACTACAAGGTAGGATCTCATCATCGCCCTCCCGATGCCTTGATACCGCGAGCCGCTCGATGTACGCGTTTGCTCGCTTCATAGGAACCCGGTTCCAACAACCTCTACGGCAACTCCCCAGCAAACGTTTTCTGGAAAAGGACAAAACACCCTGGTCGCAGATCCCCAAGATATTGGGAAGCTAGTGCTTTTGTACTATTGATGTCAAGCATTTTTTTCGATGCCTACCACTGGCTGCTTTCTATTTGTCCCTTTTGGAACGCGAGTCATGCCCCGGCGGAATCGCCCAAATGCCTCGAAGCTACAGCCCAAAGGACCAAACGCGAGGAGACCCCGGCGTGCCACCATGCGCCGCTTGAGGTTCTGACCGGATGCCGAACGCACTGGCCTACAAAACCCACGATTGACAGATCTGTGAGTTCTCCCCTATCTTCCTCCTCTAAAGGCCAGTAAGCGATTGCTGCAATTTCGACGGAGAATCACCCGAGTCAGAACGTCGGGCCACATCACGAGTCTTCGCCTCACGAGGCGCTCCGAGAAAAGTCCTTGGAATGCAGAACCGTTGAGACAAGGAGATCATAAATGCCAACTACTTCGAGGCGGACTTTCTTGCAGCAGGCATCCGGTTGTGGCCTCGCGTGTTCTACAAATCTACTATTCCGTCATTCGTTCTCTGCGCAAGCCAGTCCGTCTTCAAGCGGAAGCACGCCGGCTCACATTTACGTCGATTCCCGACGCACGATCGGTTCTCTTGATCGCAACGTTTTTGGTTCCTTTCTAGAACACCTTGGGCGCGCTATCTACGAGGGGGTCTATGATCCCGGCTCGAAGCTCGCGAATTCCGATGGATTCCGCAAAGACGTGATGGAAGAAGTCCGGCATCTGGGCGTTCCCATAATTCGTTACCCGGGCGGCAATTTCGTATCAGGCTACAACTGGCTGGATGGCGTTGGTCCCAAGCAGGATCGGCCTCAGATATTGGACAGAGCTTGGAATTCCTTGAACTCGAACCAGTTCGGAACCAACGAGTTTCTTGCTTGGTGCAAAGCTGTGGGCACCGAACCATTGCTCGGGTTGAACCTGGGAACTGGCACTCCCGAACAGGCTGCGGCGCTGGTGGAGTATTGCAACGTCGAAAAAGGAACACGTTGGAGCGACCTGCGTCGCAAACACGGCGTCGCGGCACCCCACAAGGTTGAGCGCTGGTGCTTGGGTAACGAGATGGATGGTCCTTGGCAAATCGGCCATATGTCTGCCACCGAGTACGGTATGAAGGCCGCCGACGCCGCACGGCAGATGCGCTACGTGGACCCTTCGCTCAAACTTGTTGCCTGTGGATCGAGCAACCCATCCATGCCCACCTATCTGGAATGGGACCGCGAGGTGCTTGAGCAATGCTATGACTACGTGGATGGAATCTCGCTTCATCGCTATTTTGGCAACGCGAGAGAAACCGGCGGCGACACCTCAAAATACTTGGCTCTGAACTTGACGATGGATCGCCAAATCGCAGAAGTCGCGGCAGTTTGCGATACGGTGCAGGGACACAAACGCTCCCCGAAGAAGTTGTGGCTATCGTTCGACGAGTGGAACGTCTGGTATCGAGCTCGCGGGGCAACCGAGAACGGCCACAGGCAAAGTGCTCCGCATCTTCTTGAGGAACCGTACAACTTGGAAGATGCTCTCTTGGTTGGGGGCCTTGTCAACTCGCTGGTTCGCAATTCCGACCGCGTAAAACTCGCTTGTCTGGCCCAGTTGGTGAACGTGATCGCACCGATCATGACGAACGCAGATGGCGTGTTTCGCCAGACGATCTACTATCCGTACAGTTGGGGTATTCAATTTGCCAGGGGCGCGGCGCTCAATCTTTTAGTCGAATCGTCTACTTACGAGGTTGCTGGACTCGGTCAGGTTCCCCACGTGGATGTTTCGGGTGCATTCAATAGCAGTGACGCAACCGTCTCCTTGCTTGTGCTGAATCGCGACTTGTCCAAGGCACACGAAATTGAGGTGATATGGGAAGATCAGGCGCCCGCCCGGTTACTCTTCTCCTCCATTCTCACGGGCGATGACCTCAAAGCCTCCAACAGTTTCCAAGCGCCGCAGCGAGTCTCTCCACAAGCATTTACAAAACCTTCAACTGCAGGAAGCCGTACCAGGTTTGAAGTGCCCGCACGTTCATATAGCGTCCTTCAGTGGTCGTTGTGATGCGCGATTCTTGCGGTTCGTACCTTCGCGGGCGAACTCTGGTTGAAGCGGATGGTAAAATCACATGAAAGGCCAATTTCTGTCATGGTGCAATGGCTGATCCGCCCCGCTTTTTGGTGCCAGCTTCAAGGCGAGTTTTCGACTAGGCTCTTGCGCAGCACAACAGTGAAAAGAATTTCTCGATTGCCAGAAATCATTGTTTCTTAGCTGGTTATCGTCTGAGTCGCGCGGAGAAGTGGAACTTCGAATCTCCAGACACGAGAATCGGAAGGCCTTCTTTCTCGTATATTTAGAGTTTCGCTTCACTGAGCAGACTGTTGAAATTCAGCCGGAAAAATCCAGGAATAAGTAACACGGGAAACCGTTGGGGAAAATGCCAGTATTATCAACCACTTATGTTTCTGGCGGAGAGGGGGGGATTCGAACCCCCGGTAGAGGTTTTGGCCCCTACAACGGTTTAGCAAACCGCCGCCTTCAGCCTCTCGGCCACCTCTCCGGTGTTTGCTTTCGACAGCTTACCACAGTGCCCTAGTTTAGTTGGTGCACTATTGGTGCACCGTATTTGCTGCGTCCAAGAT
>JBGOVR010000229.1:0-5393 GCA_041478205.1 Candidatus Acidiferrum sp.
CCAGGCTTATTTAAGCCGGATGCGGTCCACGGTGTCCCATTGCGACATGTCCGACAGGATCACTTTGTCGCCGATCTGGAGGCCCTGCAGGATTTCCACGGTATTAACCGAGCTCCTGCCCAGCTTCACGTTGGCGCGCACGGCCTCGGCATCGTCATTCGTAAGCTTGAAGAGGCTGATGGTGCTGTCGGACTGGCCATGCACGGGCCGGCCTACGAAGAGCACGTCCTTCAGGTTTTCCAGCTCGATAGTGCCGTCCACGCTCAGATCGGGCCGGGCGCCGAGCGGGAGTGCATCGTCGATGCCCACGTCCACGGTGACCGTCCCGTTCACGACTGAGGGATCGATGCGCATTACGTGCCCCTTTACGACGCCGTTGCGCGTGTCGATGGCCGCGTTTTGACCGATGGTGATGTCCTTCGCCTGCGTCTCGGCAATCTTGATTTCCGCCTTCAGCTTCTTGGGATCGGCCACGCGCGCGAGATTCGTACCCACGGCGACGTTTTGCCCGACATCCACCGGAAGCAGCTGTAACACTCCGGTGATGCCGGCTCGCACATGCAACGCATCCGCTTGGCTCCGCCGCAATTCGTACATCGCCTTGTACTGATCGATGTGCGACTGCTGGGCTTGCAGCCGCGCCTTGGCGGAGTCGGCTGCGATCTTGGTCCGCTCATCTTCGAGCGACGCGCGGATGGCCAACTGCTCTTCCCTTACTTTGGAGAGCTGTTCGGTCACATCGGCGGCGATACCTTCCTTGTTCAACTTCAGATCCACATCATGCTGAAGCTTGGCTTGTTGATATTCGCTGTGCACCGCAGCAGCGTTGGCTTTTTGATTGAGGAGTTCGCTATCGACCTGCACTTTCAGGTTGGCGTAATCGGCTTCGGCGGCCTTCAGTTGGTACTGCGCGTCGAGGAAGGCCTGCTGCACTCCCGGATCGCTCATTTCCAGGATGACGGTGTTGGGCTCGACCAAATGGCCCGGTCGGATCACGATCTTTTCCACGCGGCATGCGGTCTGCGCGGGAATCCAGCGAATGTCTAAGGGGACCAGCGTGCCGAGGCCGCGGACCTCACGGAGCATCGGTCCGCGCTTGACGACGTCGGTCCAGACCGTTCCGCGGTCAACCGAAGGTGCGGCGGGGCGGAGGCGTGAAAGGCCCAGCGTGACTCCCGCGATGAACACGACAGCAACAGTGACGTACACGATCCTCTTGATCTTTTTGGCGCGGGCGTTCGATGGTCTTTGTATGTCCATAGTTTAATACCCTTCAAAATGGCACGCGGAGTGCCCGCGGGCGATTCACGTAAGGCATGCCTATTCAATAGCTTATACGCAAACCGGAGAACAAAAAACAAGGCCGAATGACCGGAAGTGGGAATCCCCGTCCCACGAACGAACAGAGCGACAAGTCCGGCTCTGGGGAACTTTGGCCGAGCGCCCGGGGAAATGAATAAGGAGCGAGCGAATCATCATTTCACCGTGCCGTTCGGCGCTCGCTTCCGATCTTACGGCAATATTCGCGGCGACGTGACACACTTTACAGACGACAGCGGAGTGGCCGCCGTCACAAGCGGCTCGCGTTGCGCAAAGAAACCCTGCGCTCGCAAACAGCGTCCATTGCCTAAGACAGATCGCGCGTCCGAAAGAGAAAATAATGAAGCTTCGGCCCAACCCCTCGGTAGTCGCGTTCTTCGTGGCAGTACTGGTTCTCCCAGTCGCTTCTTCTCAAGCCTTCATCGGGCTCCATGCTGCCGCGCCCCAGGAGTCGGGGGTACCCGCCGCCGCTCAAGCTCCGAACGAGGACCGGCAGATCCCTCTTTTCGGCAAGATTACCGCCGTTCACGATAGCTCGATCGAAGTCCTCAACCCAAACGGGGAAACCGTAGTGGTCAAAGTCAATGGCAAGACCGAATTCCGGAAAGATCGGCAAGCTGCCAAGCGTAGTGATTTTAAGGTGGGAGACGTTGTCATCGTGCGCGGCCAGGAGAATCCCGATCATAGCTGGACCGCGGAAGCGATCGGCGGACGATCCGCGAACGGGTCCGGCGGCCGCGAAGGGCGTGGCGGTCCCGGTGGATCTGGCGGGCCCGCAGGTTTCGGGGGGCAGGGCGGAACGCTGGGCAAGGATTTCGTCGCTGGGGAAATTACGGCGATTGACGCGCCGAAACTTTCCGTGTTGCGCTCCGACAAAGTGACTCAGTCCATCGAGTTGAATGAAGACACCTCTCTGCGGAAGGGCCGCGACAGCATCACCATGGCCGACGTTCAGGTGGGCGACCACGTTTTCGCGCGCGGCGGGCTGGAGAACAATGTCTTCGTGCCGAAAATGGTGGTGGTTATCGATCCCGAGCAATGGAAGCGCATGCGCGAAATGGTAGGCGAACCGGAAGGCCAGCGCCGGCGGCCCGCGTCTTCCCCAGGTGCAGGTGCAGGTGCCGGCGCAGGCGCGGACTCGCAGACGCAAAAGCCACCGGAGCCTCAGCCTTGAAATCGATTCGGCCACTTCTCTTTGTTTTTCTCCTCATGTTTTTTCTGATTGGCGTTGCGCGCGGGCAAGATTCGCCCGCGCCGGCGCAAGACGCAGGCACGCCCGCGCAACCTTCGGTTGCCGCCGTGAAAGCACCGTCGTTTGAAATCACGGGAATGGTGCGCGCCGGCAAGACCCCGCTGCCCGGCGTTACCGTGACGGCCTCCAATACTTTGACCGGAAAGAAATTCTCCGTGGCCACCGCCGCGAACGGGACCTATACGTTCGCGGGTTTGCCGCGTGGCCGCTACGTTGTCCGCATCGAATTCATGGCTTTTGCGGCGCAGACCCAAGAAGTTGTTCTTAAGCCGGAAACTCCCTCCGGGAAATTTGACGCCGAGATGGTGCTCGCTTCGCGGCAGCAAGATCAGACCCTTGGCAACATGGCTGCGCTCGTTGCAGCGGGACGCGGATTTCAGAGCCTGTCGATCGACAGCGCCCTCTCTTCACTGGGAGGAGGAGCCACGGCAGGCTCTATTGGCGGGCAGGGTGGCGGCGCCGGCGATGTTTCCGCGCTGCCCATGAACGGCGCCGGCGCGGAAGGTCCCACGGAATCGGTCAGCATCACCGGAGCGCAGGGCCGCACACAGGATTTTGGCAATGGCAACGAAGACGACCTGGAGCAGCGCGTCCAGGAATTTCGCGAACGCATTCGCGAAAGCGGCGGTGGTTTGCAAGGTGGCGGTTCTGGTGGGGGCGGTCCTGGAGGAGGTGGCGGCCCCGGCGGCGGAGGTATGGGGATCATGAGGCTGCCGCGCGGATTCAACATCAACCAGCCGCACGGCTTTCTATATGTTTCGGACAATGACGCGGCCCTGGACGCCAAAGCCTATTCGCTTAAAGGACTCGACACGCCCAAAGCTAGCTACAACTTCGCGCGCTTTGGCGCAAATCTGGGCGGCCCGCTGAACATTCCGAAAATTTTCAATGGCGGAAACAAATGGTTTTTCTTTGCCGGCTGGAATGGCACGCGCGGCAGCACGCCTTATGATGCGTTCTCGACCGTTCCGACGCTGGCCGAACGCTCCGGCGATTTTTCGGGCGCAGCCTACAAAGACGGCACTCCCGTGCAGGTTTTTGTTCCCAACATCAGCTCGACGATCAATCCGGCGACGTGCCAGCCCAGCGGCAAAACGAATTCCGTTGATCCCAGTTGCATCAGCCCCGCGGCCAAGGCTCTTCTGAATTACTTTCCGCTGTCCAATCTGAACACCGCCACGCAAAACTTTCACTACGTGACCTCGGACAACAGCAATTCCGATTCGGTCAACTTGCGGGTGGTCCACAACTTTGCGTCCGGCGGCGGCCCAGGTTTCGGGCCGTCTGGCGGAGGTGGTCCTGGGGGCGGCGGTGGTGGCGGACGAAACCGCTCGCAAAACAACATTAACTTCGGCATGAGCTGGGCCCGCAGTTCCAACGCGATCGTGAATCCGTTTCCCTCGCTCGCGGGCGGTAACGGCACGCAAGGTCTCAGCGCCAACGCTGGGTGGACCTACGGAAAGGGAAGAAAGACCAATCTTTTCCGGGTGAATTACAATCACAACCACGTTTCCACCAGCAACCTCTACTCCAACTCGCAAGACGTAGCCGCCGCCGCGGGCATCGCTGGCGTCTCGACCAACCCTTTCGATTTCGGACTTCCCGGCATCAACTTCACCACCTTCGGTGGCTTGACGGATCCCACTCCACGACGCGAGCTCGATCAAACGTACACAATTTCCGACACCCTCTCCTGGTACCGCGGGAAGCACAATTTGCGCTTTGGTGGAGACTATCGCCGCATCCTGCAAAGTTTTCGCTCGGCCAAAAACGCCGAAGGCTCGTTTGTCTTCACCGGATTTGAGACCTCTCAATTTGCCGGCGGGAGCACACAGCCTGCGGCCGACACCGGCTACGATTTCGCCGATTTTCTTCTGGGCTTGCCGCAGCAAACTACGCTGCAATCCGGCACCAATTCCTACGATTTTCGCGCCAACTCTTTCGATTTCTTCGGCCAAGACGACTGGCGCATTCGGCCGAGCGTGTCTCTCAATCTCGGTCTACGCTACGAATACAACGGCCCGTACACCGAGGCGCACAATCGAATCGCCAATCTCGATGTCGCGCCCGGATTCACCGCCGCCGCGCCCGTCTTGCCGGGGCAGGTGGGTGCGTTCAGCGGGACATTTCCCGGCGCTCTCATCCATCCCGATCGCAACAACTTCGCTCCACGTCTTGGGCTTGCCTGGAGGCCGTTGAAGGGCACCGTCGTGCGCGCCGGCTACGGCGTCAACTACAATCTCGCTCAATACGCAAACGTCATTCAGAATTTCGCCTTCCAGCCGCCCTTTGCGATCACCTCCACAAATGTGAGTAGCCCGACGACCTTGCTCACGCTACAAAATGGTTTCCCTCAGGTGACTACTGGCACGGTGACCAATAATTTTGCCGTCGATCCCAACTACCGTCTCGGGTATGTCGAGGTCTGGAACGTCGACATGCAGCGGCAGCTCCCCGCCGGCTTCGTTTTGAATCTGGGCTACAACGGCTCCAAAGGCACGCGTCTCGATACCGAACGCGCCATCGCCATCCATGGAATTCAGCCGTTCCTATACGAATCGTCCGCGGCCAATTCCGTTTTCCACGGGGCTTCCGTGCGTTTTCGCAAACGCATGTCCCACGGCATCGGTTTCAGCGCCACCTACATTTATTCGAAATCGATCGATGATGCTTCCTCCATCGGCGGTGGTGGCTCGGTGGTCGCGCAGAATCCCTTCGACATCGCCGCCGACCGCGGCCTCTCCAGCTTCGACCAGCGCCACAAGTTCACCGGAAATTGGAATTACGATTTGCCCTTCGGCGAAAACCAGCGCTTCGCTCA
>JBGOVR010000105.1:0-16954 GCA_041478205.1 Candidatus Acidiferrum sp.
CGAAAGGTCTGGAGGGCAGAGTTGGGCGTATAGGTATAGCCCTTGTCTTCGCGGATGTTGGTGGTGAGGCGGGAGCCGAAGGTGCCGCCGTAGATGGCGTTGGCGACTTCGGCGGCTTCAAAGTCCGGATCGCTGCGCTTGGGGCCGAAGGCGGCGAGCGCCAGAGTGGTCTGCACGGAATCTGGCCGAGCGACGAAGAAGACCGAGTGCGGCGGGGGGTTTTGCGGCGGAGGCGGGACCGCGGAGGCGGGCGACGCGGGGGCATGCCACGCAGCAAATTTTTCGCGGGCGAGAGAAAGCATTCGATCGGCGGACAAGTCTCCCACAATGACGAGCAAGGCCTGGTCGGGGCGGACGCGGCGGGCGAATTCCGCGCGGAGATCGGCCGAGGTCATGGCGGCGAGCGATTGCTTGGTGGGAGAGATGATGCTGTACGGGGAATCGCCGTAGAGCACTCGGGCGAGAGCACGATTGGCGAGGAAATTCGGATCGGCTTCCTGGAGGTCCAGGGAATCAGAGAGGTTGCGCTTGGCGAGATCGACTTCGCTGTCGGGGAAGGTGGCGTTTTGCGCGATATCCGCGAGGATGGCGAGGCCGTCGGCGGCCTTGGAGGTAAGAACGCCGGTGGTGATGCGAATGGAGTCGCGGGCTACGTTGGCATTAAGGTCGCCTCCGGCGCCTTGGAGTTGCTCGGCGATCTGGCGAGCGGTGCGTGACTTGGTGCCCTGGTCGATGGTGGCGGCGAGGAGCTGCGAGAGGCCGGGGTGGTCCTTGGGGTCGGCGGGGTAGCCGCCGAGAATCGCGAGGGCGTAGGAAACCTTGGGAAAGCCGGGTTGCGGAACGAGCCAGACGGTAAGGCCGTTGTCGAGCTTGGAGACTTTGGCGGCGGGGGCTTGGAGAGGTTTTTCCGGGCCGAAAGGCGGCAGGTCCTTGGGGAGGGGTTGCTCTTCTTTTTGGGCGCTGGCGGAGACGGCGAAGAGTAAGAGAGCAGCGGCGATTGCTAGGGCTGGCGATTTCACTGGGCACCTCCGTTGGCGGCCTTGTCAGCGGGTTTGGGAATGCGGTTGATGATCGTGCGATTGGCGCTCACCAGATATTTGGCGGTGAAGGCGCGAACTTGTTCGGGAGTGACTTTGGCGAGTTCGGCGGGAATGGAATAGGCGCGCTCGAAAGAGCCGTCGAGGAGCGCGGCGTGAGAGAGGACTTGAGCGCGGCTGACGGGAATTTCGAGTTGGGCGTACCAGTCGGAGCGCATTTTGTTGGAGATGCGCTCGAGCTGGGCGGGCGACGGGCCCTTTTTGGCGAGGTCGGCGATCACTTGGTCATAGGCGGCGAGGACCTGATCTTGGGTTTTGCCGGGCGGGTAGATGATGAAGGAGCCGAGGAGCGTGGGACCTTTGTACTCGTAGGGCGTGTAATTGTTGAAGTTGAGGCCGCCATTGATGGAGAGAGCGACCTGCTTGTCTTTGACAAGGGCTTGGTAGAACAGCGCGGCTTGGCCGTTGTGGAGAAGCTCGCCCACGACGGCCCCAACAACGGCATCGTGCGTTTCACTCGAGGGAGCGCGGTAGCCGATGGCCAGCGCGGGAACTTTGGCGAGGTTGTCGGTTTGCGTGGAGCGGCGCTCCTTGGCGAGCATGCCTTCGGAGATGTCCGGGCGAGGCGGAGCGGGTTTGGCGGGAACGGAGGCGAAATATTTTTGGACTTTGGCGAAGACTTCGTCGGCGGAAAAGTCGCCGACGATGGCGAGCACGGCGTTGTTCGGGGAGTAGTACTGGTCGTAGAAGTGATGGACGTCGTCGATGTTGGCGGCGTCGAGGTCTTTGAAGTCGCCGTAACCGTTGTGGGCGTTGGGATACTTGTCGAAGGCTTTGCCGGGAAGCTCGAAGGCGTAGAACAGGCCGTAGGGCGCATTGAGGACGTTGACGCGAACTTCTTCCTCGACGACGCTGCGCTGGTTGTCGAGGTTTTTGGTAGAGAAATCGAGAGTCTTCATGCGGTTGGCTTCGAGCCAGAGCATGGCGTCGAGGGCGGAGATGGGAGCGCTTTCGTAGTATTGGGTGAAATCGTTGGTGGTCTGGCCATTGTTGAAGCCGCCGCCGGATTCGAGGACGCGGTCGAAGACGCCTTTGGGGACGTCGGGCGTACCTTCAAACATCATGTGCTCGAAGAGATGGGCGAAGCCGCTGCGGCCTTCGGGCTCGAGGCGGGAGCCAATGCCGTAGGAGACGCAGACGCCCGCGGTGGGGGCGGAGTGGTCCTCGGAGAGGACCACGGTGAGGCCGTTGGGGAGTTTTTTGAGGGTGGTGGGGGGGCGCCAGTCCTGCGCAAGGGTGGCGAGAGGGGATGCGATGAAGGCGAGAAGAACGATGAGCCGGGGGCTCGTTTTCAGCTTCATACCGTTTTACCTCGAAAGGATGTTGCGGGTGCTGGCATGGGTTCCATTTGTCAGACGTAGAATTACAGCATTTGTAACCCGCGAATGTCCAGGCGAGGTAAATTTTTGTGATTCCGGCGGCGGTGGGTCTGGCTGGAGAAGTTTCCGCGTACCGGGCGGGCAACATGACAGCAGCAGCAACAAACAGCAGTAGCGCACCTTAGAGTTCGATGCGGGTGCCGAGGACGGCGAGGAACTTGGCGAGCCAGGCGGGGTGAGCGGGCCAGGCCGGCGCTGTGACGAGGTTGCCGTCGGCAACGGCGTCGGTCATGGCGAGACTGACGTAAGTGCCGCCCGCGAGGGTGACGTCGGGCCCGACAGCAGGGTAGGCGCTGCACTTCTTTCCTTCCAAGACTCCGGCGGCGGCGAGGATTTGCGCGGCGTGGCAGATAGCGGCGATGGGTTTGTTGGCTTTTGAAAAGTGGTGGACGATTTCGATGACGCGGGGGTTGAGGCGGAGGTATTCCGGCGCGCGGCCTCCGGGTAGGACGAGGGCGTCGTAGTCTTCGGGCTTGACCTGATCGAAGGTAGCGTTGAGAGA
The DNA here is from genome assembly GCA_041478205.1 of Candidatus Acidiferrum sp. Taxonomy (GTDB): domain Bacteria; phylum Acidobacteriota; class Terriglobia; order Acidiferrales; family UBA7541; genus Acidiferrum. The sequence continues at coordinate 2,979 of JBGOVR010000105.1, forward strand.
GAAATTGTGGCCGCGTTTTTCGGAGTAGGTCTGGTCGCCTTCGAAATCGTGGATGGCGGTGCGCACGACTTCACCGGATTTCTTGCCGGGACAAACGGCGTGGACGTTGTGGCCGACCATCAGCAGCGCTTGGAACGGGACCATCACCTCGTAGTCTTCGACGTAATCGCCAACCAGCATGAGGATGGATTTCTTGGACATGGCAGCCTCCGAAGGAATTGTAAGTGAATCAGATGCTGGGATGAAGTCCGGGGCTACACGCCGCGGAAAGAAGTTTCGGGAACATTCAGAAAACACCTGGAGAAATCTGGAATTTTGCCGAGCAGGGGCGCAACAGTCCTTCGGTCACCTCAGGACAAAGCTGCGCCCCTACGTCGGGCGAGGCTATTGCGGCCGGGCCGAGGAGGCGACCTGTACGGCGGACTCCTCAATGGTGAGCATGTCGGTGCGCATCTTGTCCCACTCGCGCAAGGTGAGGCCGTAGGTGGCGAAGAAGCGACGGATTTTCACGGAGTCCCAACGCAGGACTTCTTCGAGCACCGGAACGAGCACACTCATGGTGTTGTCGCTGAGAACGGTGCGGTTGGCGACGCGGGTGATGAACTTGACCTCGGAAACCGCGATGGTCAGGCCGTCGTGCTGATTGACGTGCATCATGACCGGGAGATCGGAGCTGCCGTCGCCCATGTAGATGATGTGGTCGTGGCTGATGCCGAGGGCCGCGCGAATTTCTTCGAGGACGGTGATTTTGCCCCAGCCCGCGGTGGCGCGGATGATGGAGTCGACTTCTCCGGTGGCTTCGTTGTAGCGGAAGCGCGTGCCAAAAATGTGATCGGGCGGAACGATGCCTTCGAGAGCGGACTGAATGATCTCCTGCGGCGCTGCGGAGATGACGTTGAAATGGATCTTGTAGCCCTCGGCAAGATTGTCGAGAGCGCGCGCAAAAAGGGCGACGTCGTGCTTGAGGCGGATGCGCTTGCCGGTTTCAATGAGATGCTCGCGCCGCACGCGGCGAAATTCGGGATCGTGGAGAATGAGATAACTGAGTTCGGCGCCTTGCTGGACGAGGTTGGTTTGCGCCAGTCCGAGGACCTTGTCGTGGAAGCCGTGAAAGCCGATGAGTTCGCTCAACACGACACCCGAGTCGTTAAAACTGAGCGTCTGGTCGAAGTCGCTGGCCAGAAGATACTGCTTTAGCATGGTCTAATACTCCTCATTTCTTAAGACTACTTCTCTACCTTAGCGTGGTTCTGGTACCGCGCCTCACGAATTATTTTAATGGGTCTCATGCGTATAAATCGTGAATGTTCTGTAAGCTTTCTCTTAGATGCGGCATGGAGGTAACTGGTTATAAGGAAAGGAGTTGTCCATGGAAGGTATGGATCGGGAGACGAACCGTCTTCCTGGCAGCCGGGCGAAAGGGAAGAGAAGGCACGAAACAGTCAACAACGGAGGGTACCCGAGGGATTGATGAGGAAGGGCGAATTGCGGCGAACCGAGCTTCCTCGGGGCAAAGAGCGAGCCGCACTAAAGGAGCGAAGAAAGCCATTCTCGGGCGCGGCTTAGCCAGGCGATTGGCCCCGAGGGTGTGGCGGAAGAAGCCGGGGCGGAATAGGGATGCTCGACGGGGTCGTCGGTGACGGCGTAGGGCTGCGGGCCGCCCGGAGCCGGGCGAAGGTAGAGGCCCTCGGATTCAGCACGGTTGAGCGGGCGGGCACCGCGGCGGCCGAAGACGGCGAGCTGGTTGCCAGATTCGTCCACGGCGCGGTCGCGGTCGATACCTTTGGAAATGGCGAGTGCGGGGCCGTGGGTGTGGGCGGTGGCGATTAGTTTTGGCGTGGGGCGGGGGCTGAAACCGGAAAAGTGAGCGGGGTCGTCCCACGGCGAGACGATTTGGAGGACGCGGAGGCCGTTCTTGCCGTCGGCGACGAAGGCGAAGGCACTGGCGGCGACCATGCCGATCTTTACATCATTGACGTCGTTGAGCTGGCCTTCGGCGGTGAAGAGTTGGTCAAGCTTTGGTTTGTCTGGCTGCTCGACATCGACGATGGCTAGGCCTTGCTTCCCCGCTGCGACGTAGGCGTAAGTGCGGGCGATGTAGACGTTGCGGGCGTCTTCAAGGGGCACGACGGCGTTGGCGACCGGCTTTGGTTGCGCGAGGTCGGTGACGTCCAGAACTTTGAGGCCATCGCGATCGGCGACGAACGCGTAGCGGAATTGCACGGCAATGCCGCGGGGATCATTTAGCGCGGGCGCACCGACGGTGGCGGTGACGCGCGGGGCCAGCGGATTGTTGAGGTCGACGACCACGAGAGATTTGTCCGTGAGGATATAGGCGTAAGTGCCGGCGATGGTGATGCGGCGCGCGCCGGTGAGGACGCCGCCGGGATTGAAGGCTAGCGCGCGTTTGAGGAAATTGTTGGCGGGATTGCCGTCGAGGAGCGTGCCCACGCCGGGACTTTTTGCTTTCAGGTCGGGAGTGCCCACGATGACGAGGCCTTCTTCTTTGTCGGCGACGTAGAGAAAACCGTAGAGCAAATGGACGGCTTGCTCTTCGTTTTCCGGGAGCTGCGCGCGAAGGGGATCGACGCCGAGCGTAGTGGGCGAAGCGACGGCGAGCGCGTTTTTCGTAGGGACGAAGAAGCGCTGGCCGATGGGAGAAACCGGCGCGGTGGTCATGCGCTCGGAAAAACCTTTGTTGTCTAGATTGGCTATATCGTAGACGCGGAGGCCCCCGGGACCATTGGCGGCGTAGGCGTACTCGCCGCGCGCCTGAATGTCCAGGACGTTGCCGGGATGCTCGTAGGCGGTGGCCAGCTCGCGGTGATGGCCGAGGAATTTCTTGTAGTCCGCGGGGTAGGCGATGCGATGGAGATCGCTGCCGTAGACGGCCTCGGGCTCATCGTGTTCCGCGACGGCGACGGCTTCGAGGCCTTTCTTGCCAGTGGCGACGTAGACGTAGCGGCCCATGAAGTTCATGAAGTTGGTGCCTTGGAGGAGAAGCTGGGCCATCCAGGCGTTGTTGTCGTTGGCGGCGGAGACGTGGCAGTCGCTGCACTGCTTGGTTTCTTTGCCGCGCACGGTGTGCGGAACGTAGGTGCTGTAGGCTTGGCCGGAAAAACCGGGAGCGGAAATGGTTTGCTGCGTGTAGTAAAGCCACTCGCGGTTGGCGTTTTGCGAGCTGACCAGCACGGCGCAGGAGGAGCGGGCGGGCGCCACGCGATGGCCAGTGACGGTGCCGTCGACGCCGAGCATGTAGATGTCGTCGCGAAGGACCTGGAAATTGTAGCTGGTGTAGTTGCGCGTGAGCAGGCCCTCGTTGTGGAGCATGGGGCGGCGCACGTTGGCGGTCATCTGCAGATGGCAGCCGAAGCAGGTGGGCGTCCAGGAGGTGTGGCAGGCGTAGCAGGTCATAGAGGAATTGCCGTGAGCGAGGTGGGTGTCGTCGGCGGGCATTTGCGAGGACACGATGCCGTCTTTGTTGATGAGCTTGGCGCGCATGGATTTGGCGCTGAAGTGCACGTTGCCGGGCGTGATGGTGTCGGTGGTCTGAATGATTTCCCATTCTTTGTGCTCGTCGCTCATGGAACGCTGGATGAGCTTTCCGCCGGCGAGCCACTCGAAACGGCGGAGACCCCAAGGCGTGCGGAGGGCGTCGAGATGGCGGCCGCGAGGCTCGCCGGGGCGCGCGGAATCCGGCGCGGCGGGACCCGAAGTGATCAGCGTGGCTTTGTTGCGGATTGTGCCGTGGCAATCGACGCAGTCGATCTCGACGGCGGCGCGCGGCTCGCCGTAAATTTTGCCGTTGCCGTGATTGTCTTGCGCGAAATGGCAGTCGGCGCACTGCATGCCTTTTTCGAGATGGATGTCCGCAAGATGAACGGCCTTGCCGAAACGCTGCGGGTCTTCGAAAGCGATTTGCTTGCCGTCCTTGTCGAGCCAGTTGCCTTTGCGGTCGTGATTGAAGACCGCGCGGAAGACCCAGCCGTGTCCGTGGAAGTCGGCGAACTGCGTGGTCTTCAATTGTGAATTGAATTCGTTGCTGCCTACCTTGTCGAGGAACTTGCCGTCGCCCCACAGGCCGCGAGCCGCGGCGGCTTCCGGATTGCGCAGATAGGATTGATAGCGCTGCTGTTCGCTCGGATTGTGCTGCTCCTTCGGATACATTTTTTCGCCGTCGATTTCGTTGTCCCACCAGGTGAGGCCGAAATAGGTGGTGACCATGTTCGTGCCGGGATGAATGTGGCAGATCATGCACTGGCTGGAAGGAATCGAACGCGTGAAGGTGTGCTTGATGGGATGGCCGGGCTCGTTCTTGGGAATCGTGGGATCGGAAGAGGCGCTGAAGCCGGAGTGGCCGAACTGGGCGTACGAACCGGAGTGTGCCGGATCGCGGTCGTTGGCGTAGATGACGTGGCACGAGGAGCAGCCGCTGGAGCGATAGTCGCCCGCATGGTCGTTGGTGCCGGGAAGCGACATGACCGGATCGAGCAGGCGGGTTTTTTGCAGGCCCAGAAAAACGGGATCGGTGCGGAGCTCGGTGCCGAAGCCGCGCTCGCTGAGCTGATCGTCGGGCTTGCCGGGATCTTCCTCGCGATTGGGATTACCCAGTTCCCCTTTCTTGCGGCCGCCGCGCTCGAACACGCGGAGGACGTTGCCGGGCTGGGAGATTTCCCAGCGATTGAGAGGATCGAGCTCCGGAAGGACGCCCTTGTTGCGAGTTTCTTCGGGAGTGGGTGGAGGCGCAGTCTTGATGGACTGCGGTTTGCCGTCGCGGCCGTAGCTTTCGCCGAAATGCGAGTTTTTGTAGGGAGTGCCGCCGTTGTTGTAGAGCGCGGCGCCCCAAAGAAAACCCGAGTGGGTCATCATGCTGGTGGAGACGGCGCGGGTTTCGCTGGCGTGGCAGCCGATGGGGCCGCAGGTTTCAGGCGCGACGCGGAGGTCTCCGGGATTGATGAATTTTACGTAGTCGGCGGATTCCTTGAGCCACTTCGTGTAGGCGCGCTCGGGAAGATTCGAACGATCCTTGAAGCTGGAATCGCGCGGCTGGACGTGGGCTTTTTCTTTGGCGGCGATGTACTGGGCGGAATTGGGCGCGATACCCGGCGCGACGCTGATAGAAGAGTTGCCGCCATGACAATCGGCGCACGCCAGGTGGACGGTTTTCGTTGGATGCATCGTCGGTTCGTCCGTAGAGGTGTGGCAGGAGATGCAGCCGGCGGATTTGCGGTCGGCGTCTTCCTGCGATTGTCCGCGAGAGGACGGAGCGTCCTGCGAGGCACTGGCGGTAAAAGGCAAACCGGCGCGAACGGCGAAGAGAAAAGACAACACAGAGACGCAGAGAACGCAGAGATTGCGCAGAGAAGAAGCGCTGGGTTTGGGAATGAAGGAGAGCATCAGGTCGCGCCTCAGAAAGTAAACTTCATGGAGCCAAAAAGCGAGAACAGTGTTCGGCCGGTGTAGATGTCCTTGAACCCCTGCCCAGGCTGCAGGGCGGAAGCGCCGCCGGTGAGGATGATGTTTTCGCTGAGCGGCGGACGATATTCGACGCCGATGCCGTAGTCCGTGCCGATGGTGTGGTGAATCGGCGATTGAAATAACAAGAACTCGAGCGGCTCGGTGCGCTCGAAGCGAAGAAAGTTGACGTTGGCGAAGCCCTTTAGCTTCGGTGTGATGTCGAAGTCGGCGCCGGCGTTCGCGAGGAAAATTCCGGGATTGACGAATTCCGCCTGGCCTTCATCTTTGCTGGAGCGGAGGCTGGGGATCAAGCTGCCGGGCGTGGTGAGCAAAACACCGGAGCCGGTGAGTCGAATGGCTTCGCGATCCCAGAAACTGAAGATGCCGCCGGCAAAATTCGGCAGATCGAGGATGGAATCGAAGCCTCGCGCACGCGAGTCCCGGGGATTCGCGTCGCCGGAGGTGTAGAAAGCGGAGACGCGGTAACGAATCCAGTCGCGGTCGTAGGAAAGCTCGGCGGCAGCCATCTGTGCGTTAACAGTGACGCGGCGGCCGGCGATGGGATTGAAAGTGTCTTTACCAAAGGCCTGATAGAAGACGTGAGTGAGATTGATGCGGCGGATATGTCCATTGCCGAGCCAGCCAAAATAGCCCACGTCGATGCGGTGCGAAATGGGACCCACGCCGGGATTCTGGTTGATGACGTTGCCGATCGGAGCGGGGCGCACGAGGAAACCGTTGTCGTCGTAATGCACGCTGCCGTCGTCTTTGTTCCACGCGCCTATGAATTCCGCGGTGTAGCCGGGAAAAAAGAAATCCTGCAGGTAGACATTGCCGAGAACGACTTGCTGATGGCGCTTGAGAAAGGTGTTGAGGCCGCTGTTGGTATTTTTCTCAAGAAAATTGAAATACGCCGCGTTGTACTCGATGCGGTCGGACCTTAGATCACCGAAGATGCGCAGTGCCGGCTCCTCGTCGACGAAGAGGAAGCCGCGGAAGTCGGCGTTGAATTGCTGAATGCCCGCGCGTGCGGAGATGAAATCGTAGTTGGGACCGAGGTCGTGAAGCTTCAATTCGGCGAAAGCTTCCTGCAAACCCAGATGATCGTCGAAGCGGTTGGTGCCATGGCGCACGTCGGGACTCACGATGCCCAGCTCCCTTACATTTAGGTCGTTGAGGCTGAGTTCGGGAGTGATGCGAATGCGCCAGGCGACCGGCTTGAAAGAGGCGTCTCCGTGGAAAAGATCGAAAGTAAACCGGAACGTTTGATCGACGAAGGCCTGTTCGCCTCGACCGAAGAAGGTCGAACTGCCAGCCTGCGCCGCGCTGACATTGCTGGGCGACGGCACACGGCGGCCGTCGAAAAACGTTTCCGAAGACGCCGTGAGATTCAAAAACGTCTGCTGGCCCAGCACGCCGGCCCAGATGGGCTGGTCCCCCTTGAAGCGGTTGCGGTTGAACGGATCGAACCAGCGCGACCTGGTGTACATGTACTCGCCCTTCTGGGAATAGCGGCGATAGTCGGGCTGTTGCAAAGCCCAGCGATTTGGCACGAGGTTGTAGACATCGCCCACGGGAGGGAGTATGTCTGGAGCGAGTTCGGCGATGTAGTTGGGATCGGAATCGAGGCGATGGCGCAGTTCGCGGTAAGTGCCCATGGCCGGAAGCGATTCGGGCGGCGCGGCCGGGCCGAGCTCTGGCAGACGCGGCAGGCGCGAGCGAAACTCGGCGCTGGCGGTCGATACGAGAGAAATTTCCAGGGTGACGACTTCGTTGGTGTTGAGGGTCAGATCGGGAAGGACAAAGGGAGCGTAGCTTTCGGCTTCGACGCGAAGCTCGTAGTGCCCGGGGAGGATCGGGAGGATCCGGAAAATTCCTTCGCCGGAGGTCAGCGCGCGCAGCACCTGGCCCGTCTGAAGGTTGCGCAAGTTAAGCTGGGCCGCGGCCACGGGGCGCGAGCCGGCCGGAGCGATGGCTTCCCGCACACTGCCGTCGAGAGCCGCAGCGGTGAGCGCCTGCTGGCGCGGGATTCGCCGCGGCGGGCCGGATTCGCGCAATTGCGGAACGTCGTTTTGAGCAGGGCTTTGCGCCGGGCTGGACACGGGGTTTTGAGGGGGAGTCTGCTGCGATGCCGGCTGACTGGATGATTCCGATTGCTGCCATGGTGACGCCGACGCGTGCGAGATCCCTGGTGCGCCGAAAAAAAGAACCACACACGCGCAAATTGCGCGGGGCACGCGGCGAAATTCACGCGGATACCAAGGTTTCATTCGTTAGGCCTGAAATAGTCTGCGCTAAGGGCTGAATCGGGTTCTAGATAACAACATCCGCAGGCGTGGGGCAACAGTTTTTCCGGGACCCGGCAGATTCTCGATAACACCCCGCAAGCAGGTGCGTGGTAAGACCGTTCACTAATAAGCGCAGCAACGGGCAAGAGCCTTAAGCGGTTGCGAAGAAGTATGATACGAAAGCAATGACTCATTCCATGCCATATGCTCACTCATTGCGACGCCCGGTGGAGTCGCGCCGCGCACTCGCACAGCGAAGAAAGATGCTTGCGCTGGGTGCCGTGGTGGCGATTGGAATTGCCACGGCGCTGGCGTTCTTGCTCATGGGCTGCGGGGGAGGGAGCAGTACGCCAGTAAGCCCGCCCGCGATCGCGCCGGTACAAGCGCTGCAGACCACGGACGTGAAGAACATCGTGCAGGCGGCCGTAAGTTCCGTCAACGTGGATATGGTCGTGGCGGTTGTGGATCGTGCGGGGTTCGTGCTGGGTGTATTTCGAACGCAAAATGCGCCCACGACGGCCGCCGGAAATTTCGGCCAGACGCAGAACGCCAACGACGTGGCGGTATCGCTGGCGCGGACGGGCGCGTTCTTCAGCAACGATCAAGCGCCGCTTTCTTCGCGAACCGTGCGATTCATCAGCGGGATTCATTTCCCCGCGGGAGTAATGAATCAACCGACCGCCGATCTGTATGGAATCGAGAACACCAATCGCGGATGCACGCTGGTAAACGGCGCCACGTTCATAAGCAAGGTCCCTCCTTCGCTGGCGTTGAGCGGCGGATTCGGGCTCGGAATCACGACAGGCAAAGCCGATGTGATGGATTCGGATCCGAATGCCGTGAATCCGGGCGGCGTGCCGATCTTCTACAAAAACGTGGTTGTGGGCGGAGTGGGCGTGGTGACGCCGTCAAACAACCAGAACGTGGCCGAATATGCGGCATTCACCGGGTCGAAAGCGCAACGCACCGGGCCCGGGGACTCCTTTGGACCGACGCCTTCTCCTCCGGGGGTCGTGTTCATCGGCGGCATCGCGCTGCCGTTCGTGAATCAAGCAACGCTGCCGGCCGGATTTTCCGCAGGGCCCGTTGCAGGAGCGGGAACGTTCCTGGTGGCGGCAACAAATAGCCAAGGTCAGCCGCCAGAGGGCGATTTGATCGCGCCGGCGAACGGACCGATGGGCGGACTTTCCGCTGCGGATGTGAAGCAGGTTTTGGACAACGCGGAAGCGACGGCGAATACGGAACGCGCGGCGATCCGGCTGCCGTTGGGTTCGCGGACGCGGATGGCGATCGCCGTAGCAGACCTAGATGGAACCATCATCGGACTGCGGCGCATGGTGGATTCCACGGTGTTCAGCATCGACGTGGCCGCCAGCAAGGCGCGGAACATGGTGTACTTCAACAGCGCATCGCGCATCGCGGCGGACCTCAACAATGTGCCGATGGGAACGGCGGTCACGAATCGGACGATCAGCTTCGGTGCGCAGCCCTTGTTTCCACCGGGAATCGACGGCTCGAGTGCCGGACCGTTCTTCAATCTATATACGCTGGACACCGCGAATCCGTGCACCCAGGGCTTTCAGGCGGGCCCTGCCAACGTGAACAAGAGCGGAATCGTGTTCTTTCCAGGAAGCGCGGGACTCTATCGCGGCGGAACGCTGGTTGGCGGACTGGGAGTCAGCGGCGACGGCGTGGATCAAGACGATTTCGTGACGAGCGGCGGCACCAAGGGTTTTGAAGCGCCAACAAACATACGAGCGGACCAAATCGTGATCAACGGCGTGCGACTTCCCTATTTCAAGTTTCCGCGAAATCCCACGCAATAAGCAATTTGGTTACCGCTTATCCGACTTGGAGTATCACTTTCTCGCCCCGCTGGAAGGGTCGGGCGAAATAGCGGTGTTGACGTCCAGGAACCACGCATGGGCGATGTCGCCCGGTGCGTAGCAGTTGCCGTCCGTCTGATAAGTGGCGGCACAGTGCTCGGTGAATTTTTTGCGGCGCGGCGACTGTGAGAATTGCCAGACCGCGGCGTACGACACACCGCTCGCGGAAACCGGCGGCGGGTTTTGCGGAGAGTTGCACCCAGGCGAAGGCGGGCAGACGTCGTTGTACACCCAGTAGGTGATACGCCGCGCGCCGATGTTATGGCGTATGTCGTCGGCAGTGATGATGTTTACGCCGCCGCCTTCATCAACAGGTATGCCGGAGCAATAGACGCCGGCGCGATAGCCGGCACGCGCCAGTTCGTCCGTCCAAGCACGCAGATACGCGTGATAGGCGGCCGGCAAGCGGCCACCTTCTTCGATATCCAGAAAAACGATGGTTTGTGCGGCGAAGCCTTCCGTTCTTGCTGAAGTAGCTGCACTGTGCGCGTCGAGAGCGCCTTTTTGCTTGGCTGCGGTTTCCGTCCTGATCTCGCTGCTCGGACGGGCGCGGTACAGGACGGCAAATCCAAATCCATGCGAGCGTAGCAGTTCGCGTTTACCACGCCACCTGTTGACTTTTTCTCCCGGTGGCGGGCTCAACCAATAGCTCGCGAACGAGAAGGTCTTCCGTAAGACCGGAAGAGCGTCGTCTCCAGGATAGATATTGCGGTCGAAGCCGAGGTAGGTGGTGCCAGGAGCCTGATCTGCGCTGGCCCGCGAAGAAGTGCGCGAACCGGCGAGTATCGAGAAAAGTGTGGTCGTAAACAGAATAAATGAGATCGCAGGAATTGAGTGGGGACGCCGCATGGGTTGAATCTACAGCATGCAGCGCGGCGAAAGAAGAGAAGAGCGGGGACAGGCAAGAATTCAGCATCCACCAGTGGCCGATCCGAAAAGCGGTGCCGGGATTGGTTAGCCTTCGCGGAGTTTGTGGCCGGCAAGGTTGCCCAGCCCGTCGTAGGCAGCGTACTTGTACGTCTCGCTGAGCGTGGGGTAATTGAAGACCTGCTCGATGAATTCGTCGATCGTAAGGTTGTTGTCCAGAACCATCATGCCGATGTGAATGAGCTCCGTGGCGATCTCGCCGATGATGCTGACGCCCAGAAGCTTTCGGTCGGCACGCGCGAAAACGAGCTTGAGCAGTCCCGCGGTGTCTCCCACGATGTGGCCACGAGCGTTGTTGGAATAAAGAGCGCGGCCCACGCAGTAGTCGATCTTTTTCTCCTTGCAGGATTCTTCGGTCTCGCCTGCGGCGGAGATTTCTGGAATCGTGTAGATGCCCATTGGCAGCATCGAGGCAACGCGTTGCTTGTACTTGAAGCCGAAGGCATGGCACGCCGCCACGCGCCCTTGTTCCATCGACGTCGAGGCCAGCGCGGGAAAACCGATGACGTCGCCGGCGGCGTAAATGTGCGGCACGGCGGTGCGGTAGTTGTCGTCGACCGAGATGTATCCGCGGTCGTTGATAGCCAGACCCGCCTTTTCAAGAGCCAGGCCGTCAACCGCCGCGCGGCGCCCGGCAGCGAACAACGCCGATTCGGTCTGGAGCGTTTTGCCGCTCTTCATCACCAGATCGACGCCGGACGCTGTGCTTTGGACCTTGACGGGCCGCTCGTTGAACCAGAACTGCATGCCCAGTGCCGCCAGCCGGACGCGGAGGCGCTCGGAAATTTCGGCGTCGAGGAACGGGAGCAAGCGATCGCGGCCGTCGACCAACGTGACGCTCACGCCGAGGGCGATGAAGATCGAGGCATATTCGCAGCCAATGACTCCGCCGCCAATCACCGCAAGGCTCCGCGGGATGCGCTCCATCTGCAAGAACGTGTCGGAGTCAAAAACGTGGACGTCGTCGAAGGCGATTTCCAGCGGCCGGTGCGGCTTGGAACCCGTGGAGATGAGTATTACTTCGCCGCGCAGGTGGCGCGTGCCGCTGGCGCCGGACACGGCCACGGTGTGCGCGTCTTCAAAGAAGGCCTGCCCGCGTACTAACTCGATGTGATGCAGCTCGAGATTCTTCAGGATGCGCTGGCGCTCCATCTCCACGACCTCGCGCTCGTGGTGCATGAAGTCGTGGACGGTGAGATTGTCCTTGAGCGAGTAATCGATGCCGTAGAGGCCGCGCTGCTTGAGCCCGGAAAAATAGAGCGCAGACTCGCGCAGCGTCTTGCTGGGCACCGTGCCGGTGTTGATGCAACTGCCGCCCACGTCCTGAGCGCGCTCGATGACGGCAACACGCTTGCCAAAATAGGCGGCCTGCGCGCCGGCTTTTTCACCGGCGGAACCACAGCCGATCACAATCAGATCAAAAGAATCGTTCGATGCCACACGGACCTCCCTCAGGCAAGGCGCAAAACATCCGCCGGGCAAAACGCTCTAGCGCGTCACGCGGGTTGAGTCAGAGAGATTCTAGAAGAAGACGAACGGAAAGCGGCAGAGATTTTGCCCCATGTTGTCACGAATGAAATTGCCGGTCCGACCACGCGACGGAAGATACGCACTTATGACGTTGACGTTTTCGCGCGAGGCCCTCTTTTTCAAATTCAGACGAAATGGTGCCCGGGGTGGGAGTCGAACCCACATGAGGAAAAATCCCCGGAGGATTTTAAGTCCTCAGCGTCTGCCATTCCGCCACCCGGGCACAAGCAGGCCTAAACCATAGCATAAGAAAACAGCCTGTGTCCTGCTTCTGGGCGTCCGGATAAGTGCTCCACGCCAACCCCACAACCTGCGCTATGCTATTCTAGACAAAAGAGATATTGCCCCAGCCCGGACAAAGGAATATGCTCTTCAAGACGATGCACCCCGTAACTGCGCGAGGCGTTTCCCGGGCAAATCGTAGCCCCCGCGGCTGGCAAAGATTCACTCTGTCTTTGCTTGTTTTCCTCCTGGCCGGCACCTCTGCGAGCACCGCCGATCGGCAGTCCGCTTCTCCAGAACACGGCCTCGATCAAATCCGCAGCTACATCGCCTCGGGGTGGGATTCGCTCACGCGCTCGCTCACCGATTGCAAGACCATCGTTGATCCGAAGCTGGCCGCCGCTTCGGTGCTCTACCTCCCGGCGGACTTCGACGTTCCTGCCGCGGTCCAGCAACTTCAGAAACAATGCCACCTCCAAGTACAGCACTTGCCGGCGGTAGTACACCATCTCGGCGAGATGGATCCCGGCAAAATCGATCCCCCCGGATTGCTGTATCTCGAAAATCGCTACGTCGTTCCCGGCGGAAGATTTAATGAAATGTACGGCTGGGACAGCTACTTCATCATCCGGGGTCTCGTACGAGACAACAGAATCGATCTAGCGCAAGGCATGGTCGAGAACTTTTTCTTTGAGATCGAGCACTACGGCGCGGTGCTGAATGCGAATCGAACTTATTATTTGACGCGCTCTCAACCTCCTTTTTTGACCTCCATGATTCTCACGGTATACGAAGCGCAAAAGGCTGCTGGCCACGAAAACCGTGCCTGGCTCGAAAAGGCCTATGACTATGCGGTCAGAGATCATGAACTCTGGACACGTGAACCGCACACTGCAGGGTCGACCGGCCTTTCGCGCTACTACGATTTCGGTGACGGGCCGGCTGCGGAAAGCGTGAAAGATGAAACCGGCCACTACCGCCAGGTCGCGGCCTTCTTCTTGAGCCACCCGGAATTTGACCGCGGCTTGCTCATCCGGAAACCGGCCGGCCAAACATCGCCGCTCACGGCCGGTTCCACCTATTCCATTCAGGTGTGCGACTATGCACGGACAATGGCCAGGCCGGACTGCGATGCAGCCGGGGATATCGCGCTGAGCGCCGACTACTACAAAGGCGACAGGTCCATGCGTGAGTCCGGCTTCGATATTTCTTTTCGTTTCGGTCCGTATGGCGCGGCGACGCATCATTACGCTCCCGTCTGCCTGAACAGCCTGCTCTACAAGACCGAGAAAGACCTGGAGCAGATCAGCGGCATGCTGGGACGAAAACAAGACGCAGAGGCGTGGGGCCAGCGCGCCGAGGATCGCAAGGAAAAAATTCAGAAGTATCTGTGGGACGTCCAGCGCGGCCAGTATTTCGACTACGACTTCGAGAAACAGGAACGCTCCACGTACGAGTATGTGACTACGTTTTATCCGCTGTGGGCCGGCATCGCGACGCCCGAACAAGCAAAAGCAGTGGTACAGCACTTGGGCAGGTTCGAGCAGGCCGGTGGTTTGGTCATGAGCCCGCGCGAAACCGGCGGCCAATGGGACTACCCGTACGCCTGGGCGCCGAATCAACTGCTGGCTGACGAAGGCCTCCGGCGGTACGGATTCAACGAGGA
>JBGOVR010000172.1:0-8900 GCA_041478205.1 Candidatus Acidiferrum sp.
CAATCCTTTGAAACGGCGCCCCAGTAGATGCTTGGCCACCAAGAGTCCTGAGGTTCCGTGCAGGCCGGCACCTGGGTGCGTGGACGCACCGATGTGATAGAGCCCGGCAATATGCGTGCGGTGCCCACGTGTTCCTGGCAATGGACGCATCAGGAAGAACTGATCGGCCGCACAGGATCCGGCGTAAGGATCTCCGCCAACGAGATTGATATTGTCAGCTTCAAGGTCGGCGGGCGAGAGCACTACTCGTTTTAGGATCGAGCTTTCGAGGTTCGGAATCTGTCGCCCGAGCTTTGCAACCACGCGATCGGCGTAACGCTCGCGCAGGGACTCCGTCCACGAACCGTCCCCGGTGTCGATCTCTCCCGCCGCATCTCCTTTCGGACGGCTGGGCAACTCCTGTAGTTGCAACCAGAAGATCCACCGGCCTTCCGGAGCCCGCGAAGGATCCACAGCCAGCGGCTGACCCACCACAACGGTGGGGTCGGCAGGAAGCAATTCCCGATCCGCCTCGTTCACGGCGCGGGAAACGCCGTCCATTCCGTCGTTCACATGAACAATCGCCGTGCGGAGGAATCGAGGGTCGCCATTCGGCCAGTGTGGCGGCTCGGAGAGCGCAAGATGAATCTGCATGTCCGCCCTGCCATATTGGAAGCTCTCGGCCCTGCGCCGGAGTGCCGGGGGAACGGTGCTACCTCCAAGCAGGTGCAAGTAAAGTTGCTGGGGTGTCACATTGCAGACGACTGCACGCCGAGCCGAGACAGCCTGCCCTCTGCTTCGCACTCCAGTTGCCCTGCCGTTCGCGACGTCGATCGAACTCACATGCGCGTCCGTCTCAACGCTGCCGCCGAGATCACGGATTAGGCGAGAGAGGGCTTCCGCCAAACGCGACCCGCCCCCCCGAGGAACCGGCATTCCTCCTAATTGCAAGGCAACAGATATCACTTCGTTCATGAACCCGGACCCGGCGCTTTCTGGTCCGAGACCCATATGCAACACCCACGGCGCCAGCAAACCGTGCACTTTTGGCGAAGCAAATGTGGTTGTGAGCCATTTCCGGCTCGTACTCAATGCTCCTTGGCCAAATTCAAGCAATCCTTGAATACCCTGCCCACGCAGGGCTTTTGCGCCGAGGGCAATGCCATCCCAAGACCACAGTTCAGTGCCAAGGATGCCAAACGCGAGGCCGATGCGCCCCGACAACCCCGAAAGGACTTGGGCCCAAGCAGCGCCGTCGCCGGGTGCGAGTTTTTCAAATTCTTGTTCGTTCAGTGTTTGTGCCGTGGAGAGGAAGGCAGCGGTGCCATCCGGAAACAGCGTGCCGGTTGGATAATCGGTATTTAAGTATTCGAGGCCGCGTGCCGTCAGGTCGCCTCTTAACAGCCGGTACGCTTCGGAGCCGGCAAACAAGGGGTGCCACGCAGAGTAGAGGTCATGAACGAATCCGGGAACGGTAACGTTGGCGGAGCGAATGGCTCCACCAATCCAGGAATTGCGCTCCAAGACACAGACCTTCCACCCGGCCTTGGCGAGAACGGCTGCGCCGACGAGCGAGTTAATCCCGCTACCCACAAAAACTGCGTCGAACGAATCCATAAATCTGTGCGCGAGAGCCTAGAATAGGCCCACGATGAATTGCAAAAGCCTGTCGAACTCAACCCGCTGTGGTGAGCGCAACTACCTCCGACGGAACACTATCGGCATCACGCAAGCAGGCCCTCTACCGCAGCCCAAGCAGACTAGCGATTGAATTCCACTAGTTCCAACTGATTGCCCCAGGGATCCAGAAAGTAAATAACGCGCAGTCCCGCGCACGGCCCTTCGGAGATCACTATGGGGCCGGCCATCAACGTAACCTCCGGCTGCTCCCGCAAGAACTGAATTGCCCTCCCGAGGTCTTGTACCTTCAGTGCCAGATGATGTCCGCCCAAATCGCAATTGCGTGGAAGTTTCGTTTCTCGATCGACTGGCCTGTCGTACTGGAATAATTCAACCATCATGCTTGGCCCAAGTTGCAACATCACAAATCGAAACCGCGCGCCGGGAGTATTTACATGTGCTGCCGTCCAGTCGCGGCCGTCTGGTAGCGGCGGCAATTCCTCCGCGTCGAACGGCCCCATCCGATAGAGTTCGGTGGCGCCGAACACTCCACAATAGAAACGGACCGCCGCTTCAACGTCAGGGACGGTCAGCCCAACGTGATCGACTTTTGAAAACCCAGGCAAGGAATTGTTCTTCATGTGGTCTCAGGACTACGGGTGAGCCTCTGGTCTGCCTCGCCCGTCGAGCGAGTAACACCTACGGATGCTTGCGCCTAATTCCCGAATATCAGATCCGTATACGTGAATCGAAATTGCCGTTTCTCTCGAAGGATTGTCGACGCAATGGGTGTTTGGGCTGAAGGGATCGAAATAACTTACGTCACCACGCCGGTGATGGGTTACGCCGGAAGGAATCAGACGATAGTTGTCCTCCGGCCCGTCGACGGCCAAGTATCGCTGCTCGCGTTCCTCGCCTTGGTATACGCCCACTACTCCCCAACAATTGTGGTCGTGGATCGGGCTCGAGTGTCCGGCTTCTCGAATCAGAGCCAAAATCGAAAAGCAACCCTCGGGGTGCAGATAGAGCAGGTATTGTCGATATGCGTCCTTCAAGGACACCATCTGTTCCGCGGTGAGCAGGCTCGGATTTGCTAGTAGCCGGGGCATCTTCTCCGCGACCTTGACTGGAATCTCCGAAGCGTTGTCCTTTTGGACGATCTCGGTGATTTCATTAACAAATTCGTTTAGGGTCATGCTTTCCCAACGCATGCCGCCCGCAAACTGGACCTGCAGCGGTCCGGCGTGGGACGTGATTGCGTTCATAACGATCTTTCTTGTCGTTTCAATCTCTGCGGCCGAAATGCGCGCAGCCGCTTCTCCGTCGCCGGCGAGCAAAGCCTCGATCAATGGCCCGTGGCCAAGAGGTAGGTCCACGTTCCTATCCCAGGAAGACAAGCCCAATTGCAGCAGGCGTTCCAATTGGTCCTGTAATTTTTCAATGATGCCACCCAACCGATCGTTTCCGCAGGCATGCGCCACGATGGTGTGAAACATTCGATTGGCTCGCAGATTGGTCGAGAGGTGAAAATTACTTGAACTAGAGCGCGCCGTGCATGCGGCGTCCAAGCGCTTCAACCGGTCTCCTTCTACTTGACCCGCAGCAAGTCGCATGACGGCAGGCTCCAGCAGTTGGCGCAACTGAAAGATAGATTGAACGTCTCTGACCGTGACAGGTGCGATCACGTATCCTTTTCGAGGAATGGCGCGGACCCAGCCTTCCTGACAAAGGCGAAGCAAGGCGGCTCGCACGGGGCCCTTCCCGAGCTTGCACCGCTGAGCGAGGCCGCCCTCAGTGAGCTCCGTGCCCGGCCCGAGAACTGAGCTCACAATGTCGCGTTTGATGCGATGAAAAGCAATGTCGCTCAAACGCTCACCCGATTTTGCTTTCGCTCGGCGTGACATGCCAGAGATTATACAGTGAAATTGCAGGCTGGCGGTCCGTAGAAAGTGGAAATTCTGTCAAACCCGTCTACCATTCATGTCATGCGCGCGCTCCTGCGCAGGCTCGGCTCGACCAAGCCCGCTGGGCGATCCCGCCAGATCCGAGGAACCCAGGCATAGGTCACCCCTTTACGGGAAGTAATTGGAAGCCGGGACCCGGGGAGGAATGGCCGCTCGATGGCTTCGTGTCATGTCTCTGACACCTCACTGACATTTTACTGCTTGACATAGGACGAAAGATGCGTATAGTCGCTCAATCTCTAGCGTCACGTAGACGCCGGAGCGGCAGGAGGCAAGATGGCACTTCATGGCCGTTTTTTCCCGCTTTGTGTATTCCTCTTCTTGATGGGCTCTTCTTTCGAGAAACCCTTATTCGCACAGACGGTCACCGCCACGCTGACGGGATACGTGTATGACTCATCTGGTGCGAGTCTAACTGCAGCGAAAGTGACGGCACTCAATACCGCCACGGGTTTCTCACGGTTGGCCGTGGCCAACATGGAAGGAAGCTACTCTCTTGCTGGGCTCCCCGCGGGCACCTATCGCATCACAGCGGAGCAGTCCGGCTTTCGTTCCGAGAGCGCCCAAGTTACGCTGCAAGTCGGCCAGGTTGCGGCCCTCGATCTTACGCTTCGCCCCGGCGACGTGCAGGAAAAAGTCAACGTGCTCGCAGAATCTCCGGTCATTGAGCCCACCAAGACTCAGGTCAGCTCGGTCATCGAGGAGCGCCAAATCGCGGACCTGCCGGTCAACGGGCGCGATTTCATCAGCTTCACGCTTTTGTCTCCTGGAGTGCAGATTGGCAACTCCACCTCCGGTTCGACCGATGCGGTCGTCGAGACCGGGACGCACCTATCCTTCGCAGGGCAAAGCAGTCATTTCAATTTTGTCGCCGTGGATGGCGCCGACAATATGTCCACTCCTTCTCAAAATCAGCGCGCCACGCCACCCCAGGATTCCGTGCAGGAATTTCGCGTAATTAATTCGGATTACAGTGTTGAGTTCGGACGCTCCAACGCCGGAATCGTCAACATTATTACTCGCAGTGGGACCAACGATTGGCACTCATCGCTTTACGAATACTTCCGCAACAGCGCCATGGACGCAATCGGAGCGCTGGATGCTCCCGGACTGCATGCCCTGCGGCAAAATCAATTCGGAGCGAGCCTCGGCGGCCCGATCCGAAAGGATCAGACATTCCTGTTTGCGAACTATGAAGGGCAGCGCCGCGGAGAATCCCCGTTCTACAATAGGATCGTTCTCGCGAATATTGACGCCATTAATCAAGTCAAGACCAACGTATTCCATCTCCCCGCGGAACCTGCGGGTCTCAATGTTCTGCGGACGAACGACGCTGACAACGGTTTCGTTCGCCTGGACCACAACTTCGTGAAGAGCTATCTCTACATGCGCTATTTCGTCACCGACGCGCGCATGGCGAACCTATCGCCGCTCAACAACGGTTTCGACCTTCCCTCGGCCTTCAAGAACAACTTCTTCCGCGACCAGTCTTTCGTCGCCAACTTGGCTAGCAATTTTTCTTCGCACCTGGTGAACGAATTGCGCGGTCAATTCGCCCGCCGCTCTTTTGACTTCCCCACAGTCACGACTCAACCGCATCTCGAAGTCGCGAATGAGTTCGCCATCGGCGTGAACCGCGGCAACCCGGACTTCTACCGGGAGCAACGCTTCGAGTTGCAGGACAATGTCGTTTGGAACTCTGGACATCACACGGTCTCCTTTGGCGGCGATTTCAATTTCCTAAAGTCGGACGAAAAATTTGTGCTTTGGTATCCCTTTGAAGCTGATTTTTCCAGCGTCGATGCGCTTCTAGGCGCCGGGGCGTATGCCGGCATCGGCCCTTCTCCCTCGGTGCTGTTTTTCATGAGATTCCAAGCGCCTAATTTCAATGAGCCCAGTTTCAATACTTCGATTCTTCAGGGGAGCAGCTTTCCTGACAGCGTCAGGAACCAAGTCCAATGGGATCCTAGCCACACCTACAGTGGATTCTTCGTTCAAGACAAATGGCAAGCAACGAGGCGGCTGACTTTGAATGGTGGTCTTCGTTGGGCTTGGGAGACTTGGCCCTCGGGCGTCTTCAACACCAAATACAAGAACTTCGACCCCAGAATCGGGCTCGCGTACAACATCGGTACCTCGCATAACTTGGTGGTCCGCGCAGGCTTCGGATTGTTTCACGGCACCATCCTCTCGGAAGGTCTTTATCCTGAGGGAACATGTTGCGGCGGATCTACCAAGTACAACCCCAGCGACTCCAATCTGAATGCGCCTTCGCGCTTGTTCGCCTTCGCCAGTTCCCCGCAGATTATGAACATTGCTCTGAACAGCATGCTGCAGGGCTCCTATCCGGACGCAACTCCTCTGGGATTCTGTCCCGGCGGCGTGCTCTCCGGCTGTGGCTTTCAGGGACTCGTCACGGTTACAAGGTGGGATTCAAACACCCAAGAACCGTACAGTGCTCAAACCAGCTTGAGCGTGGACTTCACTCCGTTTAAGGATACCTCCATCGACGTGACCTACCTTCACGTTAGGGGGATCCATCTGGGTAATTTCTACAACGTAAATCAACCCGACCCGAGCGGACAAGTTCTCGTCCACGATGCGAAAGGCAATGCCGGATTCAAGAACGTGTTTTTCGCAAATTGGCTGCAAGCCTGCGGTTCTTTCCAATGTCCTGGCTACCCGGCTCCGCCACCTGCCGGACCCGCGCTGTTTCCAGGTGAGAGGAATCCCGCCTACGCCATTTTCTTCCAATATTCCTCTGCCTTTGATTCGCAGTTCGATGGCCTGCTGATCAATGGACAGAAGCGAGCCGGAAAATATCTCACATTTGGGTTCAGCTACACGTTTTCAAAAACAATCGACGACGATGTGAATCCCACTTTCGCGGCCTTCCCGCAAGACAGTAAGAATTTCCGGGATGAGCGAGCTATCTCGCCCGACGATGTTCGTAACCGCGGAGTCTTTAACATCTTGTTGACCACGCCGTCGAACTGGTCGCCTTTCTTCCGCAATTTTACTTTCAGCACCATAACTACGCTCCAGTCACCGCATCACTTCAACGTCTACGCCGGGTCCGATGTCAACGGCGATGTGTTTAATCTGAACGACCGCGTCGGTTTGGCGGGCCGCCAGACCTTCAAGGGCGATTCGTTTCAGACTGTTGACATCGGTCTGTCGCGGAGCTTCCGGGTGAAGGAGAAAATTCGGGGGCAGTTCCGCGTCGAGGCCTTCAACCTGCTCAATCGCCTTAACATCGTTTACTTCAATACCGCATACGGCGCCGCCGACTTCTGCCCCGCTGGAGGTGCCAATGTTTGCGGTAACGGGCCGTCTTACTTTCAGGGTTCGCCGCTTCCTCAGTATGGGACGCCTTCGGCGGTGGCCAATCCGCGTCAAATTCAATTGTCTTTGCGTTTCACTTTCTGAGGAATTCGCGCATGGCAGCAACGGTACCGGCGCTACGTGAATGTCGCTGCCTTGAGCGCAGGCAAATATCGTAAGCGCTAGAGTGGACGGTTATGGACTTCGTGTTTCAGGGAGATTTCGAGCTTCTCAAGAATCGCGAAGAAGTGTACGCGATGTTGACGGATCCAAAGCGCTTCGCTCCTTTGCTGCCTAATATCGACCACCTCGAGGTCCACGACGACGAGGAGTTCACCGTACAACTCAAAGTGGGGCTGGCATTCATCAAGTCCACCGCGACGATCCGAATGGCTCTTGCGGAAAGCGAGCCTCCCAGGAGTGCGGTATACAAGGGCGACGGTAAAGTGGCCGGCGAATCCTTGACGATTAGGGCCGCATTCGCGCTGGACGGCAATGGCCCGCGCACAGGCGTCCATTGGAAGGGCGAAGCAACTTTGGCTGGCCGATTGCCGGCTGCGGTTGCAAACCTCATGGAACCGGTGGCAAGGCAAAGCATTAATACTCTTATAGATTCGATTAAATCCGCATTGGCCTGACGGCCGTGCGGAGGTGAAGTCCCAATGTCCATATAGGGAGGACGAATGGCAAGCGGTGCAGCGGGTAAGAATCCGAGTGGAAATAAGTATGACGTCGTTATCGTCGGAGCTGGTCATAACGGCCTGACCTGCGCCGGTTATCTCTCGAAAGCGGGCCTCAAGGTCGCCATCGTTGAAAAAAACGGTAAGGTAGGCGGGGCTACGGCAACCGAAGAATTTT
The DNA here is from genome assembly GCA_041478205.1 of Candidatus Acidiferrum sp. Classification (GTDB taxonomy): domain Bacteria; phylum Acidobacteriota; class Terriglobia; order Acidiferrales; family UBA7541; genus Acidiferrum. The sequence continues at coordinate 7,746 of JBGOVR010000172.1, forward strand.
TCCCGGGCCACTTTAGCGACCCTTACAGTACGGTGCACATCTACACCCAGTTTTCTCCCGCCGTAAAAGATCTGCAACTTCCCAGGTTCGGTCTGGAATACATCGAGGCCGATCCGTTCATGTTCTGCCCTTATCCGGACGGAAAGTACTTGCTCTTCCACAAGGATCTGGATCGCACCGCGTCTGAAATCAGCCGCTTGTCCAAGCATGACGGACAGGCTTATCCCAAATTCGTGAACTGGGCCCTGGGGATGCGCGAACTCATGTCTACTTTGAGTTTTAGCGAACCTCCGCCGCTCGACCAGATGTTGTCACTTATGAAGTTTGTGGATTCTCCGGAACTCGCCGCCGAATTCGTATGGTCCACATTGACCAGCGCGCGCCAGGTATTCGATCTCTGGTTTGAAAGTGATTATGTCAAAGGTGCGCTGTCCTATTGGTGCATCCAACTGGGGCTTGCTCCCTCTTCACCGGGTTCCGGGTTGAACGCCGGAATGATCGCGCGGTTCCACAAAGTCGCTTGCCGTTTCCCAAAAGGGGGCTCCGGCATGCTCGCGGTTGCCTTGGAACGCGCCGTGGAGCATCTCGGCGGCACGGTGGTTACCAACAACGGCGCGAAGCGCATTCTGATCGAAGATAACAAAGCCGCCGGTGTCGAATTGCTCGATGGAACGGTCTTGGAGAGCAATATTGTCATCTCCAGTCTGGATCCCAAGGCAACCTTCCTGCGCTTGATTGGCAAGGATAAACTCGACGAGCATTTCATCGGCAAATTGAACCGCGTCAAATCCACAGGAGTACTCACGACGATGCACGTACCCCTGGATGGCCTCCCGGAATACAAGTGCTATCCCAGCAAAGGACCTGCGCCCTGCCATTTCGGCTGCGCCGTAATTTCCCCGTCGGCGGAGTATGTGGATCGGGCCTACATGGACGCCGCCTTGGGCAAACCTTCCGAGAATCCAACCATCATGATGTTGACCCACTCCGTATTGGACCCCACACGAGCCCCAGCTGGAAAACACACGATGCACCTGGCCATTCAAAACACTCCCTACGATTTGGCCGGAGACCAGAACTGGGATCAAATCAAGGATGCCTACGCGGAACACGTCTTCGACATCGTGAGCACTTACGCTCCAAACTTCCGGAAAA
>JBGOVR010000044.1:0-30764 GCA_041478205.1 Candidatus Acidiferrum sp.
ACCACGTTTGAATTTGACGGCAAGGACTACACGCCGAATAACTTCGGTGAAAGGTTCATGGGCCGGGTGACGGTGCGCGACGCGCTGACGAATTCGCTGAACGTCGCCACCGTCAAAGTAGCAGAGCTCATCGGCTATGGACGCGTGGTGCAGATCGCGCGCCAGATGGGCCTTGGCAACAACATTCAGCCGACGCCTGCGGTGGCTCTCGGCGCTTATGAAATGACGGCCGTTGATGTTGCCGCAGGCTACACCGCGTTCGCCAACGGGGGCACGCGCGCTGAACCCGAATTCATTCACAGCGTCATCAGCGCGGACGGCACCACGCTGGAGAAGAGCACACCGCAGACGCATGCGGTACTCGATCCACGCGTCACGTTTCTTGTCACCAGCGTACTCAAGGATGTGATGAACCACGGCACGGCCGCTGGAGTTCGCGCTCGCGGCTTCACGCTGCCCGCCGCCGGGAAGACAGGAACATCGCGTGACGGCTGGTTCGCGGGGTTCACATCCAATCTTGTTTGCGTCATCTGGATCGGCTTCGACGACAATCGCGACCTGGGTCTTGCCGGTGGGGCCACTGCCGCGCCTATTTGGGCGGATTTCATGATTCGCGCCACGGCGCTTCCTGCCTATCAGGATGTTAAAGACTTCACTGCTCCGGACGGCGTGCAGGCGGTGCTGATCGATCCCGAATCGCTGGAACTGGCCACTCCCAATTGCCCGACTACGCGCGAAGAGGTGTATGTTGCGGGTTCCGCCCCCACACAATACTGCGAACTCCACGGCGGTCACAGCGTGCTGTCGTCTACCGGCTCCTGGCTCTCGCACGTTTTCGGAGGCGGTGAACCGAAAGCGCCGCAAGTGGATGCGAACGGGAACCCGCTTCCCGGCTACGACCCGAACCGGCCGCCAAACGCGACGGGGCAGGGTGCCGTGGATGCTAACGGCAAACCTATCGAAAAGAAAAAGAACCCTTTGCAGAAGATTTTTGGTATCTTTGGGGGTAAGAAGAAGCAGGATCCGGAGCAGGCAAAACCGGACAACAAAGGAGACTCGCCATGAAGCAAGTTTCTATGGCGGTTTCGGTAAGCATTCTTTTTTTGGCCGTGGCCCTTTCTTCCGTTAGCCAGACCACCGAAGATACTCACAAGCAGGCCTTTGCTCCCACGATGCAGGCGCCGTCGCAGGTCTCGAACGCGGCAGCTGCACCGGCCGAACACCAGTTGAGCGCCGAAGAGGTTGGCGATCTATTTATGGCGCGCAAGCAGTATCGCGAGGCGGCGGGAGCCTACAAGCAGCTAGCCGATCGGGATCCGCGGAATGCCGTCTACCTGAACAAGCTGGGGATTGCGTTTCACCAACAGGCCGCTCTGGGTCTGGCCCTCAAGTATTACGAGCGCGCCGCGAAGGCCGATCCGAAGTACGCCGACGCCCAGAACAACATCGGCACAATCTGGTATCAGCGCAAGAAATACGGCAAGGCGATTAAGGCGTATCAGAAAGGCATCAAAGTCCGCGACGATATGCCTGTTCTGTACAGCAATCTTGGCTATGCCTATTTCGAGGACAAGAAATACGAGGAAGCCATCGCGGCGTTTCGCATTGCTCTTGCCAAAGACCCGCAATTTTTCGAGCACAACGCCTCGAGAAATGGCTCGATGCTCCAGGACCGTTCGGTCTCCGACCGAGGGCGCTTTTATTTTCTGCTGGCCAAGTCGTTTGCCGAGGCCGGCAACGTCGAGCGCTGCATCCTCTATCTCCGCAAGGCAAAGGATGAAGGGTACGCCGCGCTTGCCGACGTGAACAAGGATCCCGCCTTTGTTGCCGTACTAAAAGACCCCGCGGTTCAGGAACTGCTCGCTCCTAAACCCGTGGAATCCTCGCAGCCCTGATCGCGTTCCACCGCGGCTTCGTTTGCTTTCCATGCATTGCTCTGCGCCCTCGCCTACCCGGAGCGCGAGAGCTTGTTTTCATGTTGTGTACTTGCGCGTTTTTCTGCTGCAGGGCCGCCGCACCGGGTCACTCCGTCTGTTACAATGCGAGGCAGCATGGGGCGAATTGTTTTCAACAAACGCGCTCTTACTTGTTTTTGCGCCGTCGTAGCTTTCGCTACGGCGTCTCTTCGCGCGCAGCAGCCTCTCGCGAGTCCGCGTTCCGCCGCGGCCGGCGCTTCGCAACAAGGCATCTACCTTGTTTTTCCGTTTGAAAATGCCGGGGCCTCGCCGCGGCTGGACTGGCTGGGCGAAGGCCTGGAAGAACTGACGATCCAATATCTTTCGGACGCCGGCGAGCAAGTTTATTCCCACGCGGGCCGCATGGGAGAGCTCGAGCGTTACGGTCTTCCTTCTTCCGCCAAGCTGAGCCGGGCTACGATGCTGCGCATCGCTCAGGATCTGGACGCCGACTTCGTGATCTTCGGCTCGTTCACCTCTGACGGTACGTCGCTCACGGTCGAATCGCGCATTCTGCGCGTCGATCCGACGGCTTTGCTTCCGCCGGTCCGTGAATCGGCGGCTCTCGATTCGCTCATGGAGCTTCATACGCGCGTCGCATGGCGCCTGCTCTCGGGTAACGACCGGGCGTATCCCTTGGCTCTCAAGGATTTCTCGAAAGTTCAGCGGCCGCTGCGGCTCGACGCCTTCGAACATTTTGTTCGCGGACTACTTGCCAACGAAGACGAGCCTCGCCTTCGCGAATTGCGCGAAGCCGCCCGGCTTGAGCCTGCCTGGCCCGATCCCGCTTTTGCGCTCGGCGAAACGTATGCCTCGCGCAGCGATTGCAACTCCGCTCTTCCCTGGTTCTCGCGGGTGCCGAAAACGCACCAGCGCTACGTCGAAGCCATTTTTGCTACCGGTGTGTGCCGCCTTCAACTGAACCAACCGGACAAGGCCGAGGAAGTCTTTAAGTCGCTGCAGGACGCGCTGCGCGGCAATTCGAAGCACGACCCCGGAGCCACAAGTGGAGTCTCCGGCGCCGACCTTCCGGAAATCCTCAATAATCTGGGTATCGCGCTGGCCCGGCAGGGCAAGACGCCCGACGCGCAGGCCGATCTGCGCCGCGCCACCGAACTCGATCCCGACGAGGATGACTATCCATTCAATCTTGGACTGCTCGCCCTGCGCGGCAACGAGTTCGCTGCGGCGGCTGAATACTTCCGCGATGCCGCAGAGCGTGAACCAGACAATCCTGAAGATCGCGCGCTGTTGATTCAGTCTCTCGAAAAAGCAGGCAATAAGGTCGAAGCCGACCAGGAGCGCGAAGCCGCGGCCGAAGCGCTCGGCCCCAATGCCTTGCCTGTGATCCGTATCGACGCCAAAGGCGATGCGCTGGCGCGCCTGGAGCGCATCAAGACCGAGCTGGACATTACCGCTCTTCGGCTAGAGATCGAATCGCCGGGATCCGGCGCGGATTCTACCGCCGCGAACGGCACCGCGGACACGCCGGGTGCGCATATTCGCCGCGGCCGGCAGGAACTCTCTGCGGGACGCCTGGACACGGCCGAAAGCGAATTCCGGGCGGTGCTGAGAGTCGATCCCGCCAACGCCTCGGCGCACGGGGAGCTTGCGGAGATTGACCGCCGCCGCGGGAAGCTGGACGATGCCGTGAAAGAATTCCAAGCCTCCCTGGAAGCGCGGGACTCGGCTGTGGTCCGCACGATGCTGGCGAGGATTTATCTCGATCAGAAAAAACCTGATCTCGCTCGCGCCGAGGTGGAGCGCGCAGTGAAGCTTGCGCCCAACTACGCCGAAGCAAAGAAACTGCTCGAGCATCTCCAGAATTCGAAGCCTAACGGAGGCGCGCAATGATCCGTGGCCGCTTTCTCTCTCATCGCGTGTTTTCCTTTCAAAGAGTTTCTTCCTACATGAAGCTCTGTTCTCTCTGCGTTCTCTGCGCCTCCGCGTTTATCTTGGTTTTTCCTTCTTCTGCTGTCGAAGAACATCGGCCCAGCTCCATTCTTGAGCTGAAGCTGGACGGGGAAGTCGAGCCCATCCTGGCGACATATATTGATGAAGGCATAGCCGACGCGGAACGCCGCCATGCGGCTCTCGTTCTCATTACGATGGATACGCCCGGTGGCCTGAGTGACTCGATGAAGGACATCATCCAGCATATTTTGAGCTCGACGGTTCCTATAGCCGTCTACGTCTCGCCGACCGGCGCGCGCGGCGCCTCCGCCGGTTTTTTTATTCTGCTTTCCGCGGATATTGCCGCGATGGGTCCGGGCACACACACGGGCGCGGCCTCGCCGCTCATTGGTATTGGTGCGTATCCGGTGGCGATTGACGAGACGCTGCGAAAGAAAATTACAAACGACGCCACGGCGTTTCTGCGCAGTTTTGCGGACAAGCGTGGGCGAAACCCTTCCTTGGCGGAAACCGCGGTTACAGATGCCAGGGCTTTTACCGAAAGAGAAGCTCTCGACGGGAAACTGATCGATCTTTTGGCTTCTTCTGAAGACGATCTTCTGCGGCAGCTTGACGGGTGTCAGATCACGCGCTTTGACGGCACGAAGGTCAAGCTGTCGCTCTCAAATGTCGTGCTCACGCCGTTCGAGCTGTCCGCGCGGCAAAAATTCCTCGCGCGCATCGTCCAGCCGGACGCGTTCTTCCTTCTTTTGATTGTCGGTGTCCTGGGTCTGTACACCGAATTCACGCATCCCGGGATGGTTGCCCCAGGCGTGGTGGGTGGTATCTGCCTGGTCCTGGCGCTGTATGCGATGCACCTTCTCCCCGTGAATCTCGCCGGAGTATTTCTCATCTTTCTGGCGCTGGCGCTGTTTATTCTGGAAGCAAAATACCCCAGCCACGGAGTTTTTCTTGCCGGAGGCATTGTTTCGATGCTTCTGGGTGCCATGTTCCTGATCCGCTCTCCGCTGACTGCGGGCGGCGTAAGCCTGGGCATCGCGGTGGCCGCGACGCTTCCATTCGCCGCGCTCAGCGTTCTTCTCATGCGCCTGGTTCTTCGCTCGCGCAAATGGAAATCCACTACCGGACGCGAAGAGTTGATTGGCGCGCAAGGCATTGTGGTTTCGTCGATGGCCGGCGGCGCGGAAGGAATGATCCGTATTCATGGCGAGCTCTGGCGCGCCATATCCCAGCAACCCGTGCCGGAAGGGAAGCCCGTGCGGGTTCTAAAGATCGAGGGTCTGAAGCTGTATGTCGAGCCCGTGGAAGCGACGGCTTCGGCAAACACGTAGATATTCATTTCGCGTTGAGGAGGCAATATGTTCGAGTTCTTCGGTGTCGGCGGGCTGGTCGCGGTTGGTTTCGTGCTGATCTGGTTCTGGAATTCGCTATACATCATCAAGGAATGGGAGCGCGGCGTGGTGCTGCGCCTCGGGCGCCTGATGCCCGAAGCAAAGGGCGCAGGTTTGAACTTGGTTTTTTGGCCCATTGAGACGCTCACGCGCATCCCGCTGCGAATCGAGACTCTCGACGTACCGCCGCAGGACATCATCACGCGCGACAACGTTTCCGTGAAGGTCAACGCCGTCTGCTATTTCCGCGTGGTGGACGCCAATCGCGCGCTCTCGCAAGTGCAGAACTATCAGTATGCAACCTCGCAGCTCGCCCAGACCACCATCCGCAGCGTGGTGGGCCAATTCGAGCTGGATGAAATTCTCTCGCAGCGCGACAAAGTGAACGCCAAGCTGCAGATCATCCTGGATACGGACACGGAACCTTGGGGCGTCAAGGTCAGCAAGGTGGAGGTCAAGCAGGTCGACATTCCCGAGCAGATGCAGCGCGCCATCGCGCGCCAAGCGGAAGCGGAACGCGAACGCCGCGCTAAGATCATTCACGCGGCAGGCGAGTTCGAGGCTTCGCAAAAACTGGCCGACGCCGCGAAAGTTCTCGAAACGCAGCCTTCCGCAATTCAGCTGCGTTACCTTCAGACCCTTACTGAAATAGGTGTCGAGAAGAACACAACGATTGTGTTTCCGCTGCCCATCGATATCATTAACAGTTGGGTGCAAACGTTAGGGGGACAGAAAAAGTAAGGATGGCATCTCGCGGAAATCGAGGGGGCGCCGGGGACCGCGTGCTGGAAAGCAGGCACGTCATTGGTCTGTTCATGCTGATGCTGCTGTTTTCCGGTGTTTTCTTCGCGCTGGGTTACGTCATGGGACGCAATCAGTATGACGGCCAGGTACGCGCCGCCACGAATCCGCGAGCGACGCCGACGCCGGACTACGGCGTACCTTCCAAACCGGATGCAACCCCGAAGCACACGAACCGCGCGCCTGCTAGCGCCGAACCGCCGTCCGACCCGGCCACCCAGCCGAGCTCGGATTGGGGCTTCTATAACGCGGGGAAGACATCGCCCGACGACAACCTGAAACCTGCGCCGCCCGTTACGTCTCCGAAGACCATTACGGCGGCGGCAAAGACCAGGATTCCCGCCGGCATTTCCAATTCGGGCGGTGCTTACACCGTGCAAGTAGCCGCGCTCAAGAGAGAATCGGACGCAGTCACGCTCGCCAACAATCTGCAAAGGAAGAGATTTCCCGCGTTTGTAGTTTCACCGCAAGCGGACAAGTATTACCACGTAAGGGTCGGCCCCTATGCCGATCAGAAGTCCGCCGACGCCGCGAAGAAAGGCCTTGAGGGCGCCGGTTTCAAAGCCATCGTGAAGCACTAATGCCGGCGCGCACCTGGGCGACCTTTCTTCGCCCTCATCCTGGAGCCGCGACCCCCACCGCTTTTCGGCCGGTCTTCGCCGCCCTTTCCGGCGCGGCGTTATCACTTTCCTATACGGGTTTTTATCTCAGCATCTATTCCTGGGTGTGTATCGGGATTTTCCTCATTGTCGTGTTCGGTGCGCGACCCTGGGTAGCGTTTGGCTGTGGTTTTCTGCATGGATTCGTCTTTGTAATTACTTCCGTGCCGTGGATTGCCACGGTCCTCGCCGTTCACGGAGGGCTCTCGACTGCCGGCGGCTGGGGCGTGCTGCTCTTGATCGCTGGCGCTTGGGGTATTCTCACGGGCGCGTTCGCTTGGGTCGTGCAACGTCTTTCGTGCCGCAGCGTTGCCTTGGCTTGCGCCGGCGCGCCGTTTGTATGGGTGACCTTTGAATTCGTTCGCGCGCATCTCCCCGAAATCGGCTTTCCGTGGAACCTGCTCGGATATCCGGCTTCAGCGAACCTCGCGCTGTTGCAACTCACGACCGTCACCGGCATCTATGGCCTTTCATTTCTGGTCGCGGCCTTCAATGCGCTTTTAGCTTGGGGTGACGCCGCCACTGCGCTGGCCGCTACCCGCCGCTTGACCATTCTTGGCGCCGGGGTCGCGCTAATCCTCATCGTGATGCTAGCTGGACCGCGCTTTGTGCCGGTACCACAAGCCAAACACTATGCCCGCGCCGTTCAGCTCAACTTTCCGGAAGTCGAGGCCTATCCGACCGATTGGTTTCAGACGCACACTGCCGATCTCGACGACGTCGAGCACTTGAGCCTGGGATCGTCTGGCCGCGAACCTGATTTTCTCGTCTGGCCGGAAGCGCCTGCGCCGTTTTCCTTCGAAGATCCGCAATTTGCCAAGCATGCCTCGATGCTGGCGATCCGCTTTCACCATCCCGTTCTTGCCGGCGTCATCGAGTGGAAACCGCTCGTCAATTCTTCAGAAGCAAATGCGCGCCATGTCCTTGCTCCCTACAACAGCGCGGTCTTAGTAGACACCCAGGGTCAAGATGTTTTCACGTACGACAAAATTCATCTTGTTCCGTTCGGAGAGTACGAGCCGTTTCCGCTGATTCATCGCGTCGTCACCAGCGTATCGAACGAAGTCGGTGGTTTCCGCAAAGGCACGAACTACGCCGTTGGCCATCTGCCTGGCGGGCATACTTTCAGCGCGTTCATCTGCTACGAGGCCATCTTTCCCGGAGAGATTCGCCGCTTCGCCGCCAACGGCGCAGAGCTCTTCGTCAATATTTCGAATGACGGGTGGTTCGGGCGGTCCGCCGCGGCCGAGCAGCATCTCCGCATGGCGCGCGTGCGCGCGGTCGAGAACCGCCGCTGGATGCTCCGCGTGACCAACAACGGCTTCACCGTTTCCGTCGATCCCTATGGGCGGATATTGAGTCCGCTTCCACCGGACGTGCGCGCCGCCGCCGACCTGCCCTACGACTTCCGTACCGACCAGACGACGTACACGCGCTTTGGCGATTGGTTCGCCTGGCTCTGCGTCATTGTTTCCGTTATTCTGTTGGCCTCAACTTTTAGGAAAGGGAATACAGCTCGCGAGGAAGAATTAGCGCCGTCTCAAATTCCGCAGTGACGAGTGACCAGTCACGGGTCACTGAGTGGAATTCGAGCGCCTCTCGCGCCGGACCAAGAAATGATTCTCGAAGACCTGCAATATCGATACGAAGGCATGAAACCCCGCATCGCGCTGGTACGGAGCTTTCTTTGACGCCGCGCAGCATCGCGAGCGCTTGAAGTCGCTGGAAGCCCGCGTCGCCCAGCCGGATTTCTGGAACAATCAGGAAGCAGCGCAAGGCGTCCTACGGGACCGCAAGTACGCCGAAAGCCAGATCACCGCCGACGCGAAGCTCGCTTCTTTTTCCAGCGACATCGAAACCTACATCAATCTCGCTCAGGAAGAAACCAACGCGGAGCAGCGCAACGATCTAGTGAAGGATCTCGACCGCGAACTTGCCTTGGCGGAAAGCTACATCGCCGAGCTTGAGACGCAAACCCTGCTCTCCGGCGAGAACGATCATCTCAACGCCATCATGACCATCAAGCCCGGCGCCGGCGGCACCGAGTCGCAGGACTGGGCCTCCATCCTCCTGCGCATGTATCTCCGCTGGGCAGAGCGCAAGGGCATGAGCGCCGCCGTGCTTGACGAGACCCCGGGCGAAGAGGCCGGCATCAAATCCGCGACGATTCAATTCGCCGGCGAGAACGCTTACGGCTTGCTCACCGGCGAAACCGGCGTGCATCGCCTGGTGCGTATTTCGCCGTTCGATCAAGCCGCGCGGCGCCACACTTCGTTTGCTTCCGTGTTCGTCATTCCCGAAATCGACGACCGCATCGAGATCAACATTCGTCCGGAAGACCTGCGCGTCGACACGTTTCGAGCGGGCGGCAAGGGCGGCCAGAACGTCAATAAAGTGGAAACGGCGGTTCGCATCACGCATCTCCCGACCAACGTCGTCGTTGGATGCCAAGCGGAGCGCAGCCAGGGCAAAAACCGCGAGCTGGCCATGAAGATGCTTCGCTCGCGCCTCTATGACCTGGAAGTCCAGAAGCGTCAGCAGCACACCGACAAGCTCGACGAAACCAAGCTGGACATTTCCTTCGGCAGCCAGATTCGCTCCTACATCCTCCAGCCCTACAGGCTTATCAAGGATCACCGCACGAAGTTCGATGTCGGCGATGTGGATCGCGTCCTTGACGGCGACCTTGATCCATTTATTCGTTCCTATCTGATGGCCAAGAAGACCAAGGGCAAGCTGGACATTCAGCCGGATGACGACGCCGACGTGGCGTGATCCTTACCACTCGATGCACAAATAATCCGTTCAGGCATCATTTGTTGCCGTTCAGCCCAGGTGTAAACCATTACGATTCAATGCGTTGATTCTTGTGTCCGCCGATGGTAACTTTGTGAAGTTACGCGAGCCACGGAAGAAGTGGAGAACGCTACCGGGACTAGGCGTCCCCCAGCAACGAAGGAGACTTTGTTTTGAGCGAAGCCTTACGCAACTTTTTGTTTACCTCCGAGTCGGTGACCGAGGGGCACCCCGACAAAATCGCCGATCAGATTTCCGACGCGGTCCTCGATGAAGTGATGAGACAGGACCCCAAAGGCCGCGTTGGCTGCGAGACACTGGTGACCACCGGCCTCGCCGTGGTCGCCGGTGAAATCACCACCACCGCGCAGGTGGATTACGACACGCTGGTCCGCGAAACTATCCGCGGAGTCGGTTACGACCGCGCCAAGTACGGCTACGATGCCGATACCTGCGCGGTGATGTGCACCGTCAAGCGCCAGTCGCCCGACATTGCCATGGGCGTCGATACCGGTGGCGCGGGCGACCAGGGCCTCATGTTCGGCTTCGCTTGCGACGAAACCGAAGAGCTGATGCCCATGCCCATCCAACTTGCCCACCGCCTCACGCAGCGCCTCGCCGAAGTTCGCAAGTCCAATAAAGTTGATTTCCTTCGCCCCGACGGCAAGTCCCAGGTCACCATCGAATACCGCGATAGCCGCCCTGCGCGCGTCGATTGCGTGGTCATTTCCACGCAGCACAGCGATAAAGTTTCCAACGCCGACCTGCACGACGCCATCATGCAGCACGTCATTCGCCCCATCGTTCCCGCGGCGATGCTCGACCGCAACACCAAGTACCACATCAATCCGACCGGTCGATTCGTCATCGGCGGTCCCATGGGCGACGCCGGCGTCACCGGTCGCAAGATTATCGTCGATAGCTACGGCGGATACAGCCGCCATGGCGGCGGCGCTTTCTCCGGCAAAGATCCCTCGAAGGTGGATCGCTCCGCGTGCTACATGGCCCGCTACATTGCTAAGAACGTCGTCGCGGCGGGACTTGCCAGCAAAGCGGAAGTCCAACTCGCCTACGCCATCGGCGTCGCCGAGCCCGTTTCCGTGATGATTGACGCCTTCGGCACGGAGACCGTGTCCGAAGAGCGCATCACCAAGCTCATCCGCGAGTCTTTCTCTTTGACCCCGAAGGCCATTATCGAAGCGCTCGACCTTCGTCGTCCCATCTACAAGGCGACCGCTGCTTACGGACATTTCGGCCGCACCGGCCCGGGCTTCACCTGGGAGCGCACCGACCGTGCCGATGCTCTGCGCAAGGCAGCCGGGCTTGGCGCGGCGGCTGGCGCGGAAGTCGGCGCGCGCCGCTAGAGGTTGTTAGTCGTGCCAGTCTTGGGTCGGTGTCTTAGGTCTTGCCCTTTCCGCGCGAACTTTGTTCGCCATTAAAATTCAAATCGAGGAGCACCACTTTGGCTATCGCTGAACTTAAAAAAGGTGATGTAAAAGACATCGGGCTTGCCGACGCCGGCAAACGCAAGATTGAGTGGGCCGCGCAGCAGATGCCCGTGCTCGAATCGATTCGCAAGCGCTTTAGCAAAGAGCAGCCGCTCAAGGGCCTGCGCATTTCCGCCTGCCTGCACGTCACCAGCGAAACCGCGAATCTCATGATCGCCCTTCGCGATGGCGGCGCCGACGCCGTTCTCTGCGCCTCCAATCCGCTCTCCACGCAGGATGAAGTCGCCGCCTCTTTGAATCGCGACTACAACATCCCCACCTACGCCATCAAGGGTGAGGATAACGACACCTATTACGCGCATCTGCGTGCGGCTCTCGATCACAAGCCGCAGATGACCATGGACGATGGCGCCGACCTGGTCACCATGCTGCTCACCAAGCGTACCGATCTCGTCCCGCACGTTATCGCCGGCACCGAAGAAACCACCACCGGCGTCATCCGCCTGCGCGCCATGGCCAAGGACGGCACGCTGAAATATCCGATCATTGCGGTCAACGACGCGATGACCAAGCACTTCTTCGACAACCGCTACGGAACCGGCCAGTCCACGCTGGACGGCGTCATTCGCGCCACCAACATCCTGCTTGCCGGACTAAAGGTCGTCATTGCCGGATACGGCTGGTGCGGCCGCGGAATCGCCATGCGCGCCAAGGGACTCGGCGCGGACGTCATCGTCACCGAAATCGATCCCGTGAAAGGCATCGAGGCCGTTATGGATGGTTTCCGGGTCATGCCCATGGCCGATGCGGTCAAGGAAGGCGACTTGTTCATCACCGTCACCGGGAACAAGAGCGTGATTCGCAGCGAACATTTCGACAGCATGAAGAGCGGCGCGGTCGTCTGCAATTCCGGCCACTTCAACGTCGAAATCGACATTCCCGCCCTGGAAAAATTGTCCAGTGGCAAGCGTGAAGTTCGCCCGCTCGTCGATGAATATGTCTTGAAGGGAAATCGCAAGGTGTACCTCCTCGGCGAAGGCCGGCTCGTGAATCTCGCCACCGCCGAAGGGCATCCCGCCTCCGTCATGGATATGAGCTTCGCCAATCAATCGCTCTCCGCCGAATACCTGGTCAAGAATCACAAAAACATGAAGCCGCAGGTCTACGTGGTTCCCGAGCATCTCGACCGCGAAATCGCGCGCCTCAAGCTCGAATCCATGGGCCACAAACTCGACAAGCTCACGCCTGAGCAGGAGCACTACCTGGCTTCCTGGCAGGAAGGCACGTAATTCCAGAGCCGAAACGCGCTGCATGATCGTGTTATTGTTGTGAGGGCGCAGCGTGTTGCTGCGCCCTTACTTTTGTCGCCGGTTTAGGTTTCTTCGCGAGCTCGACTCCTATGTGGGATCTCAGCACACACGCCCTCGACACCGCCCGCCTGCGTGGCGCATCGTACGCCGACGTGCGCGTCATGCACCTTCGCCAGCGCGACCTCACTACGAAAAATGGCCAGGTTGGCACGCTCGCCCAATCCGAATCCATCGGACTCGGGATTCGCGTTCTAGCGAACGGCGCCTGGGGATTCGCCTCAACGGATCACCTCACTCGCGATGGCGTCTCCGCTTGCGCCGCGCAGGCCGTGACCATCGCCAAAGCATCCGCCCTCGCGAAACGCAGCAACGCCGTCATGGTGCCGGAAGACCCGTACGTCGATAGCTGGCAGAGCCCTTTCCGCAAAGACCCCTTCGAAATTCCTCTCGAGACGCAGCTTGCGCTTCTCCTTGCCGCCGATGGCGAGATGTGCCGCGTCAAGGGCGTCACGCTCACCGAGACCGGGATGCAGTTCCGCAAAATTGATTCCTGGTTTGCCTCCAGCATCGGTTCGCGCATTCATCAGCGAAAGGTGATCACCGGCTGTGGTATCGCCGCTACTTCTTTTCAGGACGAAGAAATTCACAAACGCTCCTATCCGAACAGCTTTGGCGGGCAGCACTCGCTGCAGGGCTACGAACTGGTCGAGTCGCTCGATCTGTTGAAGCACGCGCCGCGCGTTGCCGAAGAGTCCGCTGCGCTGCACTCCGCCGCGCAATGCCCGCAAAAAACCGGCACGCTCATCCTCGGGAGCACCCAGCTCGGTTTGCAGATTCACGAATCCGTCGGCCATCCCATCGAGCTCGACCGCGTTCTTGGCCAGGAAGCCAACTTTGCCGGAACGAGTTTCCTTACCCTCGATCAGCTCAACAAGCTGCGCTACGGTTCGGACATCGTCAACGTGGTCGCCGACGCCCGACTCGATCACGGTCCCGGCCTTGGCACTTTCGCCTACGACGACGAAGGCGTACCCGCGCAGTGCACCGACATCATCAAAGACGGCCAGTTCCGCGGCTATTTGTCGAATCGCGAAACGGCGCACCTCATCGGCTTGAAGCGCTCGTCCGGCACCATGCGCACCGAAAGCTGGAACCGCCTGCCCATCATCCGCATGACCAACATCAGTCTTTTGCCCGGCACCTGGTCCTTCGACGATCTTCTCGCCGACACCGACGACGGCATCTTGATGGAGACCAATCGCTCTTGGTCGATCGACGATCGCCGCTACCAGTTTCAGTTTTCGACCGAGGTCGGCTGGGAAATCAAAGGCGGCAAAAAAGCCCGCATGCTAAAAAACCCCAGCTACAGCGGCATCACCACCGAGTTCTGGAATTCTTGCGATGCCATCTGTAACTCCGATCACTGGACCCTCTGGGGCACCCCCAACTGCGGCAAGGGCCAGCCCATGCAGACCATGGGCACCGGCCATGGCACTTCTCCCGCCCGCTTCCGAAACATTCGCATCGGCGCAGCCTTCTCAGACTGATGAGCCCAAACCGCAAACCTCGAGCCGCGAGAGCAGGGAAGAGCTCTGGATCTTCTACGCATCTTCTCTCGGAGCGCGACCTTCGCCACACGATCGATACCGTTCTGCGGCTGGCCAAGTCCACAGGCGCCGCCGAAACCGAAGTTCACGTTGACGAAGTTGCTGACGCGCTCACTCGCTTCGCCAACAACGCCATTCATCAGAACGTCGCCGAGCAGGGTCTCACCGTCTCCATTCGCACCGTGGTCGATGGCCGCACCGCCCGCGCCACCACCAACCGCATCGATGAGGACTCCCTCCGTGCCGCGATCGACGCGTCTCTTTCGCTCGCCCACAGTCGGCCCAAAGATCCGCGCCTGCTCTCGCTTCCCGCAAAGCAGCGCTATCGTCCGGTAAATCGGTTCGTCAAGCAGACCGCCGCCCTCACCCCCGAAGACCGCGCTCGCGCCGTGCGCCGCGCCTGCGATCTGGCTGTGAAGCGCGGCCAGACCGCCGCCGGCATTTTCTCCAGCGGCCAATCGCAGGCCGCCGTGGGCAATTCTCGCGGCCTCTTCGCCGCGTATCGCGAGACTCACGCGGAGTTTTCCATCACCATGCAGGAAGAACCCGCCGCGAGCTGGGCCAAAGCGAACGCCGCCAGCGTTGCGGAGATCGATCCGCAAAAATTGGCCGAGCGCGCCAGCGAAAAGGCCCATCGCGCCACCAACGCGCGCGAGCTTCCACCCGGCCGCTACACCGTGATCCTCGAACCCGCCGCCGCTCTCGATCTCGTGGGTTTCCTGTTTTACGACTTCGCCGCCACCGCGCTCGACGACAAGCGCTCTTGCCTGAACGGCCGCATGGGCAAGCAGCTCTTCGGCAAAAACATCACCATCACCGATGACGCCTATCATCCGTTGCAGCTCGGCGCGCCTTTCGATGGGGAAGGCATCCCTCGCGAGCGCGTCTTGCTCGTCGATCGCGGCATCCCGAAAAATCTGGTTTACGCCCGCACCACCGCGAAGGCTGCCCGAAAAAGGCCCACCGGCCACGGTTTTCCCCTCCCCAATGAGTATGGCGAGGCGCCCCTCAACCTGGTCTTTTCCAGCGGCAACTCTTCCCTTCAGGAAATGATCACCTCCACCGATCGCGGGCTCCTCGTAACGCGCCTCTGGTACATTCGCGAGGTCGATCCCTACGAAAAGGTCATGACCGGCATGACCCGCGACGGCCTTTTTCTGGTCGAAAAGGGCAAGGTCACCTCGGCGGTCCGCAATTTCCGTTTCAATCAGTCCGTTCTGGAGATGCTCCGCAACGTCGAGCTCCTTGGCCCCGCCGTCCGCGCCACCGGAGAGGAAGCGTTCGAAATGGTCGTTCCCGCCATGAAAGTGCGCGATTTCCATTTTTCGGGGGTCACCAAGTTTTAGATTGCAAGCTACCAACGGTCGGGAGGTGTCGCCGTGTCCGACATAACGCAAGTTTCCACGTCACTGCCAATCCACTCGACAAGAAAGCTCGGACTCGCCTGGGTCGCGCTCAGTCTGGCCCTCGCAATTCACGTGGCAGATGAGGCCCTGACCGGGTTTCTCCCCGTTTACAACGCTACCGTGCTCGACTTGCGGGCGAAGCTGGGTTTCTGGCCGATGCCCACTTTCCAATTTCGCGAGTGGCTCGCTGGGCTCATCGTCGCGGTATTGGTGCTTCTGGCCTTGTCACCATTTGTCTATCGAGGATCGCGTTGGATTAGACCCGTGTTTTACGTCTTCGCAATCCTCATGATCTCTCAACGCGATGGGGCATACGATGGCGACCATCTTTGGGCAGACCGTGAGTTCCGTCCGGTTTTCTCGGCCCGCACCGGGGTTCTATTCCTCGCCGCTGTTGCTGATCGCTTCTATCTGGGCCCTAGTGCAGTTGCGGCGCACCCGATAGACAAGCGTTACCGATCGGTCGCTTCCGCGGCTTTCCGAGGCAAATTACCCTCCCTGGTACTGCCTCCACAAAATTGATTTGTCGAATCCAAATTCTGCGTTGTACACAGAGGGCCTCCCCGTTCGATAACCTCTTATGGATTCGTGTAATCTGCGTGCCGGTCGAGGCCAGCACCCGAATTGGGGCCATCCTGACCACGACGCCTGCGGTACCGGCTTCGTGGCCCGCCTCGGCAGTCCGCCTAACCACGACATCATTCAGTTTGCCCTGACCGCTCTCGAGCGCCTCACCCACCGCGGTGGTGTCGATGCCGATGGCGCCAGCGGTGACGGCGCCGGGCTGCTCACCTCGATCCCTGACTCCTTCTTTCGCGCTCGGGCTCAAGAGCTGGGCTTTGAGCTTCCCGAGCAATTTGGTCTGGGCTTTGTATTTCTGCCGGCTGCATCTTCCACAGACGCTCGCGCCGCCATCGAAGCGGCTGCCGACACCGAGCGCCTCCGCGTCCTCGGTTGGCGCCGCGTGCCGGTTACCACCGGCTCGCTCGGCCGCCTCGCGCTGGAGACCATGCCGGAAATCTGGCAGTTCTTCGTCGCGCCCTTTCATCCCGCTCGTGCCGCCGCGCGCTTTGAGTGGCGCCTGGCTTTGCTGCGCAAGCGCGCCGAATCCCTTTTGCCCGCGCGCTCGTACATTTGTTCGCTGTCCTCGCAAACCGTCGTTTACAAAGGCCTTCTCACGCCCTGGCAGTTCCCGCAGTTCTACGAAGATCTGCGCGACCCGGCGTTTGCCACCACCTTCGCGGTGTTTCATCAGCGTTACTCGACCAACACCCAGCCGTCGTGGGATCTGGCGCAGCCGTTCCGTTATGTCGCGCACAACGGGGAAATCAACACCATCATCTCTAACCGCCGCTGGCTGCGCGCCAAGGATCACGAACTCCGCGCCAAGCTCACCGTCGGGCCGTGGTTTCGCGTTCTGGAAGAAAATGTCAGCGACTCCGCCAGTTTTGACAACGCCTTTGAAGCCAAGCTTCTGGAGGGTTTTTCCCCGGAAGCCGCGATGCTGGCCATGGTGCCGCCCTCCTTTGAAAATGACCCGCTCCTTTCGCGCGACGTTCGCGCCGCGCTCGCTTCGCTCTCGCAAAATGGCGAGCCTTGGGACGGTCCCGCGGCGCTCGTCTTTTCCGATGGCCAGTTTGTTGGCGCGAAGCTGGACCGCAACGGGCTCCGCCCACTGCGTTACACCTTGACCCACGACGGCTTGCTCATCGCCGGCTCCGAAACCGGCCTCATCGATTTCGACGAATCCCGCATTGCCGAGCGCCAGCGCCTTGGACCCGGCGAGATGATTCTTGCTAATCCGGTGACCGGCGTTGTTTACCGTTGGCGCGAAATCTTGAAGCGCCTGGCCACTCAGCAATCCAGAAACGCTTTACCGCCTGTGCGTCAACTCGCTGCGACTGCCACCACGCCTTCGCCGTCTATCGACGTGCCCAAGCGCGTGGCCGCAGCGGCCGGCTGGACCCAAGACCAATTCAAGATCCTCTTTTCCGCATTGGTCCACGGCAAAGAGGCCGACTGGAGCATGGGCGACGACGCTCCACCTGCTTTTCTCTCGGCTCTCCCACGTACTCTGTGGGACTACTGCAAGCAGCGTTTCGCGCAGGTCACCAATCCACCCATCGATCCATTGCGCGAATCGCACGTCATGTCTCTCGCCGTCCATCTCCCGAACGGCGTCGTTTTGCCGGGTCCGGTGATTGGCGCGGGCCAACTTGCGGAACTTTCCGCCACTTTCGGCCCCGTTCATCGTGTCGACTTCACTTTTCCCGCCCCAAATGGAGTCCCGGGCGCGCGCTGCAGTATTGCTCAGCTTTCTACCCCTCTGAGCGGCAGCGGACGCCCGGGCCTCCTCCTCCTTTCCGACCGCGGCATCAGCAGCGAACGGGCCGCGCTTCCGGCGCTCCTGGCCACTGCCGCACTGTGGAAGTCCATGGTTCGCGAGGGCCTGTGGGACGTGCCTCTGGTCGTCGAATCCGCGCAAGTTTTTGATACCCACCACGTGGCTTTGCTGGTAGCCGCTGGCGCGAGCGCCGTCGTGCCCTATCTTGCCGACCACTTCGCCGAATCGCTGGAGCCTGGTGGCACGGAACGCACCCGCGCGGCGATCACCGCCGGTCTTCGTAAAGTCCTCGCGCGCATGGGCGTCTCCACTCTCGCGAGCTATCGCAATAGCCATCTCTTTGAAATCGTTGGCCTCGCCGAAGACTTCTGCGCCGAATTCTTCGAGGACGTCGCCGATTTTCCCGGTCAAAAAAGCCTCGACGATCTATTGGCCGACTACCTGCGCATGCACAAAGCGGGCTTTTCCGCCGCCTCCGACGATCTCGTCGACGCGGGCCTCTTTCGCTTCCGCAAGGGCGCTGAACTTCACGCCAACTCGTCCGAAGTCGTGCGTCGCCTCCACGCGCACGTCCGCGCCCCGGAGGCCGGCAAATACGCCGCCTTCGAAGAATTGGCGGAGAATCACGGCCCCATTTTTCTTCGCGACTTGCTCGAAACCGTGCCATCGTCGCCCGTTCCTATCGACGAAGTCGAGCCGCTCGAGGCCATCGTGCATCGCTTCAGCACCCAAGCGATGTCGCTCGGCTCTCTCGGCCTAGAAGCCCATCGAACTCTCGCGCTGGCCATGAACTCTCTCGGTGGCCGCAGCAACACCGGCGAAGGCGGCGAAGATCCTGCGGTTTACCGCCACGAGCCCCACGCCGCCAACAAGATCAAGCAAGTTGCCTCCGGCCGCTTTGGAGTGACCGCGGACTATCTCGTCCACGCGCAAGAGCTCGAAATCAAAATGGCTCAGGGCTCCAAGCCCGGCGAAGGCGGCCAGCTCCCCGCGCGCAAAGTCACCGAATACATCGCGCGCATCCGCCATGCCACGCCCGGCACGCCGCTCATTTCTCCGCCGCCGCATCACGACATTTACAGCATCGAGGATCTCGCGCAGTTAATTCACGACCTCCGCGCCGTGAATCCGCGCGCGCGCATCGGCGTAAAGCTCGTCTCCGGTTCGGGCGTCGGCATCATCGCCGCTGGCGTCGCGAAAGCCGGCGCCAACGTCATCACCATCAGCGGACACAATGGCGGCACGGGCTCTTCGCCGCTCACTTCCATCAAGAACACCGGCTTGCCCTGGGAAATTGGATTGCGCGAAACGCACGAGACCCTGGTTCGCACGGGCCTCCGTTCGCGTCTCTCTCTCCGCGTGGACGGCGGCCTGAAATTCTCGCGCGACATTCTCATCGCCGCGATTCTCGGCGCCGACGAATTCGGCTTTGGCACCGCCGCCCTCCTGGCCATCGGCTGCGTCATGGCCCGCCAGTGCCATCTCAATACTTGTCCCGTGGGCATCGCTACGCAGGACGAGACGCTGCGCATGCGTTTCAACGGCAAGCCCGAAATGGTCGTCGCGTATTTCCGTTCGCTCGGCGAAGAAGTGCGCCAGCGTTTGGCACAACTCGGCGTTCGTTCGCTCGGCGAACTCCGCGGCTGGTACGATCGCCTCGGCACGCGCTCCGGAATGGATGCGTTCATGGTCGTCCCCGTTTCCGAGAGCCGCCGTGTTGCCACCCAGCAAGTTCCCGTGGATCACGCAATTGCTCCCGAGGATTCGCTTCACTTCGGCCATGCCCTGGGAGAACTCGCGGAACCTCGACCCATCCACAACTCCGACCGCAGCGTCGGCACGAGTCTTAGCGGAGAGCTCATGCGCCGCCGCAGCCGCCATCAGTCCGCCGGCGAGGAAATTACCCAGGCTTTCCATGGCTCCGCTGGACAGAGTTTTGGCGCATTTCTCGCCGACGGCGTCACTCTCAATCTGTCCGGCGAAGCCAACGACTACGTCGGAAAGGGTCAGTCTGGAGGAACGATCTCCATTGCCGCCGGTTCCGCAGCCTCGCGGCGCGGCGATGTGCTCGCAGGCAACACCGTTCTTTACGGCGCCACTTCCGGCCAGCTATACATTGCCGGACGCGCGGGCGAGCGCTTTGCCGTTCGCAACAGCGGCGCGCTTGCCGTCGTCGAAGGCGTGGGTCAACACGGCTGCGAGTATATGACCGGAGGCGTTGTCCTCGTCCTGGGGCCGCTCGGCCTCAATTTTGGCTCGGGGATGACCGGAGGCCTCGCCTACGTTCTACGCGCCGAAGCCGACGAAGTGCTCCATCGCGAGTTCGTCGCGCTCGCCGAACTCGACGCGAACGAAGAATCCTGGCTGCGGCGCGTTCTGGAAGAGCATCTGCATTTCACCGCCAGCCCCCGCGCCACCCGTCTTTTGTCGCGCAGGACCGGGCTCCCCTTCGTCCGCGTGCAGCCCGTCCATTTCCAGGGCACTGTCGAAGACACTTGGAAGCCGGTGCTCGCGCGGCTGCAACAACGCGAACCTTTGCTCGCTACGCCTCGGAGTTCGCAGATTCCCCAGGCTGCCGTCCATGCCTGAGAATAGGACATTTACTACCGCTCTCGACCGGATGCTTCCGCTATAATGCTGGTCGAATGGTTCGCCCATGGACTTTGATCAACTCGCCACTTTCGTATACGTCGCCAAACTGAAGAGTTTCTCGCGCGCCGGCCAGAAAGTTTTTCGCTCGCAATCCGCCGTAAGTGCACAAATTCGTCAGCTCGAGCAAGCTTATCGCGCCAAACTTCTCGATCGCTCCGCCAAGTCCGTCGAGCTGACTCCCGCCGGTGAAGTCCTCTTCGAATTCGCCGAGCGCCTGCTCCGCTTGCGCGACGAATCCATCCAGGTGGTCGCCGATCGCGGCAACGTCGTTCAGGGCCCGGTTTTGTTCGGAGCGAACGAGGCCACCTGCCTCTATCTTCTCCCCGACATCTTCGCGGAATTTCAGCGTCGCTTTCCGCTCGTGCACATCAGTATCTATCGCAATTTCAGCCACAAGATTTTGCAGCGCATCGAAGATGGCTCCATCGATGTGGGCATCGTCACGCTGCCTACCAAGTCGCCCAATCTCAAGGTGCATCACATTCATCGCGACCGCCTTCGCTTCATGGTCAGCAGCCGTAACGCCCTGGCGAATCGCTCGAAAATAACGCTCGAAGAGGCCGCCGCGCAGCCGCTCATCTTTCCCAAGACTGGGTACACGCGCCAAGTGCTGGACAAGCTCTTCCGTCCGTACCGCTCGCGCATTCATGTCGCGATGGAGCTGCCCAGCGTCGGCATTATCAAGCGCTTCGTTGCCGCGGATGCGGGCGTCTCGTTCATCAGTGAGAGTTTTGCAAAGGATTACGTCAAGGCCGGCGAGGTAAAACTCCTCACCATCGAAGGCGTCGATCTCTGGCGAGAGCTTGGTCTTGTCTACCGCCGCGACCGCAGCCTCCCTCGTGCCGCTCAGGCCCTCATCGCCCTCATTCGCGAGCACCGTAAGGCCTCGGAAACCTCCGCAGCTGCCGCTTCCGACTGACGCTCCATCTCTTTTAGTTCACAAATAGCGCAGTGGCTCGAGCTTCTAAAGTGTCGAAAAAATCCAAAAGCCTTGTGGGTCGTGGCTTCAGCCACGACATAGGCGCCAGTCCTTCGCTGCGCTTCAGCGCCTGAAGGCTCGCCTCGCGCTCAACGAGGGCGGCCGCTTTTTCGCCTGTCCGTGCACACCTACAACGCCAAGATAGAAGATAGGTTGGTGGTTTTTCTAAGGAGGAAGGGAACCCTACCAGCGCCGCACTCAGCGCACGTTGAAATCCAGGCTAGTAATCGCCCGCGCGATCACATTCTCCTGAATCTGAATCAAATCGGTATCCGCGTAAGTCATGCCCAGCGCCGTAAGAATATCGTTGCCACGCGCGATCACTACCAGCGTTCCGGACCAGTCGTGTTGGTCCGCTTTGCCGCGGTAGCGATACTCCACCGCCGGCAATCCGCCCACCACCGTCTTTTGCTGCGAGATCTGCCGGTAGTTGTCGTACACATCGTGCAGCCGCTTCTCCACGGCCGTCGCCGCGGCATCCAAGGGCTGTTTGGTTTTTTCCCGCCCGACGACCATCAGCGTGGATTCGTTGAACGTTCCCATCGCCACAATAGCGTTCGGCAGCGCCGTCCGCGCGTCGTCGATCACCTGCCAGCTCGGCGCCTTGTACATGCGGAAGCCATGCGTGTAATTCGTATAGACATTCCCCTGGATCTCTTCGCGGTTCGCCGGGATTTCCGGTGCCGGGGGAGGGGGAGTCGCCGCGGGCACCGCCAAAGTACTGGTCGCAGCCGATGGCGTTCCTGTAATCGAAGGCGCCGTTGGCTTCGCGTTAGGCGCAACAGCGGGCAATGCAGGTTTCACCGCCGCGTTCGACAATCGGACGGCTGGTTTCTCGATGGACGACACCATCGCAGGTTCAGCCGTCGGTTGCGCGTCCGCCCCGCTCATCTTCACCTGCTCCTGCTCGGGGTTCGCCGCCTCCGGTCGAGCCTGTTTCTTTGCCGCAGGCTTTGCTTCCCCCTTCGCCGCATCCGTAGCCATCGGCAGGATCGCCGCGATCTTGTCTTTCTGCACCAACACAAATCCAAAGTCGGTTTTGACCTTGAACATGTTGTTGTCGTACGCCACGATCACGCCATAGAACGTCTTCCCGTCCTTGAGCTGTATTTCATCCGCCCAAACAGGAAGTGCCGCTAGGCAAATCGCAAAGAGTAGGAGGCCGCGCTTACAGGGGACAGCCATGATCGGAGTATGGCAGCCGCTCCGCGCACCACGCAATCCTCGCTCGCACGCTGGTGTCCCCTTTGTTACCCCACGATGAACCACGCCGAAGCCACCGTCCCGTCCCTGTCGTCTCACCGTCGCGTCTCGCCGAACTTCAGAATCGCACATGCAGGCGCCGGGCTTTAGGCCGGCGAGCCCACGCTCCATCTTAGGCCCGCGCACCCGCCGCTGCACTCACCACCGCGTAATCCAAACTGCCGGCCCGCTCGTTCACAGGTTCTGTCTGAACGCTCGTCACCTTCAGATCCACCGACTCCACCATCACACCGCGCGCCTCCGTTCTGCCAAATAACTCCATAGCCGCCACCAGGATCTCACGACCATCGTTGGTCGGCCTCGCCAGACGCATCCGGTTCAGCGTCTCCACCCCATCCGCGTACTCAAGCCTCAACCCAATCGCTTTGGCTTGCCGCCTGTTCTCCCGCAGCGCTTCTCCCGCCCGCCTGCTCACGTACTCAATCATCCCGCCAAGTATTTCCTCATCGGCGACGCCACCGCCGGCGAAATGGCGGGCGCGTTCCCAAATTCGTCGCCCTAGCGCCTTCCCAAACACGGTCTGCAGCGCCGGCCGCGGCACACCTCTCAATTCGCTCACCATGCGCTCCCTGCGTCCCACCACAGCCGACGCGTCCAGTTCCGCCGCACTGGTCCCACCGGTCCATGTTTCCGTCTTCATCGCCGAGATCAAAGTTTCCACGCAACTTCCCATGCTACCCTCCAGGTAGAAACGGGCCGCGCGCGGTCAGCCGCAGTGCTACAGTCTTGCTGGGTTCACGGCGTGGTAACGGCCGGCGGCTCGGGAGAGCCTAGGGAGGCAATGGAGCCGCCAGCCGTTTTCCGTTTTCTCTACCATCGTCACTATAGCGAACAAAAAGCGAAAGTCAAGCGATTTTGTCGGCGGTTTAAACGGCTCCGCCCACGGTCACCGCTACTTCCTTTTTTTTCGTCGTAGGCGGCGGGCCGCTCGGGGCCAAATCCTTTGATATTGACAAAGAACCCGGGACGAGTAGAGTCTCTCTCCCATGAACCCCTCTCAGGTGCTGCTTTTCTCATTTTTCATCGGCGTGGTCGCCGGCCTCCGCTCACTGACCGCACCCGCGGTCGTAGCCTGGGCCGCCCATCGGCGTTGGCTGGAACTTCGCTATTCTCCGCTTGCCTTCCTGCACTCGACCGCTGCCTGCATCATCTTTGTCGTGCTCGCGCTCGCCGAACTCGTGGCGGACAAGCTCCCTTCTACGCCCAGCCGCACGCAACTTCCCGGGCTGATTGCCCGTTTCCTTACGGGTGGCCTCTCTGGTGCCGCCGTGGCGGTATCTGGGGCGAGTTCGCTCGTGCTCGGAGCCCTCCTGGGTGCCGTTGGCGGCATCGTCGGCGCATTCGCCGGCTACCAAGTTCGCAAGCGTCTGGTGAAGGCCCTCAAGGTTCCCGATTTCGTCGTCGCCGTTCTGGAAGACGCGGTGGCGATCGGCGGCAGCCTCTTTATCGTTTCCCGATTTTAGGTAGCACAGACACTCTTGTCTGTGCCAACTGTGTGAGTGGAGCGGATGATCCGTCGAGAACGACTTGACCCGGGGCGTTAAACATTTCCTTCGCCCACCAGGTGAGCCATCTTCGAGCCCGCACCTATTCTCTAAACCGGCAGGAGCATTTTTATGAGCGCAGCGGAGCACTATCAAGCCATCGTCATTGGGTCGGGGCAGGGTGGAACTCCTCTCTGCCGGGCACTCGCCGAAGCCGGTTTGCGCACTGCGCTCATCGAACGCGAGCATATCGGTGGAACCTGCGTCAACGAAGGTTGCACCCCGACGAAGACCATGGTCGCCAGCGGCCGTCTCGCGTACTTATCGCGCCGCGGTGCCAACTACGGCGTTCATACCGGAGACATTCGCATCGACATGCAACGCGTCCGCCAGCGGAAGCGCGATATCGTGACTAGCTTTCGCAGCGGCAGTCAGGGACGCCTGGAAAAGACGAAGAATCTCGATCTGATCTTCGGCGGAGCTAGCTTCACTGGCGCCAAATCCCTTCTCGTCAGCCTCAAGGCCGGCGGGCAGCTGGCTATCTCAGGGGAGCACATCTTCATCAATGCCGGCTGCCGCCCTGCAGTACCGTCTCTCGAAGGCTTGAGGGATGTGCTTTTTCTCAACAGCACTTCCATCATGGAACTCGACGCCGTTCCCGAACATCTCCTCGTTCTCGGTGGCGGTTACATCGGTCTCGAGTTTGGCCAAATGTTCCGCCGCTTTGGCAGCCGCGTCACCATCGTCCAATCCGGCAGCCAACTGCTCGGCCGCGAGGACTCCGACGTCGCCGCGGAAGTTGCCGCCATCCTGAAGCAGGACGGCATCGACGTGCTCCTGAACGCCAAAGCCGAGGGCGTCACGAAGGCCGGTGCGCAAATCAGACTCACCATCCGTGCCGGCAACGCATCCCGCATTCTCGAAGGTTCTCACTTGCTTGTGGCCACAGGGCGCGTCCCCAACACCGACGCCCTAAATGTTTCCGCCGCAGGCCTCGCCACCGACAATCGCGGCTTCGTCCAAGTGAACGCCAAATTGGAGACCAACATAGAGGGCATCTATGCTTTGGGCGACATCAAGGGCGGCCCCGCGTTCACGCACATCTCCTACGACGATTTCCGCATCCTCCGCACAAATCTGATCGAAAAGGGAAGCACCACTACGGAAGGCCGCTTTGTTCCGTACACGGTCTACCTCGATCCGCAGCTTGGCCGCGTCGGCCTCACGGAAGCCGAAGCCCGCGCGCAAAACAGAAAAATCCGCGTCGCGAAGATGCCGATGAGCTACGTGGCCCGCGCCCTCGAAGTGGACGAAACCCGCGGTTTCATGAAAGCCATCATCGATGCCGGCACAAATCAAATCCTCGGCGCCGCCATTCTCGGCATCGAAGGCGGCGAAGTCATGTCCATGCTGCAACTAGCCATGATGGGCAAACTCCCCTATACCTTTTTGCGCGAAGCCACCTTTGCCCACCCAACCCTCGCCGAATCTCTCAACAATCTTTTCCTCCACTTCGACTCCTAGCCGGAATCAGGGCGACCGATTCCGGCTAGCAGTGGCGCAACGATCAAGGCCCCTTATTTTCTTGAAGAATATTGCCGCCATCGACGACCAGAGATTGCCCGGTGATGTAGGAAGCATCAGGCGACGCCAAGAAAAGCACGGTTGCGGAGATTTCGTCCGGGGTGCCCGCGCGGCCCACCGGCGTGTGCAGCGCGGCGATGCGTTCGGCGTCCGTGGAGGATGCCGTGTCGATCCACCCGGGAGCCACAGCGTTGATGGTAATTCCATCGCGCGCCGTTTCCAGCGCTACCGCGCGCATCATTCCATCCAGAGCCGCTTTCGCGGCTCCGTAGGCCGCCGAACCGCGATTGCTTACCAGCGGCCCGGTCACGGAGGAGACATTCACGATGCGTCCGTATTTCCGCGCGGACATGCCGGGCAACACGGCCCGCGTCATCAGGAAAGCGGTGTGCAGCGTGATTTCGAGCTGGCGTTGCCAGTCCGCGTAGCTGGAGTTCTGCAGCGTGGCGCTTTCGATGGGCCGCCCGGTTTGCGCCATGCCGGCATTGTTGACCAGGATGTCGATTCTTCCGGAGCGCTCGAGCACAGACTCGACCAGTCGCCGAACTGCAGTTTCATCGGTAAGATCCGCGACAAACGCCAGCACCCGATTCCCGCTCGGGTCGAGCTCCTTCGCTCGCGCGTGGATGCGCTCCGTGGTTGAAGTGATCGCCACGCGCGCGCCCGCGGCATGCAGCCTCCGAGCGATCGCGAAGCCCATCCCTTCCGCGCTTCCCGCGCCAGTAACCAGTGCTGTTTGTCCGCTCAATTCTATTGGCATACCCTGCGAACTATTTTTCTCCCAGATGCACGGTCGGCTTGATCGTGCCTTTCGCGCGGGCCACCTTCAGGAGTTCCGGATAGAACTGCACGAACGAATGTTCGACGGCGGCGTTCTGTTCGTGGCACTGCCAGCAATCGTTCTTCCCAGGCGCTATCGCGCCGGCGTTCTTTCCATCAGCGCTGAAGCCGAAATACGCCCATGTGTCGGGAAAGCGCTTCTCGTCTTTCACCTCGACGGCAAGCCCCTCCAGGTGCTCTTGATAGGAACCATGTTGGTTGATCGATCCGTGCGAGGTCGAGCTGTATTCCTCCAGCACGAAAATCGTTTTGTCCGGCCACTTGCCATTGGCCAAGAAATATTCGTAGGACGAGGGATTCACGAAGCCATTGGTAAAAGTCGGGTTCTGGGAGGCCGCTGCCGCCGGGCTGTAGCTCATGCCGAAGCCGGAGGAAACGTAAACCCAGCGGCGGTAGTCCACCGGGCGAACCAGTTTGCCGTCCGCGGTGAATTGCGGCCCATCCGAGGCGGACGCGGCCACCGCCGGACCATGCTTCAGTCGCGAGCCTATCGTCACCGCCACCAGACCAACCACGAGAACCAGAAACACCTTTCTCATGACGCCTCCTCTAGCCCGCGAGCGTCCGCCAATATGTCGCGGTACGCTATAGTTGTAGACGGCATAGAGTATCACGGCGTTTCCATTTCGCGTTCTCCCGCTTCGCATAGAGTGGCGTTGGCCTCTTCCGCAGGGGCGCGGCGGCGATTTGCGAGGCCGATACCCGCGAGAACCAGCGCGCCGCCAAGAATCTGGGCCCCGGCGAGCGGCTCGGCCAGAAGCCACGCTCCCATAAGAGCGGTTAAGGGCACCTGCGCCAGAAGGGTGATGGAAGTCATCGTCGCGGGAAGATGGCCGAGGGCATAGGTGAGCGCGAAGTAGCCGCCGAGTTGCGAGATGAGTCCGAGCCCGAGAAGCGCGGCCCAGGAACGCCCCGGCGGAATCGCCAGCGAGATGCCAAGGGCACGGTTGATCGCGAACAGGAAGATGGTGCTCGAGAGGATCGCGAGACGCAGGAAGACCAGCGTACTCGTCGTCGTGCGGACGCGTTCCGTGGCCATCAGGTACACGGCGAAACAGGCGGCCGCGCCCAGTGCCATGGCATCGCCGGAGCCAAAACTTACGTGGCGAGACATATCGGCCCAAACGATGACCAGGGCACCGGCGAGCGCACAGAGGAGGCCCAGCCAAAAGGCGAGAGGGGGCCGCCGCCCGAAGAGGAACCAACTGAGCAGACCGACGACGATCGGCATGTTGTTGCCGAACAGCGTGGCGTTGGCAACGGAGGTGCGAAGAATCGCAGTGTTGTACAACGCCAAGTCCAGCGCGAAGAACAGTCCTCCGGCCGCAATGATGGCGAGAGTCTTGAGGCTGACGCTTGGAGTACGGCGATCGAAAAACCACGTGGGCAGCAGCACCACGGCGGGGATGAGCATGCGGTAGAAGCCCGAGGCGGGACCCGGCATGTCCGTCCAGCGCACGAAGATGGCCGACCACGCGATACACAGAACGCCAGCCCCAAGCGCGAGGTAAGGCCAAAACCCATGGGAATTGCGAGCCTCCGGCAGTGGTGCCGCGAGCGCTGCTCCAGAATTTCGTTGCTCGAGAGTCATCGCCCAAGTATCGCACACCGCGATGGCCGCCTATCAGCAGCGCAGCTCGTGGGGAGCAGACAAATTGTCTGGTCTCTGGCAGCGCCTGCTTTGCAGCTCGGGGAAGAAGTCAATTCGGATCGCGTTTGCGTCCTACGGCGCTCCTGCCTTCGTTGACTCTATCGCACTTACAACGGCGCACAGCCATGATTGGCTGTGCCACACGACTTCTCCGCAGGCTGTCTAGACGGTGTGAGTTCAGCGGCAGCTCTCTTTCAGCCGGTGGGTGCTGAATACGCCGCGCCTGGCCCGTGGTTCTATTGCAGAGATCATCACCAAGGGGTAAGTATCGTGTGTGCGGCAAGGTTTCGCCCAGGGCAGCGATGGTGAGTGAAACGGCGAGGGCGGAAAAGGAGTTAGGCATGGCAGGAACTACTCCTCCTCCTGGTTGGGAGCGGACGAGCACCGCCGACGCGGCGAAGGCAATTCCGTGGCGGCTGATCTTCCGCATTGTGCGATGGACCTCGTACGCGGGCGCGTTGTTCGTGTTGATCCTCGTGTTTCATGCAGCGCCGCCGCCGGTGGTGGAGACAAACCCGCAAGCTGCGGCGCGCGTGGAGCAGAAATTCGACGAAGTCGCGCAAGCCGTGAGCAACGGCCAGCCCGCCACGATGACCATGGACCAGACGGAGCTGAATTCGTATCTCGCCTCGCATTTGGACATTGCTTCCAATGCGGCGGCCAACGCAACTCGGAGTGCCACGCCAAACGCCACCCCAAGCGGAACCCCAAGCGGCACCATCGCCGGGGTGCCAACGCCCACGGGAACGACCGCGGAGCAGGTGGAGCAAGTGCGCTCCGCGGTGAAAGATGTAAAGGTCGAGTTGATTGAGGACCGGGTGCGCGCCTACGTGGTCTTCGATTTCCACGGAAAAGACTTGTCCCTGCAACTGGAAGGGAGGCTGGGCGCGCAGGACGGGTATTTGCGGTTTGAGCCCGTCGGCGGCCAACTCGGCTCGCTGCCAATCCCGCAATCGACGCTGGAGACCGCCGTACGCCGCCTGATGGACTCCCCTGAGAACCGCGAAAAGCTAAAGCTTCCGGTAGAGATGTCCGGGTTGAAGATCGAGAACGGCGAAGTGGTCGCCACCTACAAGTGAAAGCGTCCCAGAGCGGAAGAGTGTAAGAGCTGAGGCGGCGCTTGGTGGCAGGGGTCACCTAGGAAGGTGACGAAGCTCACATACGGGAGCTTGCGAGGGGCCGTACATTCACGCCTGACGGGACTCACGGGGCAGGGAATGGAGGTTCTATGAAGCCGTATCGAGATATCGCAACTCTGGCGGGTGCGCAAATTGTGTGTTTCCTTCTGCTTACCCACCTGGAGCCCAACTTCTTTCTGATTCACCTGTATCAATCCATCGTGTACATCGCGATTTTGGTGATGTTGTTCTACATGGAGGATCGCTGGGCGTACATGATCGGAATGTTGGCCTCGGTCGCGTGGCTGGGGATGGCCTATCTGTCCGGAATATTGGGCAGTGCGGCGCAACAGATCTTCTTGCTGAGAGGCGCCAGCTTGAATGCGAATTTAGTGGGATTTACCGCGATGACGACGGCGCTGCTTGCGGTGCTGATGATCGCTCTCTGCGGCAGACACTGGATGAAGGAGTATTCGGGACTTGGGAAAGCGTGGAGCACGTTCCTGGTGAGTTTTGGGATCGTCGCGGTGTACTACGGAATCTTGATCCGGTGGTTCTGGGCCATGATCCCGAACGCGTGATCCAAGAATAGCAACAACGTGCAAGGCTGGCACGTGGACACCCGGCTGGAGTCTCGATGTAACAAAGCCCCTCCTTCCCGCGCAAAAGGCGGAAAGGAGGGGTTGCCGCGAGTGCTTCAACCGGCTAGAGAGACCGGCCGCGAATTTGGCAGAGGTGGGAATGCTCACCCTTGTCGCTGGAGTGAGATGCCGGCGGATCATCCTTTGTAATTCACCTTTTTGAATTCGACTCGGTAGAAGTGTGCGGGAAAAGTGTCCTTGTTCTCGAACGAATGGGGCGGCTGGGGGCCCGTGCGGAGGGCCATGGGGAACTTGGTGGATTCAAACTTTCGCTCCACTTGGGTTGCCTTGCCGTCATGGGCGGTTTCCACGCCTTTGGGTTGGGGCTCGAAAAAGAGCAATGCCGAAGGCCAGAGGGTCTCGCCCAGGGCTTGTTTCTGATTCGACAGGATGGTCACCTCGACGAAGCGCATGTCGTAGGTTTCGAACAGCACTTTGTCGGTCTCCTGCGAGGTGATGACCGCATCCATCGAGGGGGGCCAGCTCCAAGAGGCGACGTTAGCTGTGGGTACAGTCTGCACACCTTCCTTGCGGAAAATCATGGCGCCATTCTTGCCAGGACATTCAAAAGGGAGTTTCTTGAACTCCACGCGGTAAAAGTGCTTTGTAAAGATGTCCAGGTTCTCAAACGCGTGCGGGGCCTGGGTGCCTGCGACGGTCAGAGCCGGGAAGGGAGCGCCGGCGGGAACTTCGCCGCCGGGTTGCGCAGGCGTGCCGTCCGTGCCGTGGTCCCGACCCAGAGGTTGCGCTTCGTCCTGAAGAAAAATGGAGAGCCATTGATGGTCGTGTTTGCTGTTGGTGGTGTGGGGCGGGGTGTGCACGTCGAGAACGCGGATGTTGCTGTCTTCGTACAGGACAATATGATTTTGGGGATCGGCGGCGACGGCATCCAAAGAGTCTGGCCACGGCCAGCAACCGGAC
>JBGOVR010000005.1:0-62833 GCA_041478205.1 Candidatus Acidiferrum sp.
GATCGCGCGCGCGTTCATGGACCGCGGTTTGACAACGGCTTCGCACATCATCACTTTGGGCGCGCTTGCAGGGCTAACGAGCGTGATGCTGGTCATGCTGCTGGGGCAAACGCGCGTTCTCTATGCCATGGCGAACGACGGGCTGCTCCCGAAGAAGTTCTTCGCGGCCGTGCATCCCAAGTTCCGCACTCCTTACAAGAACACCATGGCCGTTGGTCTGCTGGCGGCCATTGTGGGAAGCGTGACACCGATCGACGACATCGGGCGGATGGTAAATATCGGGACGCTTTTGGCGTTCGTGATCGTGTGCATCGCGGTGATGGTGCTGCGCAACACAAATCCCGAACAGGCGCGGCCATTTAGAACGCCGTGGGTGCCGGTCGTTCCGGTTCTCGGGATATTGTTTAACGGCTACATGATGTACAAGCTGGGCTGGGTCAACTGGGCCCGGCTGATCATCTGGCTGGTCATCGGACTGGTGGTTTACTTCAGCTACAGCCAGTACCACAGCAAAGTTCGCAACGCCTTAACGAAGTAAGCCTGCCGTTCTTACAGGCGGTATGGTGGCGCCTGCAAGTAGCAGGAGACATCTCTCGAAAATTGTGGTTGGTCGCCAAGCTGAAGGCAGCATGCTGCGCCCCTACCGGGGCTGGCCCCCTCCCCCTGTTTTTCATAAGTGTTCATTCTAAAGGGAGTTAAAGTCTTTTGTTTTGATACACTTTTGCAAGTGTTCATTCTAAAGGGGCTTACAGGGCGAGGATAGTGGCGATATGGTAACGTGGGGAAGTGGCTCCTGGGTGCGTGGGACCCTTGTAAGAGACAGACCCCTTTTAGGCTCGTTTCTTGCCCTGGCTTTGTTCAGTTAGTTGTTACGGAAGTGCTGCTCTCGCCTGCGGACACTCTTACTTGAAGGTAGTATACCACGAGCGTTACTTATGGCGAAGCGAAAAATTGCGAAAGCACGGGAACGGGTTCGGCCTAGGGACAAGGGTCGTGGGAGACAAGTCCGGTTGGTAAAAGGCAGCGCTGAGGCGCCGCACTCTACAATCTTCAGGTAGAGTAGTGCTTCTGTCTTGGGACTAATGACTCCTTTGCGTGCCAATTTGCTGGAATTCTGGCGGCGGCTTTCGCGCCCTGACCTGGTTGGATTGTTGCTGGTGCTGGCCGGGGGCGTCGCGTACGTTGTGGAGGCCGAGGGCCGAATATCGAGTTTCGTGCAGTATCTGGCGATTCTCTCGGCGATCTATTTGTGCTTTCGGCTGATAGGCTGGTGGCGCAGCCGGTTGCTCTGGAGCCTGCGAAACCGGCTGATTGTCGCGTACCTGTTCATTGCCGTCGTCCCTATCCTGCTGCTGCTGAGTTTAGCGCAGCGTTTCGGGCAAATTCTTTATTCGCAGTTGGGCGCGTACCTGCTGCTGGAAGACATAAACCGGCGGGTAGACATGATGGCGGACATTGCCGAGCATATTGCGGCGGCGCAGGCGACGCTGCCGCCAGGAGTTACGGAAAGGGAGTCGGAACGCATCCTGGCGGCACAGTCTCACGCCGTTCACGATCGAGAGTTGTTGGGACTGGAGATCGAGTTCACCAGCGACGCCAGCCTGCTGCAAAAAATTGCCGATCCTTCCAAGAAGTCCTTTGCGGGTTTGTTGCAGCAAGACGAGACGCTGTCCGAGACGCTGTCGATTGTGAGCCTGCGAGCCATTCAGGAACCGAAGGGAGTAAGGATCGTCAAGCTGCACGTCCCGATCAAGCCGGAATTTCTGGCGACGATTGCGCCGGACCTCGGCGCGATTCAACTGAACTTGACGCAACGGTTCATGGGCGGGCGCCCTAAGGGGGTGTTGTACTCGACGGGCGGGACACAATACGAAACGACCACGAAAATTCTGGCGCTGAACCGAACGTTGCAGCCGCCGATCCTGTTGGACCAGGTGGTGTCGGTGGATGTGGTGTCGAGATTGAATTCGGTGTACGTGGGGCAGGATGGTGCTGTGGATCCGGTGCGACCCGTCCTGGTTGTTTTTAACGCGCGGCCTTCGCGGCTGAATACCCGTATTTTCGCTTCGTTGGGGGAACTGCGCGATACGTACCTGATCGTCTTCATTCTCATCCTCATCGCTTTCTTCCTGATCGAAGCGGCGGCCTTGGTTACGGGGATTGTGCTCACGCGACAAATCACCAAGGCGGTCGGCGATCTGTACCAGGCGACGCAGTACGTGCAGAGCGGCGACTTGACGCACCGGGTGCGCATCGAACGGCGGGACCAGCTGGGCATACTGGGAGAATCGTTCAATCTGATGACGGGTTCGATCGGCGGCTTGATCGAAGAGCAGAGGAAACGCCAACGCCTGGAAAATGAAATTTCCATCGCGCGGGAAGTGCAGGACCAACTCTTTCCCAGGAGACTTCCGTCGGTGCCGGGTGTGGAGATGGATGCGATTTGCAAGGCAGCGCGCTCCGTCAGCGGCGATTATTACGACTTTATCCAACTTAGCCCAACGCACCTGGCGATCGCCATCGCGGATATCTCCGGGAAGGGAATTTCGGCGGCGCTGCTGATGGCCAGTTTGCAGGCGGCGCTGCGCAGCCAGGTGCTGGTGCCGGGCAGCGAAACGATGAGCACGGCGGAACTGGTGGCGCGGCTGAACAAGCACCTGGTCCGGAATACGGCGGATGACCGGTTTGCGACGTTCTTTATCGCGGTATACGACAGCGCCACGCGAAAGTTGAGGTACACGAACGCGGGTCATTTGCCGTCTTTTCTTATCTCGAAGGATTCGGCGTTGCATCTCGACGTGGGCGGGATGGTTCTTGGGGTGATTGAGGACTACCGCTACGAAGAAGGGTCGGTCATCGTGCCGCCGGATGCGCTGTTCGTAGGCTATAGCGACGGTTTGGTGGAGCCGGAAAATGTGTACGGGGAAGAGTTTGGGATACGGCGATTGCAGCAGGCAGCGGTTCACGTGCAAGGCGCCGCGCCGCGTGCGGTGGCGGAATCGCTGATGACCGCGGCAGAAGAATGGGCGGGAACGCCGGAGCAAGCCGATGACATGACCGTGATCGTGGCGCGGTTGCGTTAGCGGGGTTGGAAATCTCGTAATGGTTACACCTTCCGTCCTGCCGAACCTCAGGGGTTGAAACCCCTGAATAGGGGGCTTTTTTCGGCACGGCTGAAGCCGTGCCCTGACGGGGCTCGCGGGCTAGGCTATACTGGCTTGCTTTCCCGAGGAACTATCCGAGGAGACGAATGTCCCTGCGAAACCGTGTGGCATTGATTACCGGCGGGAGCCGCGGCATCGGCAAGGGTATTGCCGTGCGCATGGCGCAGGATGGAGCGCGCGTGGCCATCGCGTATCGCTCGAATAAGACGGCGGCGCAACAGACGCTGCGTCAACTGCAGACCAGCGGGGCGGATTGTGTGGCCGTGGAGACGGACATCAGCGACCCGGCGCGCGCGGAGCAGTTAGTGCGCACGGTTGCGGACCGTTTCGGGCGGCTCGACGTGGTGGTGAACAATGTGGGCGACTTCAAGTGGGGCACGCTGGGCGAGTCTCCGCTGGAAGACTGGCAAAGCGTGTTTGCGTCGAATCTCATGACGGTTTTGTACGTTAGCCGGGCCGCGCTGCCGCACATGCGCCGTGGCCGATGGGGACGCATCATCAATCTTGGAGCGGTGGGCGCGGAGAGGGCTTTCGGGCAAGCGAAGATTTCCGCCTATGCCGCGGCGAAGGCGGCGGTGGTGGCGCTGTCGAGGTCGCTGGCGCTGGAAGAGGCCAAGAACGGGATCACCGTCAACGTGGTGAATCCCTCGAGTATCGACGAAAACGAGCTGACCCTCGATGAAGCACGCCGTATCCGCGATGCGCGGTTTCCTATCGGCCGCCCGCCCACGGTCGAGGATGTCGCTGCTAGCGTGGCCTTCTTTGCCTCGGAAGAGGCGGAGTATGTGACCGGCCAAGTCGTGAATGTGAGCGGCGGCTGGATGCTCTGATCGGGTTGTGAACCTGCCATGAAAGCTCTGACTGCTGCGGAGATGCGCGAAATCGATCGCCTGACGACCGAGCGCCTCGGCATACCCAGCCTGGAATTAATGGAAGCCGCCGGCAAGCATGTGGCGGAAGGCGTTCTGGAGGAGTTTGCGCCGGCGCTGCCGCGCCGCGTCATCGTGCTCTGCGGCAAAGGGAACAACGGCGGCGATGGGCTGGTTGCGGCGAGGCATTTGCGAAATGTTGGTGTCGATCCTCGGGTTTATTTTTTTGGAGACGCGTCGACACTAGGCGGCGACGCGGGCAAAAATCTCACACGTTGGCTGGAAGCGGGCTGCAAGGTCTTCGCCATCGAAAACGATGCAGCATGGGAAAAGGCCTGGCCGGTAGTTTCCAGCGCGCAAGTGATTGTCGACGCGCTGTTGGGGACGGGATTACGCGGAGCGGCATCGGGCTTGATTGCGCGAGCTATCGAGGACATCAATCGATTTTCGCGCAACGCTACCTCGCCACGGTTGGCTTTGATTCTTGCGGTGGACACTCCCTCTGGGTTGCCTTCCGATGGCCAAGCAGCGGAAGGACCGGTTCTGTGGGCGCACAGGACGGTTACGTTTACGGCGCCGAAGATCGGGCAGTTGATCTCTCGGGATTCCGCGGCTGCTGGTTCTCTGAAGGTGGTGAATATCGGCTCGCCAGCGGAACTCGTGGAAGAGACCGGCAAGGGGACAGTGCGCTGGATGGAACCCGAGGAGTTTGCGGGGCTTCCGCTGGTGCGTCCCGTGGATGGGCACAAAGGGACGTTTGGGCATGTTTTGGTGGTGGCGGGCTCGCTTGGCAAGAGCGGAGCGGCGGTGCTGGCGGGTCGCGCGGCGCTGTGTGGCGGGGCGGGGCTGGTGACGTTGGCCACGCCCGAGGTGGTGCTGCCGATGGTCGCGAGCGCTCAGGCGGAATATATGACCGAGCCGCTGGCGGCGACGGATGAGGGGACCGTGTCGCGGCGGAATTTGGAAGACGATCGGTTTGTGCGGATTGAAGAAGGGAAGACCGTACTGGCCGTGGGTCCGGGCCTTGGGCAGCACCCGGAGACACAAGACTTTGTCCGTACGATCGTGCAGCACAGCGAGCTTCCGATCATTCTGGATGCTGACGGTTTGAATGCCTTTGCTGGAGCCGCTCTGCGGGATCGAGAAACGAAATTTCTCGCCATCACTCCGCATCCGGGCGAAATGGCGCACCTGCTGGACACTTCGACAAAAGCGGTGCAAGAAGATCGCGTTAAGGCCGCGCAGGAGGCCGCGCAGCGGTGGAACGCTTTCGTTGTGCTGAAGGGGTCGCATACGGTCGTGGCCGCGCCGGATGGACAGGTGTTCGTCAACACGACTGGGAGTGCGGGGCTTGCGAAAGGCGGCTCCGGCGACGTGCTGACGGGGTTGCTTGCGGCTTTGACGGCGCAATTCAAGACGGACAATTGGGTGAAGGTTCTTGCGCTCGGCGTGTACTTACACGGGGTGGCTGCGGAACTTGCCGCGGAGGGAATGGATTTGTCGGGGCTCTTGGCCGGAGACGTCGCGAGCGCCATACCCAAGGCACGACGGAGACTTCTCTTGGAGTTGCGGCGGCGTGGGTGAGGAAATCATCACTCATTCGGCGGAAGAAACCACGCGCTGGGGCAGGGAATTCGCCGAACGGCTGAAGCCGCCGGTACTCGTGCTGCTCACCGGCGAGCTTGGCAGCGGAAAGACCACCCTGACGAAAGGCATTGTTGCCGGGCTCGGAGCCGCTAGCGAAGATGATGTCACGAGCCCGACTTTTACGCTGGTCCACGTGTACGGAAATGTGGACAAGGTCTATCACGGCGATCTTTATCGCATCGAGAGCTTCCATGACTTCGAAACCCTGGGCTTGGAAGATGTTTTCGCTCAACCTGCGGTGGTGATCCTGGAATGGTCGGAAAGATTCCCGTTGCCATCACCCTGGCCGCAGGTTCGTTTGCGGCTCGAACACGCCGGGGGCGATACGCGCCGAATCTCGGTCCTCTAGAACCTCGCGTTATTTCGTGTCGGCTTACTCTCTGGCAACGCCAGCGCCGCTAAACCTTGCTCGCACCCGCCGCGGCTGTTAGCTTGAAGAAAGCCCCTTCTGGCGGAATGCATGGACCAGCTGACCCTTTTGCCTAGTGCGACGGAAGCGGCCCGGACCGAACTCAAGAGCTACAACACCACGATTCCCATGGGATCGCTGGCCATCGGTGTGGATAACATCCACCACGATGTGTTCCTGAGTCCGAAGTTTGTCCAGGCGACGCGCGATTATCTATTTGGCCTGATACGCCACAGCACCAAGGCGACCTATTTTGCGGGGATCGAGCTGCGAGCCGTTAAGGGCCCAGACAACGCCGCCTTTCGCAAGCTACTCACGGATTTCCTGCAAAGCTCCCTCACGCAAGCTAAATATCAGAAAAATATCGAGATCGACCTGGTCTTTCGCCTCGCGCTGCTGAAATTCCTGACCATCGAAATCGGCAACCAATTCGCAAACCTGATTTTGGAAGGCAAGGAGTGGATTCGCCAGCGAGGCGAGCAATTTGAACGCGGCCAGCAGGCGCACGTCATCCAAGCGCGGCTGTCGGAATTGCAATCGGCGCGGCGGGGAGTGGTCCGCGCCGTTGGCCAGCAAGTCGCGCAGATCGTTGTAGACGTCGAAGAAAATGTGATCGCCAAGACGCGCCGCGCGCTTTTCGGCGAGGACTTTGCGCTTTTCTATGAATTGCTGAAAAACCGTCTGATCTTTCTGGAGGGCGGCAAAGACGACATTTTCTTCCTGGAGCACTACGTGCTGCTGGGAAATTACGCTCGCGATCCCGACCGGTTCGAAGCCATGGACGAGTTGTTTCAGGATCTTTTGCGAGAAGCCGGCCTGGCGATCAGCCAGGATCCCGCGTACACCGAAGCCAATCAAGCGCACGCGGCGCTGTTGGATCAGAGCCAGGCGATGCGAAGCGAGATCGCCAACCTCGAAGCGCAACGTGAGAGCACCCGGAAACGGCTGGAGCGTGGCGACAATTTCTTGAACAAGTTCCTCAGTTCGACGGATCCGTCGAATCTGAAGGCTTCGCTGAACGATATCGAGGCGCGGCTGAAACACCAGGAAGTGAAGCTAGAAGAGCTGGGGCCAGAGATCGACGCGGCGAAACAAAAGCTAGATTTCTTCACCAAGGACTACAAGGGCCGCCTGGGCGACTACTTGAACGAGCCCGAAAACGCCAAGCGGCTATTCGACCAAACGTCAGCGCCGGAAAAGGACAAGCCGCTCTGCGCGAAAATGCTGTCCGAGCTGTTGGAAAGATTGGAACAGCACGAGATTCTTTACCACGTCTTGGCGAGCTACGAGATTCGTCCGATCGCGTCGGAATATAGTCCGCCCGTCCACCTGCAACAGCTTCGCAAGGCGCTGGTGTCCAAGGAGGAGCTTAAGCGCGTAGAGACCGTACTGAAGCAAGTGCCGGCGCGGCAATTGTCATTGAAACCCATCGAGGACCTGTCTCGCAAGATTCGCCGATACTCGCGAGAGGAAATGCAGGGCTTCGTGCTGCGGTTTGCCACGGACTTTCTGCGCCTGCGGCGCGACCTGCGAGATGCCGAGCACCTGACCACCTGCATGGAGCGCATTCATCTGGTTACGACGGAGCAGGCGCGTGAACTTTCTCGCATCAACAATCGTTTGTACGAATGCGTCTTGCAGGATGAGGTGAAGCACCACCAGGATCAGGTGGTTTCGCACGTCATTATCAAGGCCGACGTGCGGGGGTCGACCAAGATGACGCAAGATCTCCTGGCACGCGGCCTGAGCCCGGCTTCGCACTTCAGCCTGAACCTGCATGAACCGGTGAAGAAGCTCCTGGACCGCTACGCGGCAAAGAAAGTGTTCATCGAAGGCGACGCGATCGTTCTGGCGATTTTTGAAACAGAGTCGAATCGCGCGTACGCTCGGGCGGTCGCAAAAGC
The DNA here is from genome assembly GCA_041478205.1 of Candidatus Acidiferrum sp. Taxonomy (GTDB): domain Bacteria; phylum Acidobacteriota; class Terriglobia; order Acidiferrales; family UBA7541; genus Acidiferrum. The sequence goes on from JBGOVR010000005.1 coordinate 7,994, forward strand.
CTGCACCCTTTCGCGGCAGATTCTGGCCGTGTGCAATTCCTACAATGATGGCGCGGTGGCGACGGATTTGCCCGCGCTGGAAATCGGGATTGGGGTCGCTTTTCAAGGATCGGCGCCGACGTATTGGACCGACGGCGAATCCCGCATCATGATTTCCAAGGCTTTGAATCTGTCGGATCGTCTTTCCGGATGCGCCAAGATCGCCAAACGTTTAATGACCGGGCAGAAGACGCACTTCTCGCTATTTCAATTCCTGAACGCCATGGAAGGCGCTTCGGAGGAGGAATTGGATGAGTTTCTCGTCCGCTTCAATAGGAACGGGATTGAATTGAACGAAGAGGGCTTTCAGAAACTATCGGAAGAGATTTCGCTGGATTCCGTGGAAACGAAGCTGGACATGCCGTGGGGAAAAGAAAACGTCACCCTTTACTATGGCGAAGTGCCGATGGGCGAGTCTGTCGAATTGCTGGTTCTCCGCAAAGGTCTCGCGCGGCAACTCCTTCCGGACGGCAAAGTCGGTGTCGCGTCCACGCATCCGTACTACGAAGTCTGCACCAGCCCGGCGCTGTACGATCTGGTGGCAGCGCTGATTCGTACGCAAATGGCCGCGATTGAATCGCCACACGCCTGACCCCTATACTTGCTGCGGAGGCGAAAGGGGTCCGGTGATCTTCCCGGCCTTCAAAGCCGGCGATTCGGTCCTTAGCGGATCGAATGGTGGGTTCGACTCCCACACGCTTCCGCCAAATCCAGATTGCCGCGGGTCCCACTGAATCTCCCGCGCGTTCGATCATGCACCAAAGAACGCCAGAACCACCGCCTGTCTTGTGATGCCACCTGGGGGTACGCAACCCAAGCGTCTCCCCCTACTTTTGGCCCGCGCGGCGCACCAGCGTGTTCTCCAGGAACAAGTACTCGATTCCGGTACCCAGAAACGTATCCAAGGCTTCGCGCGGTGTGTTCACGATCGGCTGGCCTTTGACGTTAAAGCTCGTATTCAAAACCATTTCCCGCCCGGTCAGCTTCCCTACCTCTTCGAGCAATGTGTGGAATTCGCCGTTGTCTTTTGCCGACACGGTTTGGACGCGCGCCGAGCCGTTCACATGGGTTATCGCGGGAAGCGCAGCGCGGTGCTGCTGCCTTACGTCCGCCGTCATGATCATGTAGGGCAACTCGAATCCGCGCGGCACTTCAAACCAATCCTGCACTTGCTCCAGGGAAACAGCGGGTGCGAAAGGCCGGAACGCCTCGCGCATTTTCACCATGGCGTTGATGCGGTCGCGCATTTCCTTATGCCCGGGATCGGCCAGGATGCTGCGATGTCCCAGCGCGCGAGGGCCGAATTCCATGCGGCCGCGATACCAGCCAAGCACGCGCCCGTCTCGAATCAATTTTGCGGCTTCCGCGCAGGCGTCGCGAAGACTTGAGAAGCGAACCGTTTCGATGCGCTCCTTCGTCTGCTCGATGGCTTTGTCGATATCGCTTTGCGAGGCCGCCGGGCCGAGAAAGGGCACCGGAAACCTGACATTTCGGATCGCTCCGTTGCGCGAGGCCCTCCACAAAGCCGCCCCCAGAGCTGCACCATCATCTCCAGCCGCGGGTTGAACGTAGATGTCGTCAAAAATCCCCGATTGCAGCAGCCTGCCGTTTGCCGTGCAATTCAATGCCACGCCGCCCGCCATAGCCAGGCGCCGCAAGCCGGTGGTGCGCCCGAAGTGCCCACAGATGTGTAACATAACCTTGTCCAAGCACTCTTGCAGCGCCGCAGCCACGTCGCGATGGTCATCCGTGATTTCTGCTTCCGGCGCGCGGTGCGGGATGAGGTGCTGTTCCAGGTGACGGCGGGTGGCCCCGTACGTTTCGCGATCCTTACGTTCGTTGTTCATTCGCAGGGCAGCAATCTTAATCGTTCCGTTGTCGAGAAACTCCACGGCCTCTTCAAAGAACCGCCGGTAGCGCGATGGATCTCCATAGGGCGCCAATCCCATGATCTTGTATTCATCCGAATTGAAATCGAACCCCAGATGCAGCGTGATGACGGAGTACAGGATGCCGATGGAATCCTTGGCGGTGATCTCCTCTAACTTCTCAAGCTGGTTATCGTGGGCTTTATAGACCGTGGCGCTGTGCGCTTCGCCCATGCCATCGATCACCACCACCAGGCATTCATCCCAGCCCGACGTGTAGTACGCGCTGGCCGCATGGGCCAGGTGATGATTCACCTGGTAGACGCGATCCGCAGGGAACCCCGGAAGATGCCGGTTTACTTGCGCCAGCAGTGTTTCTCGCGAGAAGACCTGATCGTACTGCTCGGCAGTGATGGGGTCCAGAAGGAAGGCCGCCCGGTACGGCGTGTAATCGAAGCCGTGAGCGATCTCATCAATTTCGTCCGCTTTGATCCCCGCCGCGGACAAACAGTATTGAATAGCGCCAATGGGGAAGTCTCCGGTGTGCTTCTTGCGGCTGAAACGTTCTTCGGCCGCGCCGGCGACCAGCTCGCCATCCACTAGCAAGACGGCGGCGGAATCGTGTCCTTGCGAAATGCGGTACTCCCTTTCCTCCAGGCCGGGCCAATGCGCCTTCTTGAACGGAATGGAGTTTTCGAATCCACTAATGCCCAAGACTTTCTTCATTATCCGGTCGCTCCCTCAAGCATCTCCATGTAAAGGCGGCACCACAGATGTATGCGGACTCGTCGGTGCTTGCAGTTGATGGTCCAAGCCTAACGGCATACATTATTCTGCGGTATTCCGGGCGTTTTTTGCGGACTTCCCTACGTCCCTGTATCGTTCCATGCAGCCGGATTCCCTTGGATAGCTCGTTCGAGTCCCAAAATGCCTTTACGCGTCCAAGCGTGGTCGCCCACCCTCGCGCACGAAAGGACATTCGCACCTAATTACCAGCTCGCCATATTGCAAGGTGAAGTCGATGGCGCAGTCTTGGAATTTGCACAATTTAGGAAGCAGAGTGTCCTTACTCGGAGACAGAAAGCTTGGGCCAGACGATCCCTGAACCCCTGTCAATTCTAAGTCGTTGATTTAGCAGATACTTACGAAGGGTCCCAAATTGACACAATGTGGCATCGAACATGCTCATCCTCGCTATGGAGTATTACGGAGTCCCGCTAGTGCAAGGCGCGATACTTGGGAAAGAGCGCGTAACCTTAAGGCCGTGGCTTCCCTCGCCCCGGATTCGGCTAGAAGCCCCGTCGGCAGTTGAGTTCCCCAAGCTCACGAAAAAATTCATCCTTACCGCCCGCGCTAAGCGCACTTCATCCACGCAAATGCTTCGGCACGAGCAGTCCACAATTTGGGTTTCCTCCCCGGCCTCAGAGATCGGTTCACCGAGGTCACACACACGATGAAGCAGCCACCGTATAGCGAAAATTTGTCCGGTACGGATCGCACGAGTGTGCTTATTTCCGAGGCCAGCAAGATGTATTGTGACCTCTTGAACATGGCGTTTTACGCCGTTCGGGAGCGCTTCAACGTAGTCGCTTCCGCCTCCAGCACGGCCGAAATCTTGAGCGTAATTCAGGAACACCGGCCGCAGGTTGCCGTCATCAGCGACAACTTGGAGGACGGTCCGTTGGCCGGCATTCGCATCCTGCCGGAGGTTCGCAGGATCAATCCTGACACCCGGATCCTGGTGGCCATGGGCTCTCCGGATCGAGAACTGGTAATCGAAGCATTCCGGTTCGGTGCGGATGGGGTTTTTTGCCGGACTAGCTCATTCGAGCAGTTGTGCAAATCGGTGGACGCCGTGTCTCGTGGGCAGATTTGGGCGAACGCCACGGAATTGCGGTATGTTCTGGACGAGTTCACCAGAGCCCCGAAGCAGTTGAAAATGGATCCGACGGTCGAGAACCGCATGACCAAGCGTGAAACGGATGTGGTCCGATTGGCTGTGGAAGGTCTTTCCAATCGGGAGATCGCCCGGGAACTGGGGCTGACCGAGCACACCGTGAAGAATTACCTGTTCCGGATTTTTGACAAGCTGGGAGTCTCCAATCGCGTGGAGTTGGTGCTTTCCTGCTTGCGCCAGGAGGAAGCTGCTCGCGAGGAGGCCGCTGCCGTTGGAAACTAGCGGACAGAGATTTTGGAGCTGACCGGTAAGATTCACGAAATCACTCAAACACGGGAACACACAAAACAGATGACTCACGACCAATTTCTCGAGCTACTCACCAACTGGATCCGGGCTAACAAACAGATGCCGGAAAATATGCGCATTTCGGCCGATACCGAGCTTCTCGGATCGGGGCTATTGGATTCCTTCGATTTTCTCGACCTGATCGTGCACATCGAGAGCAAGACGGGCAGGAAGATTGACCTCGCGGTTGCCGATCCCAGCGAATTCTCGGTGGTGAGAGGGCTATGCAGTCTGGCGCTCGGTAGCGCCTGGCAGCGATCGGAACAGCGTGAGTCTGGGCACGGAAGCATTGCGCCGGCCGGCGCCGGCGTATAACAACAGATTCCTTGACTTTTGCGCTCTTCTTTGGTAGCATTTTAGCCAGTGAAATTCCGTTCAGCAGCGCCGGGCTCTCTGGCGCTCTTTTTTTTCAAAACAGGACTCAACCTTATCTAAGTCTTTGTATTACAACGTGTTACGCACTCTTTGGCGCCACGGAAATCCTGCAAGGTGCTGCATAATCAATAACATACACACTCTTTGATCGACAACGGGGGGTGTGCCTATCAAAAGTGAATCAAAGGCGAATTCCTCCGCAATTCCGAGGGGATTCGCAACCCTTTGTTTTCACACACTTACACACTGCTCCAGGTGTAAGCCTTTTGCTTTGAAACTCTTACGAAATGTCGGGGGGGTGGGTGGGGGTTATAGCGCCTGAGTAGCGGGAGAGGGCGAGAGCGTTCTGTGGGTTCCGAACTCCGAGCGGGAGACACAACCTATTGCTAGCGGCCAGTGGCTGATTCTGTCGGGGTGCCTGCTGCTACCGCGCGAGCTTTCGGAGTGTTTTTCGGCGCCCGGCGCGAGGATTTAACCCTATTCATTACACGTCCAATGGCCTTTGAGAGCGCGGTCCGGAAGTCCTCGGAAAGTATGTCCAACTCCATCTGCAAGTCTTCATCGGCGGCAGCCATGCGGAACAGGGACACGTGCTCCAAGGTAGCGTGGGAACTGATAATCAACTCCGAGCGCCACTGACCGGGTTGCGGATCATCGGTCTTCCATTCCGACCACGTGAACAGCAGCCCCCCCTCCGAATCATATTCCAAGGGATGAACCGACGACGCGGGAAGGTGGCCGTTGCCCAGATTCTTCAGGCGAATACCGTCAAACCCGAGGGGCTGCAGCGTTTCTCGCAAAATCCTGCAGATGGCGCGAAAGTCCCCACAGGACCTCAGCGATTCCGTAGCGCGGAGAATGCGGGCCTCGTCTGCTGAGATTTCGTGACGTTGCGAGATGCCCTGCCAAGCTTCCGGCAATCTTGAAAACTCCACGTAGTGAAGCTGGCGCACTCCGAGGAGCACTCCTATGACGACGGCAACAAAGACCGGTATGAGCCATTTCGCGTCCTGCACCACGACAAGGCTGACCGCGCCAAATGCCACGGTGACCCCATAGAGCACCAGGACAGCCCGGCGCTGCGAGAGTCCGCGCTTCAAGAGCTTGTGATGAATGTGATCCGCATCGCCGCGGAACAGCGATTGGCCCCGTAGGAATCGACGCGCGACGGCGAGCGTCACGTCGAGAATAGGCAGGCCAAAGATCAAGACAGGAATGGCGACCCCCGCCATACTGGGTGTCGCTTGAGGTCCGATCAGGGCGACCGCGCTCAGTAGAAAACCGATGAACAGACTGCCCGAGTCTCCCATGAAAATGCTTGCCGGATAGAAGTTGGACGGGAGGAAGCCTAGGATCGCACCGGCAAGCGCGATGACCAAGATTGCCACGACGTCGTTATGCCCGAGCAGCGAAATCGCAAAGAGGACGATCGCCGAAACCAGCGCCGAACCTGCTGCCAGGCCGTCCAGCCCGTCGATCAGGTTGAAAGCATTGGTAATCAATAGAACCCAAAATATGGTGAGCGCCAAGCCAATGACCTTGGCGACGAAATGTCCGCCGAGAATAGAATCGGAGTAATGAATTCCGAATCCCGCAAAATAGAGAAGAATCGCCGCGAACGCCTGAACGGCGATCTTACTTTTTGGTTCTAGCGGCCTTATATCATCGTAAACACCCAACAAAAAGACGATGGATGCGGGGAGTAGCAGCCCGAGAAGAGTGCGTACCGGAAAATCGGTGTGCGTGAGCCTCGAAATCGGGACAAACGCGGCGAGCGTAATCAAGAAGGCGATGCATATGGCGACACCGCCGAGCCGAGGCAAGGCCTTGGTGTGTAAATGCCGTCTAGACGTGGGAGGAGTGATCAATCCACGCGCGATTGCGATCGTTCGCACCCAAGGAGTCAGGAGCGTCGAGAGCGCCAGAGATGCGAGAAAAACTGAAAGATAGAGAATCATGGTTAGGTGGTTGATCCCTATGGATTTACTTGCCGATTGCCTCTGTACCGTCACTGGCCGAGGTTGGTCCCCGCAGCGGCGTCTCCGTTGAGGATGCCGGAGTTGTTTCTGTTGCAGACTGCTTCAATTCCGCGCGAAAGAAGCGTTCTTTGAGGCGCGGTCGATCGATCTTACCGTTGGAGTTCTTGGGCAAAACGTCGTAGGACATCCAGCGAACAGGGAACATGTAACTGGGCACCAGTTTTTTCAGATGTTCGCGCAGGCTGTGGGGAGTAACTTCGGCTCCGCCGCGACCCGCGTAGGCGCAGCAGATCATCCAGCCTCCGAAACTTTCGGTCTGAATGGCGACGACTGCGCACTCTTGCAATTTTCCCGCGGAATTGAGGGCGGTCTCGATCTCGCCTAGCTCAATGCGATAGCCGCGAACCTTGATCTGCGAGTCAGCGCGTCCCACAAAGTAGACGACTCCGGCCTCGTCCTGCCAGGCGAGATCGCCCGTGCGGTACAGGCGAGATCCAGAATCGGGACTTCGAGGATCGCGCAAGAAGACACTTGCAGTCTTCTCCGGATCGCGCCAGTAGCCAGGACTCAGACCAGCACCGGCAATGTATAAATCTCCGATCTCGCGGGGAGCCACGGGCTGAAGCTTGTCATCGAGAACGAGCAATCGCTCGCCGTCGCAACCCTTTCCGATAGGGATCGGCGCTTTCGGATCTTCCGGGCAGACCGTCACGTCGTGGTAGCTGCTGGCGATGGTGGCCTCGGTCGGACCGTACAGATTCGTAAAGCGGACGCGCGGCAGGCGCTCCATCCAATAGATCAGGGCAGGCGTAGGCAAAACTTCACCACACCAGAGCACGCGCCGGAGAGAGGGAAAATCGTTGTGCCGAACGGCGTTGAACTTAGCCAAATAGTTCAACACGGAAGGAACCGAAAACCACTGGGTCAACTCTGATGCTCGAATGAATTCAGCCAGCTTCGGGGGCACCAGCGCCGTTTCCGATGGAACGAGATGGAGTTGAGCGCCGGCCGTGAGGGTGCCGAAAATGTCGAAGGTCGAGAGATCGAAGTGAAAAGGAGTGTGCCCGGAAAAGCGGTCCGTGCGATCGATACCGAAGTGTTTCAACGCCCAGCCCACAAAGGCGATCACATTGTCGTGCGTGATCACTACACCTTTAGGGACCCCGGTAGAACCCGACGTAAACAGAATGTGCGAGCCGTCTTGAGCGGTGCACTGCTGGGGTATCGGGGCCTCTGGCGCGGCATCCAGGTCGGTGCCGCAGAACGCGGCGCGCACTTGTCCAGAGGTTGGCGCCAAGGAGTCCAGCCATCCCACGGAAATTCCGGCGCGCAGCCGATCATCCGCCAAAATGTCTTCGAGCAAAGGAGTGACGGCGCCGGCCGCCAGGATCCAATGGTTTTGGCACGAATCCAAGACCTGCCTGATGCGCGCTGCCGGACTTCCCGTATCGATCGGCACGTGCATGCAGCCCGCTTTCAAGATTCCGATCATGCTGACTATCGCGGCGGGAGACTTCGGCATCAGAATGCAGACGCGGTCTCCCTTCTTGCAGCCCGCTTCGCGCAGCGTGTACGCAAGCTGATTGCTAGACCTCTCGAGCTGGCCGTAAGAAAGTTTCTCGCTGCCGAAAACGATGGCAGTAGCGTCGGGGCGCAATTCGGCTTGCTGGGTGACCCAATCCTGAAGCAATCGATTCACGAAGTCACTCCACGGGTGGCATACTCGAAGACGGTCTGAATGTGGCCCAACTCTTCGCGAGAGGGCGGGATATCCAAAATAAACGACTGGAAGCCACCGCGCATATAGCGGGACACTTCCTCGGAAACTTCTTCGTAGCTGCCCACCAGGTAGGGACAAAAGGTCTGGTAATTCTGGAAAGGCCACATCCAGTAGACGCCCTGAACCTCTCCGAGTTCGTCGATCATCTGGGAAAGTTGTTTATGCCAGACGGAATCCGAGACGCGCATTGCCAGTTGGTGTGCAAGCTGCCCCCTGCGGTCGCCGGGGAAGCGCTCGTTAGCGACGCTCCAGGCATCCGCACTCTTGGCCCGAGCGATGATGCCCACACGCACACCTGATTTGTGGCCGTTGGTGGATACCGGTACGGGCTCGAAATCTTTGGCCGGCTTGGGATATTGCACGGCGGTCGCGCCGACGGCCCTGGCTGCCGCCAACCCTGCATCGGAAGAACCCGACATCAAGATGCCGGGGAAAAGTTCCGGGGCGAGAGGAGGGGTCATCTTCAGGTTGTCGACTTTGTAGAACTTGCCCTCAAACGTAACTGGGGCAGGGCTGGACAAAAGCAGTTTGATGATCGTTGTGTATTCCACTAAGCGCGTGTAGCGCTCGTCGTGCGGAGTGGTGTCGTTGAGCGCGACGAGGTCGTTCTTGAAACCTCCCGCGACCATGTTCAGATAAATGCGCCGCCCGTACAAATGGCCAAAGCTGGCGACCATCTTGGCCACGCTGTAAGGGTGCATGTACACGGGCTGAATGGCCACCAACGGGCAAAGTCTCTTGGTGTTTTGCAGAATGATGTGCGCAACGAGCCAGGGATCGACGATGGAATTATCGGTATACACGAGGATTGCGGTGCATCCGGCTTCCTCACTCCAGGTGGCCACGTCGATGACCTGCTGCACGTAAGTCTCACGCGGGAAATCTTTCGACTGAGGGGTCGTGGAGAAGATTTCGATGTGAGATTTCTCGCTCATACTCGTCGTTTGCCTTTCTCGTGAACCGCGCGCCAATTTCCGCCAATCGATCAGCGTAGTCGGCCGATCTATCGTGGGGCTTACCTGTCCCTACGTCCAGGGCCGTTCGTACTAGTACTTTCTACCGCCCTTGTTTCGTATCCGATACTTGTCCTTAATCTGTTCTCCCCACCAGTTGTCACCCTTTTAGCCGCGCAACTACGATTAGCGCTGCCCTGGTGCCCCTCCCGCCAGGACGCCGTACATCGGGCCTATCACATTAGAAAAGCAGAACTTGGACAAGGGAGAATCCGATCATCATGAGACTACGGCGCGAAGGAAGAGTTTTAGTACTAATAGTCCTAACATCCGTTCTTGCCGTTACAACTTGGACATCTGGATGTGCTGGATTCGCGGAGCCGCTCCCGCAGCTCTCCCTCACCCCAAACAGCCTTTCGGTAAGCTCGACGGTCGGCAGCTCGAACTCACAGATCGTGACCGTCGCGAACATTGGCAACGCCACGATAGGTATCAGTCAGGCCGCTGTCACCGGAACGGGCTTCAGCATGGCAGGCTTAAAGCTTCCCCTTACCCTCTCGCCCGGACAAGGCGCTAACTTTTCGGTGAAATTTGTTCCGTCCACGACGAGCAGCGTGGATGGCACCCTGTCGCTCGTGACGGACCTTCAGCACCGGCCCATTGTGATGCGACTTCACGGAAAGGGCGCGGCCGCTGGCTCGCCGGTGACCTCGGTAGCTCTATCCCCAGCGTCCGCGTCTCCCTCCCTGAACGGCAGGGTACAGTTCACGGCAACGGTTCAAGGCACAACCACCAACGACACCGTTACATGGGCGGCCACGGTCGGCACCATAACGTCCACTGGGCTCTATACCGCGCCGGCCACTGCGGGCACCGGAGTCGTGACCGCGACGAGCGTCGCTGATCCTACGAAGTCTGCGTCCGCGCCCGTCACTGTTACGTCCGGATCCAACCCGAATCCCCCGCCGCCGGGCCCGGCAGTGACATCGGTAACGATCTCTCCCACTTCGGCTACTTCCGGTACGAGCGGCACCCTTCCATTCACGGCGTCGGTCCAGGGAACGACATCTAATAAATCCGTGACTTGGAAGGCTTCGCTGGGCAGCATCACGTCTTCCGGAGTCTATACCGCGCCCGCGAGTGCCGGAACTGCCACGGTCACCGCAACCAGCGTTGCCGATCCGACAAAATCGGCTTCGGCGACGGTAACTGTAACGGCCGCGCCGCCACCAAACCCGACGGTAACCTCCGTGACGGTGTCACCTACCTCCACTTCGGCAGCTACGGGCGGCACGCTGCAGTTCACCGCCAGCGTACAAGGCACGGCCTCGGACAAGGCGGTCACCTGGAAGGCCTCTTTGGGGAGCATTACCTCTTCCGGGTTCTACACTGCGCCGTCAAAGGCCGGAACCGACACGGTCACCGCGACCAGCGATGCGGATTCCAGCAAGTCTGGCACTGCGACGATCTCGGTTACCTCATCGTCGCCGTCGAATACCGTCAGCCTGCTGACGTTTGGAAACGCCGGCTTTGGCGGCGACGACACCAGTGTCTTCCAGACGGCTTTGAATTCCACAGCCTCCAGCCAGCAGGTCCTGGAGATTCCCGCGGGCAGCTATAACATTAGCCCGATCAATTTCCCGTCGAACTCGAACATGAAAGTGGACGCGAGTGTGACGATCTCCGCAAACTCCGGGTACGGCTCCGGCGCCCGGATGCTGAACATCAATTCGAGCAGCGTCACGATCACCGGCGCGGGCGCTTCCACGTCCGTGTTTCAGATGCCGAAGGCGCGCGCGGCCAGCCAAGGCGACGGCAGCGAGTTTCGCCACTGCCTCGGGATCCAGAACGCCAGCAATGTCACCATCACCGGAATCGCCTGCAGCCAGTCCGGAGGTGACGGGGTTTACGTCTCGGCGGCCACCAACGTGACGATCACCCACTGCATTTTTGACAGCAACTTCCGCGATGGCGGCAGCGTCATCGGAAAACTGAACCACATCAACATCAGCAACAACGTCTTCTCGAACACGAACGGTACGTTGCCGCAGGCGGGTGTAGATGTTGAGCCGAACAATCCGGGCGATTACCTGCTGGATGTCAACTTCACCGACAACACCATGAGCAACAATGCTGGAGACGGCCTGGCGATTTCCCTGTGGACGCTGGACAACACATCGCAACCGGTTAGCGTCACGGTGACGCGCAACCACTCCGACCACAACGGGCGGTACGGCTATTTCGCGAACAACAACGATCCCAGCAACGCGCCCGGGACGATTACACTCAACGACTGCACCACCGATCAAAGCGGCAGCGATGGCGCCAATGCCCGCTTCTACGACGCCAATGGAGCGAGCCTGACGTTCAACAATCTCACGGTCAGCAACCCGCACCGCAACGGTCCCGATCCGTCTTACGGGGACAGCGCGGCGGTGGCCATAATCCGTGGTGGAGGCGCAAGCGCCCCCGAGGGCAACGTCCACTATCGCAATGTCAACGTCAGCGTCACCAACGGCAAGGTGGACTATTACTTCGACTTCCACGATGGTTCGGGCGTTGGGGTTAGCAACGTGACGTTTACCCCCGGAACGCTGAGCGGGGCTTCCCAAGCACCGCCCAACGGGCTGCTGTCGGGGCAAACGGTCAACTCGGTCGGCCAGTAGATTCAGGCAGCAGGGGAAGCCGCAACACTGTGCTTCCCCTGCATGCCTTCTTGAAATTCCGCTTCGGTTAAATTCCCTGCAAACACAGGCGATCCCTCGACCGCTCAGCGGCGCTGCCGTGCATAGGAAGCGCCTGGACCGATTGCGGCGCCCCATTCACTCCGCTTGTCTGTGGTAAGCTTTTTTACGCGTTTCCGGCGCGGTCGAGACCAACCTATGAATAATCTTCGCGCGTTCTGTTGCCGCGAGAACGCTCTGCCCGTTGCTGGGTCTAGAGAATCAAAATCCTCTTGGCTGCGTCGCATAACGGCCTTGGGGTTTTGTCTGGCCTCTTTCCTGGTCTTTGGAACTCTTGATGCTTACGCGGGACCGACCGTCTGGGTGGTCTCCGCGCTCACCAGGGTAGGCCGCGAAGACTCTCCCACAAATTCACCAGAAATCGCTCTTTGGGCTGCACGAGGGGAATACGAATCTTTTCAGGTGGTCGTCCGCGCTCCTGGGGGCGGCTTAACCAACGTAAAAGTTGCGGCCTCCGCACTCGCAGGGGAGGGGAAGCGCGTTATTTCCAAATCAAATCTGGCGCTCTTCCGGGAGCATTACGTTCACGTCACCTGCGCGAGCCCGGACCGCGGCGGATACAACCGGCCTCTGGGGCCTGGTTGGTACCCAGATGCCTTGATTCCGTTCCCGAACGGCGATAAGAAAGCGCCGGTCAGCCCAGTAGAACTGAAAGCGATACCGTTCGACCTGGCTGCGGCAAGCAATCAGCCCGTGTGGGTGGACGTTTTTGTGCCGCGCGATGCCGAGCCGGGTGCGTACCGTGGAACGATCACCGTCAGCAGCGACGAAGGTGCGGCGTCGGTGCCAGTGGTGGTCAATGTCTGGAACTTCGAGTTGCCGCTGAGCCCTTCGCTGCGCTCTGTTTTTGGAATCTACAACGATACGACCAGCAACCCACACGTCTATTACGCGGATATGAAAGCGAACCAGCGCTTGCTGCTGGAGCACAAGCTCATGCCGGTCTCCGTGGATCCAGCGGCCGAGCGCGAGTTCATCGACCGGTTTGGACTGAGTTTGTCGCAGCTGGAATTTTTCAAAGTCGCGTCTTACGGCAGTTGCCAACAGCCGCCCGCACCGGCGGTTTCCGATCTGCTGGCCTTGAAAGCGAAACATCAGCCGGACCTATCGCTGTACGTCCAACTGGCTGACGAAGTGTCCGAGTGCCGGCGTATCTTTCCCGTTCTCAAGCAATGGGCAAGGAACGTTCGCGCGGCCGGCCTGACTACTAGGCTGACGGCAATTCCTGTACCGGAACTCCGCGATGATGGCTCCGGAACGGGCCGCTCGGTCGCGGATATTTGGGTCATGCTCCCCAAACAGATCGTTTCCAACGCCGCCGATATGGCTGCAGCGATGAACAAGGGAGACCAGGTCTGGTCCTACACGGCGCTGGTGCAGGATTCCTTCTCGCCAAAGTGGGAGGTGGACTTTGCGCCGATCAACTACCGGATCCTCGGCGGGTTTCTAAACCAAGTGCAAGGCTTATCCGGACTGCTGTACTGGAACGTGAACTCTTGGGCTATCGATCCAACGCCAGATCCCTGGAACAACCTCACCTACGTGGAGGATGGGAAACTGACACCGTCCGGTGAAGGATGGCTGGTTTATCCCGGCGACAAAGTGGGCGCCGCGGAATTGGTGCCGTCCATTCGTTTGAAATGGATCCGCAAGAGCGTCGAAGACTATGAATACATCGAAATTCTAAAACGACTGGGCCGCGGCGAGTGGGCTCTGGCAATCGCAAGGACCGTGGCTCCGGATTGGGCGAACTGGACCCGCGATCCTAATGCTTTGGAGATCGCTCGCCGGCAGTTTGGCGACGAAATCAGCCGGCTCATGTCCAGCCGGCCCGCGTCTGCCGTGCCCGCACATCCCTAGGGAGCTGTATGCGACCTTCGTTGTTGAAACTGGCGGAAGCCCAACCCTCTCTGGTGCAAGACTATTTGGTTCGCCAGGAAATTCCGCCGGAGATTTCGGAGTGGAAGTATTTTGATGCGCGCTTCAATCGCGGCCGGGAGCGCGGCTTTGTGTGCATGAAAGACGGCAAAGTCTGCGGCTTCCTGGGACTCATTCCGTTTCAGGCGCGAAAGGATGCCCGTACGCTGGAGTGCGCCTGGTCCTGCGACTGGTCGGTCGATGCTTCGCAGGTCGCCGGCGGCATGGGAATCATGTTGGTGAAGCAGGCGAAAGACGCGTACGACGCCGTTTTCAACGTAGGAGGGAACGAAAACACTCGCCGGATTTTCCCTCGTCTGTCAGACCGAACTGTTTGGGACGCTGGGATTAGTTTGGTCTTGCCGCTGCGCCTCGGTGCCATTCTGACGAAACTTGCGCCTCGGTTTTTGCAACCCCTCACCCAACGGAAGTTTCTGCGCGATTTCCCGCTGAAGTGGATGCGCACCACCGCGGCGGACGATCGGGTGCAGATCGAGCCGGGCGTGTCAATGGAGATTGCGCCATTGTTTGAAGACCCCGGTCAGGGGGAATGGTGCCCGCTTTACGATTACGAATACGTGCGGTGGCAGCTGGAAACTTGTCCAGCGGTATCCTGCTGGAGCTGCTACATTCCCGCGGAGCCCGCGCCGCGAGCGGCTGCGATCGTGTGGCGGTCCGCGACTTCAACGGATTTCTGGCGCCTGGCCGTCTGGGGAGTTCGCCATGCCCAGGACGAAGCCAAGTTGCTGATCCGGCGAGCGACTCAGTTCGTATACCAGCAAAATGGCGCGGCCCTTTTCGCGATTGCATCCCATTTGGATCAGGAGTTGATCGGGGTCCTGACCTCACAGGGATTTCTGCGGCGGCGCGCACGTTTGCCGTTCTACGGCATGCGCGGGCGCGAGGCCAAGCTGGCTTTTGATGAATTCGGGGTCTTGAGCTTCCTTGACGCCGACTTGCCTTATCGCTTCTCGTGAGTGGCGACTAACGGCCGCCCGCGGTTGCCGCCAAGAGGGAAGGCGGCTTTTGGCCTGAAACAGGGGCATTCGCAAACGCGGAAATCACGTTCGCGTCCAACTCGTCCTTGCAGGCCGGAGCGCCAGCGAGCTTCAGGAACTTCTGGTTGTAGTATTTTGCGTCGGTGTAGTCGAGGATCTCCTTGTCTTCAAAAGCCTTCCAGATTTCGCGTATTCCCTCTTCGAGGGTCAGGCGGCAGCGGAAACCGATCTGGTTGCGAATCTTTCCGAAGGACACGCGATAGTTTCTGCGGTCGGCGTTTTCGATGTGCTCGATCTGCGTGGAAGGGAACTCGGTCAGGATTTTTTGGCCGACCTGCGCCAGGGTGTAGTTCATGCGCTCATCGCCCAGGTTGTAGATTTCTCCGCTGACGACTTCGAGCGGCGCGTTCAAGACCTGGATGATGCCTTCCGCGACATCCTGGACATGGATAAACGGCCGCCACTGCGTGCCATTGAAAATGGTGATCAGGCCCTCAGCGCGAGCTTTGGCGGTCAGTAGATTGACTACCAGGTCGAAACGCGGTCTGTACGAAAGGCCGAACACCGTAGCGAGGCGAAGAATAACCGGATGGAAAGTGTCGGATTGAGCTTCCAGAAGAGCCTTTTCCGAGTCCGCTTTGGTCTGCCCATACAGGGAGATCGGCGCGGCGTTCGAGAATTCGTCCACCAAGAAATCGGTGGCGCCGTACACGCTGCAGCTTGAAGCAAAAACAAAATGACGGATGCCGCTGCCTTTGGCCACTTCGATCAACATGCGCGTGGCCAGATAGTTGATCTCCAGCGAAGCCTGCGGGTCCACTTCACACGCTGGATCGCCCACGATGGCGGCCAGATGAACGATGGAATCGACGCCTTTCACCGCGGCCACGAGATCCTGGATTCTGCGGCAATCTCCGACTTGCAGAGTGAGATTGGGATGCCCGAGGATATCGCGGATGGCCTCGTCGCCGTACATGAGGCTGTCCATCACGCGAACGGACCGGCCGGCAGCGAGCAGTTTGCGCACCAGGCAGGACCCGATGTAGCCGGCACCGCCCAAAACCAATACCGTGCCCTCCTGGCTCGGACGCCCGGAATAATTCCTGGGCTTGATTTCCACGCGGTCCAGAAGAGCCGCCTTGGCCATGCGAGATAGGAGCACGGCAGACATGGCCAGGGCGCCGAAGAGCGCTGCGCTGCCGGGTGTCAGTGCCGTTCCGAACAAGAGAAAGTTGATGGCGATGAAAAGCAGGAGACTCAGCCCCACGCCTTTGATGACCATCAGAGTGCGGTAGAGCCTTGGTTGTTCCTGCGAGCGAGTGTAGAAGCCTTCCACTAAGAAGACCGCGGGAAACAACAAGGAGAGAAGCAGGAAGTTGGAGGTGTAGTAGTGAATTGCTTCCACGCGGCCAAAAGCGGCTCCCATGCTGTGGTTGAGAGCCGTGGGATAGAGCACGGACAACGCCAGGGTCGCCACCATACACACGTGGATGTTGAAAAAGTCGATGAATATGCGCGGCAGCGACTGCGAAGGCTTCAAATCACTATAAGGCAGAAACATGGTTGGGCCTCCCTGAGATCGTGGATTGGTTTTGGGCGGGCTCGAAGTCCACAAGGTTCCTGATGGTTTGCGCAACGGTTTTCACCGTTTCATCCGAAAGCGATTCGTATATCGGCAGGCTCAGAACTCCTCCAGTGATGTATTCGGTTTGTGAGAGATCATCTCGATCGCGGTTGAAAAAGGGTTTGTAGAGATCTTGTTGATGAAGAGGCGGGTAGAAATACTTCTTCGTTTCGATGTTTTCCGCCAGAAGGGCTTCCGCGAGTGCGTCTCGCGTCATGCCGAACGAATCGGGAGTCACGTGAATGGAGTAGTCTTTGTAAGTGTGGACGTCGGCGGAATCGACGCTCTGGAACCGGACACCCGGAAGGTCCGCCAGCATTTCGGTGTACATATTGGCGACCGCGTTGCGGCGCTTGATTTTCTCTTCCATCATCGGCAAACCCGCGAACGCGAGCGCGGCGTTGAACTCCGGCATTCGCGCGTTCATCCCCAGCCATTCGGGGTTATACGCCCCCAAGTCGCCGTAATTACGCATGAAGCGAATGGCTCCAGCTAGCTTGGCGTCATTGGTGGTGACCAATCCACCTTCGCCGGCGACGAGCAGCTTGGTTGGCGACAGGGAGAAAACCTCCGCGTCTCCAAAGGAGCCCACCGGTCTGCCACGGCGCTGGCTGCCGAAGGCATGGGCGGCATCGAAAATGAGCTTTAGGCCATGGCGTTTCGCCAACTGCTCGATCGCTTCATGGTCGCAGGGGTTGCCATACAGGTGCACTGCCAGGATCGCGGAAGTGCGTTTCGTGATTTTCTTTTCGATCTCGGCGGGCGTGACGTTCCAGGTATTCGGGTCACAATCGGCGAATACCGGCGTCAAGTTATTCCACCGGGTCGCATGACCTGTAGCGAAGAAGGTGAAGCTTGGCACGATGATCTCGCCTGTCAGGCCCAGGCCGCGGAGAACCATCATGAGTCCGCTCGTACAACTCGAGACCGCCACGCAGTGCTTTACGCGCAAGCGCTCGGCGACGGCGCCTTCTAGGTGGGCGACCGACTTGCTGTTGGTCAGCAAACCACTCCGGTAGACCGCTTCGTAGCTGGAGACAACTTCGCTCAATGCCGGAAGGGACGGCCGAATGAACGGGAATCGCTCGGCAAAGGCGGGGCGACCACCGTGGATAGCAGGCAACTTTGAGTTGGGCGTGAATGACATCGATCTTCAGTCTTTCTTGGCTTAGATTTGTGTAAATGCAGAAGAAACGAGAAGCAGACCGTCCTTTCCGGGACGATCACATGGAAGTCTCGGAAACGACGACGCGGTAACGCCGCACTTTTCCGTAAGGCTCCAATTCCTTGGGGACCCAATCTTCGTGAACGAGTTTTGCGAAGGTGTGAAACAGGATCTTCAGATCCGTGAAGCAGGCATGATCTTGGAGATACTTGCGCTGCAGCGCGATCTTCGTTGGCAAGATCAACTCTTCATAGCTTTTCTCGGGGTCGCTGCTGCCCTCCAGCACCGCGGCCTCGTTCGAGTTCCAAATGGAAGCCCAATCGGTGATGCCAGGGCGCAGGTTGAGGATGGCCTTGTCGTCTTCGGAGTACCTATCCACGTATTTCTGGACCTCGGGCCGCGGGCCGACGAAACTCATCTCGCCTGTGAGCACGTTGAAAAGTTGCGGCAGCTCGTCGAGCTTGTAGCGGCGAAGAATGCGTCCAATCGAGGTCAGGCGCGGATCGTCGCTTGCCGTCGCGGAGCCTCCGTGGAGTTCGGCGTCAACGATCATGGTTCGAAACTTAAGGATGCGAAACGGTTTCCCGTGCCGACCAACGCGGACTCCTCGATACAACACAGGGCCGGGCGAAGCCAACTTGATCAGGATGGCGATCAGCAACAAAAACGGAGAAATCAGGAGCAATCCCACAAACGACAAGATCGCATCGAACAAACGCTTGGCAGCCTCCGACATGAAGCCCATCACAAGTCCTCTTCTCGTTCGTTACGATCTTCCCTGAGACCGAACTTCCTGCGGCTCGAGTACGGCATTGGGTCGGGAATGTCGTGGCTCCGAACCCGCTTCTCGTACTGTTTGGTTAGGAGTGCTTGGCGCGAGCGTACGAGTGGCCCATCCTTTTACTCGAGATCGCAGCAGGTCTTGATAGATTGTCCGGTACTGGGAGATCACGAGTTCCAGATCGAACTCCTGCACGGCCAACGCCCGGTTATAACTGCCCATGGATTTTCTCATTTCTGGGTTCTCGATGAGCGTGCGCAGAGCAATGACCAGAGCGCCGGTATCCTGGACGGGGACGAGAAGACCATTTTCGCCGGGCCGCACGAGCTCCCGGCATCCGGGTGCGTCGGTCGTTACGATAGGCCGGCCACACGCGGCTGCCTCAATCAAGATTCGTGGAATGCCTTCCCGATAAGAGGGCAAACATACGATGTGTGATTTTGCGAGCACAGCGGGCATATCCTTCCGCAACCCCCACCACTCGACGCTTCCTTGTTCCTTCCAGGCCTGCAGTTGTTCCACCGGGATTGCTGTGGGATTCTCAGGGTCCGACGAGCCGACGAGAGCAAACGTGGCCTTCACGCCTTCCGCTCTAAGGATTTCCGCCGCTTCGACGAATTGAGCTATTCCCTTATCCCAAAGCATCCGCGAAGCCAGCACCACGACCGGCACTCCGTCGGGTTCCGGAGACGCAGCGAAAATGGAAATATCAACGCCAGAGCCCTTGATAACGGCGGTTTGATCCGCGGGAATGATGTGATCACGAATAAAAACGGCGCGGTCATCGGGATTCTGGAAAATGACTCGCAGATTGCGATGACGAAAAGCGCGCTTGCAACCCGTCGAGATGAGCCTGCGCAACAGGACGTTGCGCTCGGAATGTTCCGTAAAAACATGGCCCAACCCGGTGAGGGTGTTCACGACCGCGGGTACGCCGGCGAGCGAGGCCGCGAGGCTTCCGTGCAATACGGGCTTGAGGCGGAAATGGTGCACCAGGCTCGGCCGGAGGCGGCGATACAGCCGGAACAGCGCGAAGATCGTTGCAGGCTCATTCCAAAGGCTTGTTCCATTCCGAGACATAGGAATTTCGTGGAAACAAAACCCTTCCTTGGTGAGGATCGAGGACGCCGGACCCGCAGGCGCGGCTACGTGAACTTCCAAGCCCATGTCGCGCGCCGCATAGCAAAGTTCCATGCGGTCGTGGCGAAAGGAGGCCACGCTGTTGTCAACGAAGATGACCTTTGGATATGCCTTCATCCGTGCGCTCCGTACAGTCGGGGGATAGTGACGACTGCAATCGTTGCTAATTCTTGGTGGTCTTGCCCGGCCACGTCGCGGGGGTTCGGTGGCGCGAGCAATTTTCCAGACGCTTAAGCCGATTTCGCGTTGACGCTGGCCGTGGAGGCTTCTTGCTCCACCACGGAAATAGCTTCCAATCCGCGCGCTCCTTGGGCGATCGTCCTGTACAAGGATTGATACTGTTCGACGAGCACGGGCAGGCTGTAGTGTTTCACCACGCGCTCGCGCGCGGCCGTTCCCAATTTCTGACGAACCTCAGCTCCGCTTTCAAGCAGTTCTCGCCATGCTTTCGCCATGAGTTCGGGGCGCTGTGGCGGTACGACTCTGCCGGTGTCTCCGACGATGGTTGGGCAGTCGCCAACCTGGGTCACCACGCACGGGACTTCGCAGGCCATGGCTTCTCCGACCGCCAAGGGGAAGGCTTCACTGAGAGAAGAGTTTGTCGCGATGTCCCAGGCTGCATACACGCCTCGCATATCGGACCGGGCGCCCAGGAGATGGCAATGTCCCTTGAGTTCTGCCACATCGACCTGGGCCGCAATTTCGGAATTTTCCGGTGCGACACCGTCGCCACACAATACGAAATGGACGTCGGGGAATTCCTTGTGCAATATGCCAGCGGCCTGGAAGAAAGTGCTGTGATCCTTGTGCGGATGAAACCTTGCCGCCAATCCGATCACCGGCGCTTCTGTGGGAATGCCAAGAGCTTTTCGGAGTGCGAGACCCGCATCCGGATCGGGCCGAAATTCTTGGACGTCAATTCCGTTGGGAATGACGCGCATCTTCGCCTGGGCGTAACCCAACTCGACGTGCGCTTCCTCCGAGGCCTTGGAGCAGCACACGATCCCCGCGGGCACCCGCCGGGAAAGCCAGGCACAGATGCGAACCGTTAGCACGGTCAAGAATTTGGTTTCCCGCCAATCGACACGTGTGTGGTGAATTCCCCAGACCACTGGCATATCTCCCGCCAGGCGTGCGGCCAAACCGCCTAGGAGGTCGGCGTGATACATCCAGGTTTGCACGAGTTGCGGACGCGATTCCCGCAGCATCTTCACAAGTCTCATGAGCGCTATCGGATTCGGAACACCTGGGCGCATACCCAGAACACGAACGGACACGCCGAGAGATTCGATCTTGCCGGCCATGGCTCCCCGGTCCGTCAACGAGATCACCTCGTGTTGGTATTCCTGGGGGTTCGAGGCCGAGAGGAACCGATAAAGCATGGTCTCCGCGCCGTGCGCGGAAAGACCCGTAATGATGTGCGTTATTTTCAAACTCGCACCCGGTCTGCGTGTGTCGAATGCATCGGGACCATCAACTGTTCGTCTTCGGTGTTGGTGCAGCGGGGTCCTTGCTCCCGAGCCAGTTCGGCGACAGACTGCATCGACAGGGAGCGCATCCCGAAGCGGCTGCGACAAGAAGCGAAGGCCTGTAGGATCTCTTCAAAAAACTCCAGGTTCCCCTCGATGTTTACTCCCACATTGTGCGGGTGCAGCCACAGGTGATAGATGCCATGGTTCTGCGCCGCCACGTTCATCTCTGCCGTGATGCGCCTCAGACGCAGCTTTTCGAATGCCCCCAACTTGGACCGGTATGGCCTCAGAAACCGGCTGCCCCGGACATTACAGAGGCCGTTCGCTTGCGGAATCTCCGCCCAGTTCACGATCTGGCGGCCCGGGATGCCGAAATAACTATCTGCAAGGCGCGCCGCGCGCATCGCGGCAACTTTTTGACTTTGTGGAACCGAACGGTACATCCAGCCGTTTTCGGAGCCGCGGTAGCAGGAGATGCCAGCGTCAAGAAGCGCGGAGGCGTAAGCCGGATTCACCTGATTTCGCGGGAAGACGATCGAACGAAGCGCGATGCCGCGCTCCGCAGCGATGGCGACGGAGCTTCGCAAATCTGCCTGGAAGGCGTCCAGCGTCTGGCCCGGCTCAAGGCAGTAGTAGTGAGAGAAGGTGTGTGTGGCAACCTCCTGGCCCGGCGATTGGCGGATCTGGTCGACGAGGCTAGCCGCATAGTGAAGCTGGTCTTCGTGCTCCCCGCTGCCAGTCGGCTCCACATACGGATCCAGAGCCGGATTTTTGTACTTCGGCAGAATTGCGGGCCGAAAGTGGTCGAGCTCCGTACGGGACGCCGCGAACAGAAAACCCACGGTCGCCCAAGTCGCGGCAAGGTCATAGCGCTCGAAGAGCCTGAGGAGCCGGGGAATGACGACACGCGAGCCCAGCAAGTTTTGCAGGTACGGGCCGTTGGGGGGCATGTGGTCGCGGACGCCCCAATGAAGTTCGAAGTCGAAGGACACGACGAACGCACCGAAACCCGGGCCTCTTGGTGCTGGCGTCTGACTCACAGAATATCCCGTTGTATGCCGGTCGGACAGTGTCGCTCCCCTAGCTGCTCTTGCGTGGAACGGTAAGCGTTTCGCACACTTTTTCCGATGGGGACGATGAAGCTTCGCGTTTACGATGCTCCCTGATGAAGCGCCCCGCGCGACGACCTAGTCGTAGAAAACCGCTGGTACCTTCATCCAGTAAGCTTCGCCGCCGTTGTTTGTAGCGCTCCACGAGGCCGGGCATCGACGCAAATTGGGCCGCGAATTTAGAGAGATCCCGATCAAGTTGCGCGACCTCGCGTGACGTCCAATCGTTGATGTGATGGCAAATCGTCCACACCCCAAAGGGCATATTGCGAAAGCGCCCCAACTGCTGGGGAATCCAAGTGATACCGTCCGCATCCTGATAGGGATACAAGGCGTATCCGTCGCTGATCGTGCGCATTCCGACGTTCGACAGGGCTGCTACCGTGTTGGCGTCGAAAGAATGCGCCGGAGCCACCCACAACTCCGGGAATACATTCTGTTGGTGGAAAATCTGAAGCGCGTTCCGGAGCTTTGCTTCCTGTACGTCCAGCGGTAATCCGGCGAATTCGCTGAGGGGCATCCTTCCAAACATGCCCGTTTCTTTCGTGATGTAGCGGTGTTGGTAACCATGCAGCCCGATCGTCCAGCCTCGTTCTTGCCACGCTCGGACCCGCGTCCAGAAGTTCGCGTCCGGCGGATCGAAGATGAGATCTCCATCACGATTGTCCGGCACTACGGCCATGATGGGCCTCACGCCCGTTTTGATCAGAATATCCTCTACCTCATTCCAAATGCTCCACCTCATTGTTGGGCAGATGTCATCAAACCGAAGAAGAAGCCGAGGGGTTGTGGGTTGCTTCACAGTTCGTCCTCAATGAGCCCACGCGGGCATTCGAGCTGGTCAAGAATCGAAACTTGTTTCGCAGAATTGAATTTAGAGAGTCTCTATTGCTGCGTCACTACGGATTCATTTCTGACCGTGAGGGCCAGGGCCACCGGTAGTCGGCTCCGCCAGCTACCAGGATGTTCATCGATTCTGGCCAACCTCTTCTTCGACCGTCGTGACGACGGACCGTCTGCGATTGCTGTTCTCACTCCGAGGATTCCGGGGAGAGAACAGAGTTTCGTACAGCTTTTCATATGCCCTGACCATTACGGCTACGTCAAACTTTTCCTTGGCGCGCCGCGCGGCGGCCGCGCCCATGGATTGCCTCACTTTTTTATCGTTCAAGAGAAATGCCATCGACTTCGCAAGCCCATCGAGGTCTCCGAGCGGCACAACGAAACCTTCTTTGCCGTTCTCAATTAGCTCCGGCACCCCGCCCGCAGCCGTACTGACGGTGGGCAGACCCGCTGCCATGGCCTCAATCACCGAAAGCGGGTTGCCTTCCCAATCTGAGCTGAGTACGAACGCATCCATGGCGGCGAGCACGTCGGGGATGTCGGTTCGTATACCAAGGAAGTGGACCCGGTTGGCCAGACCTAAACCGCGGGCCTGAGCTTTCACCGGTTCCAACAAACTCCCCGCGCCAGATAGAACCAGATGTGCTCTCGGGTCAGAGGCGGGGCCCTGCGCGAAGGCTTGCAGAAGCAGCGCGTGATTTTTCTGCGGAGCGAAACGCGCCACGCAGCCAAAGAGAACGTCGCTGTCTCGGAATCCTTCCTTAGCCCGCCATGCCGCACGCGGTGTCTTAGGAAATGCGTAGAGATCGGTGGGAATGCAATTCCCGACGACGGGGCACGGTGGAATCTTGTAAAGGCGCTGTAAGCTCGCTGCCACCTCTTGGGCCACCGCGACGGGCACGATTCCGTGGTTGAATGCGAAGCGCTGGAGCCAGCGCCCCCGGGGCTCAACTTCCCATTCCGCCAAGTTGTGCACTGTGTGCAACATCAAAGCAGGTTTCAAGTAGAACATCGAGGGAAGGGCATAGCGAAGCACGTGCACGTGGGTGTGTACGATGTCCGGCCGGTACTCCGTGAACACACGATGTAATCTGGGATAGATTCGCCAATCAAATCCGGGTCCCTTCCCCAAATACCATACCTTTACCCCAGCCTCTGCCAGTAGTTGCTCGACATCGGTTCCGAAGGGCTTGCTGATCGAAACCACCGCCACTTCGAACCGCCGAGGATCAAGGCCGGTCGCAATGTGAGCAACCATGCGCTCGGCACCACCGGTGCCGAGGTTGGCGAGGATGTGGAGGACGCGAGACTTGTTCATGACCACCTGCCGAGCAGCGAGTCTCTCGCCGGGATCTGAGTCTGAGGACCGAACTGCAATCGATGGCCTGTTGTGGCCCGCGGCCCACGCACTCCGCTGACAGAAGGGATTTGCGCCGCCGCTGCGGCTATGAGGATTCCGAAAATAAACCACGATGGCTTGCGATCTTCCCACGTCAAACTGGAAACACCGATGGCCCATGTTAGAAGAACGGATAGCCAGAACGCCCGGTCCACCACAGGAAATCGCCACGCAGAAATTACCAGAGTCAGGAAGATTCCCAGGAACAAGGCAAAGCCGACCACGCCCTGTTCTACCAGCACGGAGATAAAGGTGTTATGCGCAACCAACTCCACGTTCGCTGGGCCCCCATCGTTCATACTCGAACCGTGGAAAGGCATTCCCAGGGCGTGCTCGACAGAAGGAGCGAACGCGGCTGCCCCTACTCCCCGGAAAGGAGATTGACCGAAAACGACCCACCCGGCCTGCCAGATCATGGTTCTCTCATTCAAGGTTCCTGAACTTACCTCGGTCCCAATGGTGCTTAGGCGAGACCAGGAACTCTGTGGAACGACGAACCCAGCTCCTACTCCCAAGAGTGCTACCAGCGCAAGTCCGACGGTCTTTTGCCCGCGCGTGAGCTGTGAGAACGCGACCGGGACCATCAGCAGGGCGCCCGAGGAGGCAATCAACCCGCCTCGCGACGCCGTCAACAGAATCGCAGAAATTGCCAGCACTAGATGAGCCCCATAGAACCAGACCCGAAATCGCCACCCTTCATCACGAGCAGCCAGGTAGAGTGAGATGGGAAGACTCAGAGCGAGGATCAAAGCCAGATCGCCCGGGTTAAAACCTAGACCCGTATACCGTCCGTAATAACTCTCCGAAGAAGATCCGGTCAAAAACGACACCACAATCGCGGTCGAAGAGACAACCGTGCCCAACACGAACGCGCGCAGAAGAAGAAGCTGTTGTTTGCGAGTTTGCGCGAATTGCCAGATCAGCCAAACCATGACCAGCAACTGCAGGAACGTGACCGCAGCAATTCGTGTCCGCGAAGGGTCAAAGCTCCAAAAATAGGTCAAGCCTACCCACGTCACAAACAGGACCATGAGGGCGTGCTGAACCGCGGGAACGCGGAAGCGTCCGGAATCCAGAACCGCCAACAAGCCGACGCCGAATGCCGCCAGGCCGACAGCGCGGCTTACCGTTCCGAAACCCGGGATCACGATTGCATTTTCCCAGGGCATAGCAAAGGCAAAAAGCCAAAGGAAAAAGTAAGCGGCCTTTTGCAGGAACCTCGTGTTTCCCGCATTCGCGCTGTTCGTATTTCGCCCGAGGAAAGCCCGTGCATTTTTCCCGAGCGCAGGACGGCCCCAGACGGAGCCGCGACGGTCTAGTCCGGCCGACGGCGGTGTCCCTGGTGAATGCTTGACAAGCATACTTATTTCACGGCCTGCATAGAGCCATCTGTCGTCTCTGCCGCACGGCTTGCCAGCACCATCAGCGAATACTCTCCGAAAATGCGCACGATAGAATCCTGGCTAAGCACCCACGAAAGAATAGCGCCGGGAAGCCACCTGAAAATCCTGGTCTTCAACGGAAGATGAGAGTCTTCTATTTTGGTATAAAAATAATCGCGCACCTGGTAGCCCGAGTCTTCCAACGTGGCCAGGGCGGTGGCCTTTGTGAAGTAGTGAAGGTGCCCGACTCCACGACGCCTTTTCATCAGCGGCCACTCGCGCAGCACGGAGAGCACGGAAAGATCGAGCGGGATGTGAAGAATAAAGTCCTTGCCGTGGAGCTGCAGCTTCCGCAAAAACCCGAAGCAATCTTCCACGTGTTCCATCACGTCAATGACGAGCACCAGGTCAAACGACTGCCCGGGCTCCGGCCGAATTTCCTGCAAGAACCGTAAGCCTTGGTTGCTCTTTGAGATGGCGAGTTGAAATGCCTGCGGAGAGACTTCATAGCCGGTGAACGAACACTCCGGCTTGCTCTTCTGCAGGTTCGCAAGAATCGCTCCCGCGCCACATCCAATCTCGCAGACCGACTGGGGTTTCAGGCCGGCCTGGCTGATCATCTTGAGAATCTGCTGCGCCTTCCACGGAGAATCCTCTTGGTGCCAGCTCGGATGCTGTTTGGCATAACCGCCGTCTACGTAGAGGGCGCGACGTGTCTCTTCGTCTGTGCATTCAAGAAGCGCGGAGTCTTTCACGATAACTCTACCTGCGCGCCCGCCGGCGGGCACGCTCGGTGCGTCTTTAAGCCGTACAGCAGCAGGCCGATGCTTCCAAGCAATTGAACTGTAACGCCAGCGAGGATCGCCAGAACGCCCCCCGTAAGACCCATTCGCGGTACGAGGCAGTAGCTTCCCGCGGCAATCGCAAGGGCTGCCGCGGCGTTCAACGGAATCTGGTGAACGAAGATCCGGGCGGCAGTGATCGCGGTACCCAGGAATTGGCTCAGGTAGCTAATCCAGGCCACCAGCATGAACCAGACCAGCAGGCGCGAGTGGCTGGCGTACTCGGGCCGATAGAGAATCCTCAGGACTTCGGGCCCCACGATCCAGGCCACCAGCATTCCGCCGGCACCCAGTACCGTTCCGACACCCAGCAACTTGAGAAGGACCGCGATGAAATCTGAGCGGTTGCCATCGGCGTAGGACCTTGCAAAGCGCACAAACACAGCCTGCGCCAACGCGCCAACAAGCAGGTTCCCCGCGGACATCAGAAAAGCGATGGCGGCGAAGATGCCCAACTCGCGCGCTCCTAAGCGCCATTGAATGAAGTATCGCGGGATATTGGTGTTGAGATTCAGAAGCAGGGCCACAAGTCCGAGTGGGAACGATATCCACAGAATCTTGCCCATTTTCCGGAGGTTCCATAGGGGACGCAAGAGTTCTCTCAGATGCTCGAGTTCTTTGTGTTCCGCATTCGCTAAAAGCGGTTGCGAAGATTGCGTTTGAACACGAAGGTCGTAGCCGAGCAGGACCGCCGTGCGCACCAGAACCAACGCCACAACTCCCCAGACCACTTGCCCAGTGACGTACACGGAAAATCCCATGGCGAGAAGTGACATCGGCCCGCGAAGAATCTGGGACTTAGCGATCCTATCCATGCGATGAATGGATTGGAGCCGGGCGTAATACACATCGCTGATGGCTTCCGTAGCCTGGGAGAGTCCGACCAGAAAAATCAGCAGCGTCAACATGGGCCCGCTGCGCAGTACGATTGGAATCGCCAAGATGACCACGCTGGCCACGACGGTTGTAACAATGCGGAATCCCAGGTACTCGCCGAATCGATGTTCTTCCCGCACATCGGAGGCGATCACGGGCCGGAGCTGAAGCATGGCAAACATGATGATTGGCATGGCGATG
The DNA here is from genome assembly GCA_041478205.1 of Candidatus Acidiferrum sp. Classification (GTDB taxonomy): domain Bacteria; phylum Acidobacteriota; class Terriglobia; order Acidiferrales; family UBA7541; genus Acidiferrum. The sequence continues at coordinate 35,726 of JBGOVR010000005.1, forward strand.
GCCAAGCCCAGCGAGTATTGCCCAACCAGTTCCGGACTGCCGAGCTTGGCCAACACCACCAGGCCACCCCACTGGCAGCCCGAATAGACAATGTTCCCCGCAAACGTCCAAGCGAAATTGGCGCGCAGCGAGAGCCCCCGTGAAGGCGGGGCGTGAGTCAACAGGAGAGCCGGTGAGCAGGTTTCAGCCATGTCTAGAATCGAGTTTGCTTTCTGATCTTGTCTGCGATTGTTGAGCGACGCGTCTATCAACGTCTTCCAACGTGGTCCCTTCATCCTCGGCGGTGAGGCCGTTGCTAGCGCTCGACCGAGGCTTCGTGGGTGTCGGCGTAGGCATCGCTGTAGGCGTCGCTGTAGGCCGACCGGTAGTGGTTTTTCAGGTCCCAACTGTTCAGGATGGTTCCGAGCACGCGCGTGCGATCCTCGTCGAAGCGCTGGCAGGCCAGCATGGCGGCCTCCCATTTGGTTTGGCTGGCACGAAGTACCAGGATCACTCCGTCGGAGTAACGGCCCATGACGCGAGCATCGGCAAACTGCAGCATCGGAGGCGCATCGATCAGCACCACGTCAAACTCTCTCCCCATGCGCTCGAGGAACTCCACGAGCCGTGGCGAGTACAGCAACGTAGATGGGCTGTTTGTGGTGGGCCCGCTGGTCATCAAGCTCAAGCCGGGGATCTTCGTGGCCTGGACCAACTGCTTCAAGGGCGTGGTTTCTATCGGGGTATTGAGCCTGAGTAAATCGGTGAGCCCCGTGCTGTTGGGCATGTCGAACACGCGGTGGAGTCTCGGCCGCCGAAAATCGGCATCGATCAAAAGTACGCGCCGGCCCGTTTCGGCCGTGGCCACGCCCAAGTTGCTGGTGACCGTGGTTTTGCCTGCGCCGGACTCCGGGCTGGTAATGACGATAATCTGCCGGCCAGCTCCATTTAGAGTTGGCAGCAGAATGGAAGATAAGGCGCCGCGGTAGGCTTCAGAAATCGGGGAGTGAGCCTTCACCGCATGGCCATTCTTAGGCGAGTGCGTCATCTGCAAAGAGGGATTGGAAGCGGAGGGGAACCAGTCCAAGCGCCGCGTGGAGTCCTCGGCCATCGGGATCACGCCAAGTTCCGGAAGTCTGAGATAGCTCGGCGAAATCCCCGGCGACTCGATGCTGCGGTTGAAACGTTCGCTGACGAGCACGAAGGCCACTCCAAGAAACAGGCCGCTCAACAAACCAAGTGCGGCGTTCATTTTGAAGTTGGGGCGATACGGAAAGACGGGCGGCTTCGCGGCACCCACGACGAGCACATTGCTCGAACGCATGGCGGCGGCCAAGCCGGCTTGCTTGACCCTCAGCAAAAGAGCGTCGTAGAGCTGGCGATTCGTGTCGACTTCGTGCCGGAGGTTACTGTAGCGGATAGACTTGCCGGCCACGTCCGAAACGGTCCTCGTCTGCTCGTCATAGGAACGAGAGAGAAGCTTCTCACGGCGCTGGGCGGCCTGATATTCATCTAACGAACGCCGCAGAATGTTTCCGCGCTCCTTTTCGAGGGCTAGCTGCAGTTCGGCGATCTCCGCCTCCACCTTGCGGACCTTGTAGTGTTCCGGAGTCAATGTGGAGGAAAGTTCCGCATGCTGCCGCTGCAACTCAGTCAGTTTCTGCCGGTAATCACGCATGGTCGGATCGTCGAGCGTGGCAGGCAAGGACTCCGCCGGGTTGTCCTTTGCCATTTCGTAGTTGGCCTGCTTCTCGGTCAAGATGCCTTGAGCTCTCGAGAGTTCCTCCTGAACCTGCTGAAGTTTCTGGTCGGCTACGTTGCCTTTGTCGGAAGTGAAAACCAGCCCGGTAGCGCGCGCGTACTCTTGTAGTTGAGTCTCGGAGGTCTCCAAGTTCTTCTTGAGGGTATTCAAATGGCCCGTCAGCCATTCCGCGGTTCCCTGGGTGGCTTCCCAGCGAGACTCTCGGCTCTGAGAGATAAATTCGGTAACCAGTGTGTTTGCGAAGTCCGCAGCGAGCTGTGGGTCCCGATCCTCGTAGAAAATGTCGGCCATGCGGGATTGTCCCCAGGCCTGCACGGTCAGATGCTGTTGGACATCCCTCATTAGTTCTTCTTGGCGGAGGGCCGAGAGCCGATCGTCACCCGACCGACGCCGGGTCCACCGGGACCAGAAAGATTTCTTGTCACTCTCCGCAAACCGGTCCGCAAGGTGGAGCTTGTCGATAACGCGTTCCAGCATGTCCCGGCTTTGCAAGACCTTGATTTGGGTCTGAAAGTAGGACTCCGCTGCACCGGCCCCGGCGGTCGGGTCCTGGTCTTTCAAGTTTTGGAAGTTTTCGTTGAGGTCGTCAACTTCCAGTGAAGTACTCGCGCGATAGAGAGGAGTTTGGAACAGGCTGAAAATCAGCCCAGCCAGCACGCCGACGGCTGCACATGCCAGGATCGCAAACTTACGCTTTTGGATCTTGTTCCAATACTCCAGGAGGTTGGAGCTCGAATTCTCTGCTATCGCATCAGCAGGAAGCCAATCACCATACCCCGGATAGCGCGGCGCGAGATGGTCCTGGGGTCCGGGCAGTGCCCGATCGTTCCCTCCCCAATTGTCGAGCGCGGGCTGAATCCGGTTGTTGTTCACTCTGTTGAAATGTTTAGACATATAATCTGCTGTCCCCATCTCTTAGCAAGGTTTCCATTGAGTGTTCTTTGGATGATGTTTACGGGTGCCGGTAGACCGCGACGCCAGTCCCAGTCTGAATCGCTGCTTCGATGACGCGGAGGGCAACTTTCTTGCTAGTATTGCCGGGGATGAACAGAATGTCGTGGCCTTGCATCGGAACGTCTCCGGTCTTTCCTTCGTAGATTCCCTGGAGGTTGACGGCGATTTCGACGCGTTGATCGGTACCGGGGTTCAACCGCAGGATCTTGGCGTGTTTCTTATCCGCAGTCGTGCCCAGCCCTTCGGCGAGCGAGACCGCTTGGAGAACGGACATGGACTCGTGTTCCCCAAGAATGAATCCGCCCGATTTCTTCACTTCGCCGGTCACGTACACCAATTCCGCCCTCGGGACGGTAATGACGTCATGAGGAAAAATCTGAATGTTCTCTTCCGGGGTTTTCGCTTCCATGATGCTCTGCAAACTCACTTGGGCAACGCTGAATCGGCCGGAAGCGTCCACCGTTGAATTCGCCAAGGGGATGCAACCCCACTCCATCAGCCGGGTGATGCGGATGCTATATCCGGCATCCTGACGGATTCCGCCCGCCATCGAAATCATTTCCAGCAGCGTCTTATGTCCCTGCACCTGATGAATACCCGGCGTATTGACAGCACCCAGGATGGAGGCAGGCTGGCTGCGGAGTTCCTTAACATCGACGGCGACCTGCGGGTCGCGGATGTAGGTGCCCAGGCGCTTGTTGAGTTCTTGCTCACTCTGCTGAACCGTCAACCCCGCTACGTGGACGCGGCCTACCATTGGTACTTGGACGTCACCCTCGCCGTCCACGCGCATCGTTTTGCCGGGCAGTACATCAAGTTCCGGGGCGGAAATCGCCAGTTCGTCATCCGGTCCCAACAAATAGGTGGAACGCACCTGGTTGCCGCAGCTCACCTTGGAGACAGTCGTGGCAGCCGATGAAGCCGCCTCTTGCCCGAAAGTACCCACGGCCAGGAAGAGAACTACAACGCCCAACGAGCTAATTTTCGCAATGTTCATCGCTGTTCCCGATCGGTTACGGAGTTTCTGGTCATCTGCTTTTCTTCGCAATTTCTTACCCCCGAATCTGTCAAACATTCTTAGACCTGAGTGGAGAATTCCTTGACTTGGGAAGCAGCACCCGCGTCAGGCAAGTGACCCGGAGTCGAACTAAGGGGTAGAACCCACTGCGGGTCCACTTCCACGGAGATCGATCGCTTCAGCAGCGTAACCGACACGTAGATTCGGTGTTGGTTCGCAATCCTGGTAAGAACCCCTTCGAGCCCGCGCAAGGGCCCGTGTTTCAATTGCACTCTCTGCCCGACTATGAGTGAGGGCCAAGGCGTCACCGGAAACCCAGAACGCAGTACCGATTGAATAGCCAGAATCTCGCTCTCTTCGACCGGTTCGGGATTTCTGCCGATTCCCACGATGTAGAGAAAACCCGGCGTCGTTAACAACGGCATTCGATCTTCCAGATTCAAGCGGCAGAACAAGTAACCTGGGAACAGAGGAAGATCCATCATCTTCACGCGATCGGACCATTGCCTCCGGCTGCGCAGGAGCGGAAGGAACTCCTGAAGTCCCTTTCCTCGAAGCGCCGCCGCCACCGGTTTCTCGTGATTGGGTTTCACCCGAAGCGCAAACCACGGATCGGCCGCGCGCTGGAGCGACAGCCGGACCGCAGACGCGGCGGGACTAAGTTGTTCAAAATCAGAGCGTTCCGGCAGTCGAAAGGAATCCCCCACACCGTCGCGCACGACCACCCGCCTCTGTGTTTTCTGGCCCTCGTTCGCCTTAGGATCCAATGGCACCCTTCTTTCACCGGATTCATATCTGGACAAGCTACCGCCCTTTGAGTCCCAAATCGTTCTTCCAAATCCGAACTAACTGCCAATCGTCAGAGCGCTTCGAACAACTGGCGCACTGTGTTTCCGGGCGTACCTGGAGCTACTCCCGCGTCCTCACCACCACCACCGGACGTTCCGATTGACGCTCTAAGATTGCCTGCACCTGTCCGTTCGGCCAATGGACCACACGTCCCGAACCAGAGGTACGGATGTACCTCGCTCGAACGGCAGTACGTTCTTACCAGCGGAGTAGCCCCGGAGTACCATTGACCCGTCGGAGGGCTTCCTTGACCCTGTGTAGGTAACGCTTGCATGTCGTCGCGTTGCGATCTCCGCTCACTCACCTGATTTTCCTCCACGCTCGTCCTCAGCTCCTTCCAGCCCAAATTCGCTCAAGGTGGAATCCTGTTCATCCGTCTTTTGGCCTCGCGTCTCGCGAAGCATGGTCGTATGGTTCATGGCCGCGAAGCCGCAAGCCTGCAGAGGCGACCTGAGTTGCTCGGAACGCACGACCCTTCCGATGGCGTGGATTTCCGAGGGGCGCTCGGAATGTTCGGGCCTCGGCAAAAAGACGTTCATCTCGACCGCCACACCTAAAGGCGGAACTATCTCCGAGTGGACATAGAGACCGCGACTGCCTAGATCACGGCAGTACCCGTCGCCTCCTTGCATCCGGCCGCGGTCGTCCTGCCAGGAAAACACCACAGGAAGCCGTAGGGGGTATCGAAGCGCCGTCCTTCGTTCCGCAACGCGGCTCGTAAGAGTTGAACGCACGAGCATCTGAATCCTCCCGCCATCGCATGGGGTGAACTTGTCAACCAGCAACACCCATCCGCGTACTTTGACTGTAGCGGCCCGTTTGGGGAAGTAAAGAGGCCGACAGTGAGGCCAATTAGGGGTCCTCGGGCCTTGTGAAAGAGGTAAGAATGACTGGAGCCAAAAAGCTCTAATCGGCAGGAGCTAGAAGACCTCTTATTGATAGAGTCTAAAGTCCCTACTTTAGATGGGCGAATAACCGAGCAGACGTGCCGACGGATCAGGGCGCGCTCGGCGAAGTCCCCTGGCGGTTCACGGATGCCTCGGCGGGCTCCACTACCGCTTTGGCGTGTTCTTTTCGCGATATGGTAGCCAAGGTGGCTTGAACCGCAACCGCGGTTAGCAGCAAAACAATGGGGTCGATTGGATACCGGTAGCGAAGGGAAGCGTGAGTGGCGTAGTACAAGCAGGGAAAGACAATCGGGAAGGCGGCGGAAGGAAAGGCGAACCCGTTGCGCCTCCTCCAGAGAGCGACAGTGCCGAGCAGTGCTTCCGCCGCCGCGAATACGTTGCAGAGCAACACGCCTCGAATCAGCAGGGAATCCGTCGCCAGGAAATCTCTAACGGGAGATTCCAGGCCCGTCCAGGTAGCAACAACGCGCTTGCCAATTAGGTATAGCTCCAGCCTGGGATGAGACCCCATGAATTGGGTCGCCTGCTTCCACTTTTCCTGCATGAAGGCGGTCTCCCCGAGCTGGGTGTATCTTCGGACCTCCTCGTATTTGGTGATCCGAGTCCGGGTGTTCGGCGAATGCTCGTCGTAGACGTCGTTGTTCCCGAGCCAAAGCTCGAAAGACAAGTTGGACCGCAGCGGAATAAACCTGTGGAAGACAACGTAGTTGCGGATCGTCCAAGGCAGGCAACATAAAACGACGACCCCAAATGCTAGCGTCGGCCGCGACAGTCTTGACAGACCGTTCCCACGAGAGCGGTAGACCGCCCACCCGAGTAGCAGGGGCAACAGCGAGACCAGAGCAGGGTTGGTCATCAGGGTAAGGCCCCACAAGAGTCCATAGCCACACCAGCCGCTCAGACGGGGCGACTCGGACAGCTCCAACGTAGCCCAAAGAATGGTTGCTGCCAGCAGTGCCGACAGAGATGTGTCCCATATCCACTCGAAAGGAATCATGACCGCGTTGGGAAATAGCGCCCAGAGCCATGCAGCGCCGCTCGCCACACCCAAACCCGCAATACGCTTGCCGGCATAGAAAATCGGGACGCACGCCGCCGCGGAGGAAAAGATGTTTAGGAAAACGGCGGCGAAAAAGGCTTGAACCGTAAAGATCCCAAAGACCTTGAACAGAGCGGCGACGAGGAGAGGATAGACGGGCGTCAGCCAGGCCGTTGGCCCTGTATCTCCGCGAAACACGGAGCCGAATCCGTGTCCGGCTGCAAGCGAGTAGGCGATATTTCCAGTTTCCTGCTGAAACGGCACGATGCCAAGAACACCAGGGGGAATTTTTCGTTCCTGGTCCCACGCGAAGGCCAGCCGCGATCCCAGCGCAACGGCGAGGATGAGCGCAAGAGAAGTGGTTGCTTTACGGAACCCACGATTCATGCTTGGACACTTCCTTTTTCGTAAGACGCGGGTTCGCCCAGCAACGGTACTATTTCCAGCTTCCCGCGTCAGCTCGCTTCAACTTCGAGAGGGGACAACTCGGCCGCCAGAATAGCCGAATAACGCGCCGGAGTCTGAGAACTGGACATCCAATACTCTGCGTGTTTGAGTGAGTGTTAGATGATAGCTGTATTGGCCGAGGGCAGTGATGATGGATTCGTCGAAGGCATTTCGGTGGGGTCAGACTCCGTGGAGCATAGACTTCCATCCTGATCCATGCCCGCTGCCTGAGGAAGTGGACTTCGCTGTGGTTGGCGCGGGCTTTACTGGCCTCGCGGCCGCGGCTTGGCTTTGCCACCTCGATCCCCAGAAAACAGTCGCGGTGTTCGAGGCCGAAACCATCGGTGCGGGTTCGAGCGGTCATACCGGCGGACTGGCTCTGGCAGAAACGGCTGCGGGCGACCTTCCGGGGCTTGGAGACGTGCTGGCTGGGTTCTCGAGGGTTCTCCGCGAGTTGCGGATCTCCGCAGACCTAAACCTGCCAGGTGTGTGGGAGTTGAACCGAACCTCCAGATCCTCGAATTCGCCAATTTCCTGGAGCGATTCCGGAAACTTGCATGTGGCTCAAGAGGTTCCTGGGGGCACGATCGACGCAGGCAAGCTCGTAGCCGGCCTGGCCCGGGCCGCGACCAAAGGGGGCGCGTTTCTTTTTGAACATAGGCGTGTTGAGAGCATCGCGTTTGAGAAATCCGTGAAGGTAGCGGTCTCCGGAAAACAGATCCGGGCTGGCCACGTTCTTGTTGCGACGAATGCCCAATCGCTCGAGCTGAGTAGTCTTGCCGGCCAAGCGCAGCCAAAGTTCACTCTGGCTCTGGCTACAGATTCGTTGACAGACTTGCAGCTTGAGACGCTTGGGCTGGCTTCGAGGAAGCCATTTTATACGGTTGATCTTCCATATCTGTGGGGTCGCTTGCTCGATGGAAACCGAACTATCTTCGGAAGCGGGCTCGTGCATTTGAACGATTGGAGCGAGCTAATCGCGCTGGATGTCGCAGCGGGCGAGGCGGCGGAACTCCTGAATGACCTCAGACGAAGAGTCCGTGGTTTGCACCCAGCGCTAAAGGAAGTGCGATTCAGCTATCAGTGGGGCGGCCCGATCCTGATCGCGGATCAGTGGCAGCCGGTGTTCAGTCATCATCCGGCGGATCCTCGTGGAATCGTTCTCGGCGCGTACAGCGGCCATGGGGTCGCTCTTTCGGTCTATCTTGGGTCCTGGGCGGCTGAGGCAATGCTGGACCGGCGAAACCTGCCCGCGTGGAGCCCGCCATAGCGTTGGGACGGGCGGTTTGCGAGAAATACGGGCCCAGGCACGGCTGCCAGGCTCAGGCTCACAAGTTTCTGGGAAAGAACGCGTCGGCCATCGCTGGCGGCGGAATGATAGCGATCGCTTAGCTGGCCGGACCTTGGCAATCCAGCGCGAGTTTCAAGGCTTCCGCCAGGTGGATGGCTTCGCGCCCCGTTCCCTGGAGTATCTGCTCGCGGCAGCTAAACCCGTCGGAGACGATCAGCGTGTCGGGCGCGGCGTTTCTTACCGCTGGCAGCAATACCCGCTCGCCTACCGCCTGCGACACTTGGTACTTATCTTTCTCAAAACCGAACGGTCCGGCCATTCCACAGCAGCCGGAATCGAGAGGCTGCAGCTCCGTGCCCATTTTGCGAAGCAGCGACTCCTCGTCGCTCATTTTCATCAGCGCCTTGTGATGACAGTGACCGTGCAGCAATACTTTTCTGGGAAGCCGCGGAGGCTCGTAACCAGGAGCATGCTTTTCAAGAAACTCGCTGAGGAGAAAGGTCTGCTTTCGCAGCCGCGTGGCGCGTGCATCTGCGGGGAATAGATTGTGCAGCTCATCGCGAAATACTGAGGCGCAGCTCGGTTCCAGAACTACGATCGGCAGGCCCGCGTCGATCTCTTCGCCAAGGGATAGCAGTATCCGCTGCAGGTATTCTTTGGCCGTGTCGAGCATGCCGAAGTCATACAGCGGCCGCCCGCAGCACAGGTTACGCCGGCTGGCTCTTACCCTGAAACCCGCGCCCTCTAATACCTCTAATGCGGCCTGAGTCGTTTCCGGGTGAAAATAATTGTTGAAGGTGTCCACCCACAAAATGACTTCGCGCTCGCTAACCGAGCGGGGTTTCTTTGGGTCTTCAAAAATGGCACTTCGATGCTTTCGCGCCCACTGTCGAAAGCTGACGCTCGCAAAGCGGGGGATGTGCCTTTGGGGTGCCAGGCCCAGTGCTTTCTGGATGAGATGACGGAAGCCAGGCGCGCCATTTAGAAAGTTGACGATACCAGGTGCGATGGATGCCAATTGCGCCCAGCGGTCGATCCTGCCAAAGGCATGAGCGCGAAGCGGGCGCCGTTTGTTCTCGTAGTAATGCGACAGAAACTCCGCTTTATATGTTGCAATATCGACGTTTGCCGGGCATTCAGACTTGCACGCTTTACACGAGAGGCACAGATCCAGCGCATTCTTGACGTATTCATCCTGCCAAGCGTCACGCACGACTTCGCCCTGGAGCAGTTCGAACAGCATGTGCGCGCGGCCACGTGTGCTGTGCTCTTCCTCGAGCGTCACCATGTAACTCGGACACATCGAGCCTGTGTCGCTCTTGCGGCACGCGCCCAGCCCGATACATCGCAGCGAAGCTTTCGCAAACGAACCGTCATCCTCGGGAAACTTGAAGTGAGTCTCCGGTTGGAGCGGCTTGTAGTCCACGCCCAACCGGAGATTTTCTGTCGGCAGGTAGGCGTTCACGACCTTGTAGGGATTCAGCTTGTTGTCCGGGTCCCAGGCGGTTTTGAATTCGCCAAAAGCCTTCATCAGTTCGGGACCAAACATCTTGGGCAGCAAAGCCCCGCGTGACTGTCCGTCTCCGTGCTCTCCAGAAAGCGAGCCGCCATAACCAACCACCAGGTCCGCCGCACGCTCGACGAACTCTGCGTATTTGCGAATTCCGTTTTCGCTTTCGAGATCGAAGGTCACGCGCATGTGGACACAACCGTGCCCGAAGTGTCCGTAGAAAGCGCCCTTGTAGTTGTATTCGTTCATCAGCGCCCGAATGTCGCGCAGGTAGGCTCCCAACTTTTCGGGCGCCACGGCGGCGTCATCCCAGCCCTCCCACTCGGCCGGCGCGCCCGGAGCAAATGCCGCGGCGCGCGGCCCCGATTCACGTATCTGCCAGACCGCCCGCGCTTCTTTGGTGGTGTATAGCCGCGTGCTGGGAGGATCGGCAACATTTTTCAGCCGGTCGATGAGTTCGAGAGCCCGATGACGCGCTTCGTTTGGATCGTCCGCGCCAAATTCAACCAGCAAGATCCCGCGCCCCTCGGGAAGCAGATCAAGATTCGGCGCACCCTTCTTCTCGAGGCCATCGACGATGCTTCCTTCGAAGCCTTCAAGCCCGATCGGATGAAGGGGCAGTATTTCCGGAACGTGGTCCGCTGCCAAAAAAGCGTCCTTGTAGCCGAGTGCGACCAGCGTCCGGTGTTGAGGGCTGTGGATCAGTCGCAACTTGGCTTCGAGCACGACCACACAAGTGCCTTCTGTCCCGACCAGCGCGCGGGCGACGTTAAATCCTCTTTCGGGCAGCAATTCATCGAGGTTGTAACCCGACACCCGCCGGGGAATCTGAGGAAATCGCGCTCGGATGAGTTCGGCGTGTTGGTCGCGGATGGTGCGCAGCTTGCCGTAAATCTGGCCGCGCCGCCCTCCCTGGCTAATGATGGAATCGAGATCGCCATTGCTCGTCGGACCAACTGTCATCTGCGAGCCGTCATAGAGGAGGATTCGCAGTTCCTCGACGTTGTCGACCGTTTTCCCTCCGAGCAGGGAATGCGTGCCGCAAGAATTGTTGCCAATCATTCCGCCGATGGTGCAGCGATTGTGTGTTGAAGGGTCCGGCGCAAAGGTTAATTGGTGGACTTCCGCTTGGCTGCGCAAGGAGTCCAGAACAACGCCCGGCTGGACCCGCGCGAATCTCCCGCCGGCGTCGATCTCCAGGATCTGATTCATGTACTTGCTGAAGTCCAAAACTACCGCGACGTTGCAGCACTGGCCGGCCAGACTGGTACCGGCGCCCCGTGACAGGACGGGAGCTCCGTATTTTCTGCACGCTGCCACGGCTGCAATCACATCCTCGTCATTGCGTGGCACCACCAGTCCTATGGGAATCTGCCGGTAATTGGAGCCGTCCGTTGCATACAGCGCGCGGCTGCCGCGATCGAAGCGCACTTCGCCCCGCACGGTACGCTTCAATTCTTTTTCTAGCTCGGCAGCCTGCGAAAAGGAGTCAACAGGTTTTGCGTGCGAACTCAGCGGAAGTGGGAGGAGTTGGTGCGACATTGTTCGCAGCGCAGGTTAATCAGACTTAGTTCGCTTGTCGGGCGCGAGTAACAGTATTAACAAGCTGTTTTGCCATTTCAATGATTTCCTGTGTCTTGCCCTCACGCAGCGCGGCTACGTTTACAAGGTCCGCGCCGATTCCCAGTGCAAAGGCGCCGGCGGCGAAATACTCGGCTGCATTGGTGAGATTGGCGCCACCAGTAGGAATCATAGCAATCTGGGGAAACGGCGCCTTGAGGGCTTTGATGTACCGAGGGCCGCCGAGGTTTCCGCAGGGGAAAATCTTGACCACCTGAGCGCCTTCGGCGACTGCGGCCATCAACTCGGTGGGAGTGAGCACGCCTGGTATTGCAAGTTTGCCTCGGGCCTGAGCGGCATGAAGAACGGCAACAGAAAATCCTGGGCTGACCAGGAACTCCGCACCCGCATCGAGGCATTCCATTGCTTGCGACGCAGTCAGAACGGTGCCCGCACCGGCCATCACTTTGTTTCCATACGCACGGATGATCTCGCGAATCACTTGCGGGGCGTTTGGTACGGTCATGGTGATTTCGACGATGGGAATGCCCCCGGCGCAGATCGCGTCGACGGCGCGCCGAGCGAGGTCAATGCTCGCCGCCCTGATGACAGGTATGATGCCAATCTCTCCGATCTTTTGGATTGCGCCTTCCGCCGTCATCGGATCGCGAAGCCTTTCTTTCACTAGCGTGAAGGATCAGCGCGCGATTCGCGCCGCATGCCCTTTCATTACCTGAAGAACATCCTGGAGAGTCACCATGGAAGCGTCTCCAGGCGTTGTCATTGCCAGGGCGCCATGAGCCGCGCCGCACTCGACGGACCAAGTCAAGTCACGTCCTGCCAGGAGGCCGTAGATCAGGCCAGAAGCGAAAGAATCGCCGCCACCCACGCGATCGTAGATCTCCAGACCTTCCCGGACTGCGCCTTCGTGGAATTGTCCATCGTGAAACACGATTGCGCCCCAGTCGTTGCGCGTTGCCGTCTTCGCGTGCCGGAGGGTCGTAGCGACCACGGACAAATTGGGAAATTGTTCCACGACTGCCGCGATCATGCGTTTGAAGCTTGCCGGATCGAGCCGAGAATGGCCTTCGTCGAATCCAACGACGGGGATGCCCAGGGCCGCAGTGAAATCCTCTTCATTTCCAATCAACACATCCACAAATGGCACGAGCGCGCGATTTACTTCCTGCGCTTTGATCTTGCCGCCGTTGGAGTTCCACAGAGAAGCCCGATAGTTCAAATCGTAGGAAATGACCGCTCCAGAACGCCTGGCTCCTTCCATCGCTTCTCTCGCAACCAGCGGTGTTGTCGGCGACAGGGCGCAGAAAATGCCCCCGGTGTGAAACCAGCGCGTTCCTTCCTTGACAAATACTTTTTCCCAGTCAATCTCACCGGGTTTCAGCTGAGAGACGGCGGTGTGTCCGCGATCGGAGCAGCCCAATGCAGCGCGAACACCAAATCCGCGTTCTGTGAAATTCAATCCATTGCGCACGCTCCGGCCGACTCCGTCGGAAGGCACCCATCGGACGTGGTCGAGATTGACGCCTCCCTGGAACATCAGATCTTCGATCAGTCTGCCAACGGCATTGTCAGCGAGTGCGGTAACGATGGCAGTGTCCATGCCAAAGCATCGCCTCAGTCCTCGCGCTACGTTGTATTCGCCCCCACCCTCCCAGACACGGAACTGGCGTGTGGTAGCGATGCGGAGATCGCCAGGATCCAAGCGCAGCATCACCTCACCGAGGCTGACCAGGTCCCACTTGCACTTTTCTTTCGGCTTGATTTTCAATTTCGTCATGATCGTTGAATTCTAAGTAATCTCCACGGCCAAGATTGTCAGGCGCAGGACGCCGCCGGAACCAGAGTGCGCTCCGGATCGACCAATAACCAGGCGAGAGCTCCCAAGGCACACAAGAACGCGGCAGCTAAGAAAGACGCTGTCCATCCATATCGCAGCGCGATCGCGGGCGTCAGAGAAGCCGTAATGGCTCCACCCAGTTGCGCGCCCATGTTCATGAATCCAGACACGGAGCCGGAAAATGCACCCGCAATATCTGCGCTGACCGACCAGAAGGAGCTTTGGGAGAGATACAGCGCCCCGGCGCCGCCGGCGAGCACTACGCTGGCCAAGCGGGCGCTGTGCACACTGGAACCGAAAGCAATAAATACTCCGGCGAGCCCGAGGCCGAAAAAGGCAACGCCACACCGTCCAACGCGCCTGCCAGCGCGCCGCGTGAGCCAATCGCTGATCAGCCCACCGAGGGGGCAGCACGCTGCCATGGCGAGGAAGGGAAGCGTTCCGTAAAAGGCACTCGCTTTCAAATTCAAGCCGCGCACTCTCGCAAGGTAGATATAGAACCAACTGAAGAAAATCCAAGCCACGTAGCCATAGCAGAAATAACTGAAGGTAACGGCCCAAACATTCTTGCCGCTCAAGATTGTTCTCCACGGCACGCTCGTTCTCTTCTTCCGCTCAGTTTGAGCGGATTTCGATTCACCATTCGACGCAGCAATCTTGAAAGTGAGCCCCGCGCGGATCGCCGCCAGCTCCGATGCGGAAACTCTAGGGTGTCGATCGGGACTGTCGCGTGCCACGAGGTACCAGACCGCTCCGGCGACCAATCCGATAACGGAACATATCCAGAACGAAGAGCGCCAGCCGTGATGGAGCATGATGTAGGTGATGAGCCCTGGCGATAGGCCCGACCCGGCGCCGACTCCTGCGAAGATCCAGCCATTGGCGATGCCGCGCTCCTGGGTGGGGATCCACCGGGCGACAAATTGATTCGATGCCGGGTACACGACAGCTTCACCGGCGCCAAGAAGAAAGCGGATCGCGATAAAAAGTAAGATTGGCTTGGCAGCTGCGACCGGAACGGCCGCGGTGAGGGCGGTGAAGATTCCCCACCACAGAACTCCCCCGGCAAGCACCCGCCGCGGGCCGAAACGATCCGCGAGCCATCCTGACGGAGTTTGGAATAGCGCGTAACCCAACAGAAACGCGCTGAACATCAATCCAAGTTGGACGTCGGTCAAATGATATTCGCCAGCGAGGGAGCTTCCCGCGACGGAGAGATTGACTCGGTCGAGAAAAGCTACGGCGCTCAAAATAAATAGCCAAGCGACGAGGAACCAGCGAACGCGGCTCGTTGTCTCTCGGCTCACGAATCGGCTCCGGCCGAGCGTGTTCTGGGGTGCCGGGATGACAGTTCGTCGTGGATGGGCATGGTCCCTCAGGCGGAATGCGCGTGGAAGAGCTGAACCAATCGTTCGGCGATGATTTTTTCTTCGCCTGGTTGCAGCATGAATGAATTCATGCCCAAACCATTCGCAGTGCGCGCAATCACGATCGACGGTTTTCCACTTTTCAATTGCTTGGAAGCGTCTTGGGGAGTCAGGGCAACGCGGCGCGGGTCCCAATTGATTTCCATGTGGGGCACATGGTTGGCGACGTCCGGCACCGAAAACGCAGTGCTTACGCCTGCAATTCGACTGACCTCACCTGAAATGGTGTCGAGGCGCCGCCACCATTCCTTCGTCAGAGCCTCGTGATCTTCCTTGAGATAGACCTCGAGTGCTTTTACCATGCCGACGATTTCTTCTTTGCCTACCTTCGCGCTGCGGCCCAGCGTATCTTCGTGAGGGCTGTTGTTGAGAAGCGCGTAGGCAACCAGGTCTTTCCTGCCGATCAACATGCCAGCGCACTGCGGTCCGCGAATGGTTTTGCCACCGCTAAAGGCGATCAGGTCATAGCCCATCCTTGCGTAATCCCAAAGATGAGAGACGGGAGGCGTGTCCGCCGCGGCATCGATAAAAGCCGGGATATTGTTTTCCTTCGCTAGCTTGATCCATTCATCGACCTTAATCTCGCCAGCGGCGTTCGCAAAGTTGGAGAAATGCAGCATCGCCGTTTTGGGATTGATGGCCTTTCGAAGCTCTTCGCGAGATTCGATCACCACGAGCTTGATTCCCGTTGCGCGGAGTTGGTGATCGAATGGATTGCGGTGCGACTTCTGGATGATCACTTCGGATTTCATCCCCGTGAGGTCGGGAAGCTGTTCGATAAATTGCGGATTGTCACCAGTGAGGATTCCCGCGAGGCCGGATTGCATTGCGGCAGCAGCACCTGAGGTTACGATGGCGGAATAGCCGTCGGGCAGTTTGAGCAGCTCTACGATGCGCTTTCCGGCAGCGACTTCCAGATCTGGGACGCTTACAAAGTGACGCCCAGCCAGCGCCATCACGGCCTCGACCTCTGGACGCATGAGTGATCCGCCGAGCACGGTCATGGTTCCCTGGCCGTTGATGACCGTGGTAACGCCCAGTTCCTCGTAGACATTGCCGGACTCACCTAAGCCGGATATCTTGCCCTCGGCGGCAGTTGGCCGTGAACCAGCGAGCAGCTTCTTGGCGTTCAACATCGCGCCCGCCATCACGCCGAGGCTTCCGATAAACGTTCGGCGAGTCCATCCAAGATTCATTGCCATGATTTCGCTCCCTTTTCCGTTAGCTGCGTGTGACCGCGGCGATACAGTTGATTTCGACCAGCGAATTGCCAGGGAGGGCTGCGACGGCAACGGTCGTCCGCGCAGGACCACCATGCGGGAAGTACGTTTTAAAGACCTTGTTCATGCCGTCGTAGTCGTCGATCTTTGCGAGGAATACGGTCAGCTGCAAAACACTGTCCATAGTGCCGCCGCCTGCTTCGACGAGCGTTTTCACGCTGTCCATGACTCTTTTCGTGTGATTGTCGATGTCCATGGGGAAGGTCTCACCTTTGTCGTGAGAATGCGCGCCCTGGCCAGCGATGTAGATCACTCCGTTGTGAACGACTAGAGGTGTGATGAACCCGCCTCCGGTCGCCGGCTTGCCGTCGTAATCTAGTTTTTGGACTCCCCCTGCATTTTCTTTGCTCTGAGCGGCTACAGCAGGAACCGCGGCTCCGGCTAGGCCCAAGCCCGAAACGAGTGAAGCGACTCGGCCGGCAAACGCTCTGCGCGTGAACAAATTGGATAGCATTTCTTGTTTCTCCTCTCAGGGTCGTTCTTCGAAAGTCGTAGTTCCTTAGGGCAAGGCAAAGCTGAAAATATCGCTGCCGGAAGCAATCGCCACGTACTGCTTGTCTTGTATGGCATAGCTCATAGGGGACGCGTGCATCTTTTGCCCGGTGGTGAAGTGCCAGAGCGGAGCGCCAGTATTTGCAGCGACCGCTTCGAAAGACTCCGCATCGTCGCCGAAGAAAACCAGCCCTCCCGCCGTCGTCATCGTTCCGCCCGAGGAATCTCCGTCACCCATCTGGGGATATCGCCATTCGAACGCATCCTTATCGAGGCTGTAGGCCAAGAGAAGCTTCTTGCGCTTTGTTCCGCGGGTGTGCCGAACGCCGGTGGCGTAGTAGGGGCGTCCCTCGGAGAAAGTCTCCGGCTTCATGAAAAACGTTCCGCAGTCTTCGAGCGCAAGGAAGTAGAAGAGGTGATTCGCGGGATTGTAGGAAGGCGAGTACCAATTCGTGGCGCCAGAAAACCCGGGGCATATTTCGGTTCCTTCAGTGGAAGGTTGAAGGTTCGTCCGAATTGGCCGGCCGTCGGTGTCGATTCCTTTTGCCCAGTTCAACTTTTCTAGGAAAGGAGTCGCCGAGAGGAATTTGCCATTCGTGCGGTCGAGAACATACAAGAAGCCGTTGCGGTTTGCTTCTACGAGCAGTTTTCGCGACTGTCCTCTGTACAAGGCATCAAGGAGAACGGGAGTCTCCGTGGCGTCATAGTCAAAAAGGTCGTGAGGCGTGAACTGGAAATGCCATTTGAGTTTGCCGGTGTCGGGATCCAGAGCGAGCACGCAATCGGTGTACAGGTCATCGCCCGGCCGCGGCCCGCCATCGAAATCTGGGGCAGGATTGCTGGTGCCCCAATATAGGGTGTTGAGTTCTGGATCGTAGGTGCCGGGCATCCACGTTGTGCCGCCGCCGCGTAGATAGGCCTGCCCAGGCCAACTGGAAGAGCCGAATTCGCCGGGGCCCGGTATGGTCCAGAAGCGCCACGCCAGCTTCCCAGTCTGGGCATCGAATGCCGCTAGGAACCCACGAACTCCATCGTCGCCACCGGAGGTGCCCACCAGAACTTTGCCGCTAACGACGAGGGGGGCACTTGTTGCGCCGTAGTTCTTGTTTCCCTCCGCATACGGGACGTCCCAAAGCAGATGGCCTGAGCGTACGTCCAGGCAGAGCAGGTGAGCATTGTCCGTCTCGAGAAAGACTCGGGTATGCCAGATAGCGACGCCACGATTGTGGTGCTGGGATGCGTCGTCAATCAGACCTTCCGTGACCGGACGCGAATAGCGCCAGACTACTCGACCCGTTCGCCCATCGAGGGCGACGGCGTCGTTTCCGGAGGTGACGAACATGATGCCATTCACCACTACCGGCGTGACTTCCAGCCCGTTCGAATCTTGCAAATGAAACACCCACTGCGCGCGCAGATCGCCGACATTGCTTTCATCAATCTTCGCGAGACCGCTGAACCGACGGCCGGAGTAGTCACCGTTGTAGGAAATCCAATTTGCTCCGGGCGGCTGGGCGGCAAGGTCAGTAGGCTGCACCTCGATCATCGTGTGAAGGTCAAAACCGGTCTTCTCTTGCGCTACGGCCAGCACCGCGAAGTACCCACAGAAAAGCATCGAATGCAGAATTCGCCGTCCCGAAACCAGTGCCTTACGTGCCCCGTCGCATTTGTAAATCATGTCTGTTTGAGAACGCGCTTCCCGAAGCCCGCAGTCCCCGCCTGCTTCGACGGCAGAGTGAAGGGGGAACGCACCCTTTTTGAAGCCTGATAACCCAATTGTTCGGAAATCTTCAGACCTGCTTCTCGAATGAGCGGAGCGATCTCCCGCAAACGGGCAGCCGACATGCGGACTGCTGGACCGGTGACACTCAGACTCGCATTAACGATCCCGGACTGATCCCAGATGGGCGCCGCGATGCAGCGAATGTGAGGCTCATGCTCCTCGAGGTCGCACGCGTAGCCATTTTTCCGCGTTCGGTGCAATTCCGTCTGTAATTCCTGGAGGTTACCGGCCGTGTTCTCGGTGAAACGTTTCAGCTCCAACTGGTTCAGAATCTGGTCACGTTCGGTCTCCGGGAGATACGCGAGAAGAACTTTTCCGACGGCTGTACAGTGCAAAGGAACGGTCGCGCCAATCCGCGAGTGGATGCGAAGCGGTTCGGGGGAATCAAGTTTTTCGACGTAAACAGCGGACAATCCGTGGCGTACCGTCAGATGCACTGTTTCCCGGGTGCGATGATTCAGCTCCTGCAGATAGGGCAGGCTAGCCCTTCGAACATCGAGTTGCCCTCGCACTGCTTGGCCCAGGGAGACGCAGGCGATTCCCAGTTGGTAGATGCCGGCGTTATCGCAGTTGAGAAAACCCGCTGATTCGAGGTTAACGAGGAAGCGATGCACGGTGCTGACGGGCAGGCTAGAGAGTCGCGCCACGTCCGTTGCCGACAGCCCCTTTTCTTCCGCTGCAAAGAGACCCAGCAAACGAAGACCTCGTTGCAGGGAGGTAATGGTATAGGTGCGCTTACCTGGCGCTTGCATGCGACCCTTCCTCGGATCTCCCGTAAATGAAAGTGCATACCATCTAGCGAAAGTGTCTATACTATAGAACCTTTGTCGAAATCCAGTACCAATTTTTCGACGTTCGGGCGATATCGTTTCGGCAGCTCTAGAGACGCCCGAATTTCTTCACGGCCTCTTCAATGGATTTGAGTTTTTCGATATACGCGTACATGGAGTGTTCTTTGAAGTCCATCTCTTGAGCGAGCGCTAGGACGCGCGCGGCCGAAGCCCGCGGAACGATGACAACGCCGTCAGCGTCCGCCACCACGATGTCCGCAGGGCTGACGGAAACCCCGTCGCATACCACCGGGAGGTTCGCTCCTGCAAATCGGTAGTGTCCGACCGACGTAGAAGGGACGCTACCTAAAGCATAGACGGGGAAACCGATCTTCTGCAGATACGCAACATCCCGCACCCCACCATCGATAACGGCTCCTGAAAAGTTTCGCACCGACATTGCCGTACCCATCAGGCCACCCATGCCGGCAATATCGGCCCCATCTTCAACGACCATCACGTAGACAGAATTTGCATTGCCCTGATCGATCGCGGCAAGCATGCCATTAAGTGCATCGGGATCGTGGTTCTTCTCTTTCTTGAGAAGCACCGTGAGGGCAAAACCGGCGAATTTTGTTGGGAAAATGGGTCGCATGCGATGCGACAGATACATCGTTCGCCCGGTGACTTGTTCCAGGGCGTCAGAGACAGATGCAACTTCAACGTGGCGGAATCCTTCCAAGAGCAAGGCGTCATCGTTGATCGCCGGTGCCTCCTGACGGGCCTTAGCCCAAGGAGACAGGACCGATGCGACGACTCCCACCACCAGTAAGGCGCCCGTCAAGAGGATAGCCTTGAAGTGGCGCGAAGGTGTGAAACAAGCCGGTACTTTCATAATCTAATCGACTCCTGATCGTTTCCAACCGCGCGCACTGTAGCACTGTTCTCCATCGGCGTGGAAGAGGGGTGGCATGTAGGGACGGGAAACGAACACTCGGTTTCCTCACGAATGGTCTTCGATCGACCGGAATCATGGACTGGAAGTTCCGCAGCCGGCACCTCGAGGGAGAACAAGCGTCTCAAGCGAAAAGGGGTATCGGCGCCGGCCGTCGGGCAATCGGAAAACCTTCTGTCGTGTCGGAATGCCACGGAGCAGAAAGCAGTTGACACGCGTTGAACCGCTACAGTATCAGAGTAGTGGAAAGGGAAGGTATTTTCATTTCCGCGGTGTTGGTTTCATGCTTCGAGAAGCTATCAACCCCGCGAAGGCGAAACGAGGGGCGCGAGCTTGGCGCTCCGTGACGCCAGCCGGCCTCGGAACCAAAGCCATGAATGGGGAAAAGGATTTTGCTTATTTGAAAGTTCGTCGTGTAAGCCTTTGGCTGGGCGTGAGTTCCTATTGCTTGTTTTGGGTTACAGGCATGAGTTCACAGCAACAACCTCTGCGCCGTCCTGTGAATGAGTCGCAGGTTGAGAGTCGATCATCCGCCGAAGGCCGCCGCACTTTCGAGACCCGATGCGCGCTGTGCCACGGACTCGATGGACGCGGGGGAGAGCGCGCTCCAAATATCGCGACGAAACCTAGCGTACAGCGGCAACCCGACGCCCGGATTTTTCGTATCATTCACGACGGCGTTCCGGAAACTGGGATGCCTTCCTTCGCCACTCTCGATCCTGCCCGGATCAACGCGCTCGTGGCGTACCTCCGCCTGCTTCAAGGAAGAATGGAAGCTGAGGAGATCGCGGGCGATCCACGCAACGGCAAAACGCTTTTTTTCGGACGGGCGAGGTGTTCCGACTGCCACCTCATCGAGGGCCAGGGTGGGTTCATTGCGGCGGACCTCTCCGCCTTTGGGCGCACGCATTCAATGGACGAAACGCGCGAGGCCATCACCAACCCCAATAAGGCTGGCGACCCGTCAACCGGAATTGCCGTGGTATCAACGCATGATGGTCAAAAATATTCCGGCATTGTGAGGAACGAGGACAACTTCTCACTGCAATTGCAAGCGGTTGATGGCGGCTTTCATCTCTTCATGAAGTCTGACCTCGAAAACATTACCAAGCAACCGCAATCCTTGATGCCGTCGACTTACGGCTCGACGTTGAGCCGCGCCGAACTGGATGACCTCGCGAGTTTTTTGATGGCTGCGGCCCGGGACCGTAAGTCCGATGCGGCGTCAAAGAAAAAATCGAGTAAGAATGCGAAAAACGAGTGACCGACGGTCCCGCGGCTCAACGAATAAATCGCTTTCACTTCGATTTCGCGGCGGCTACCTCCACTTCGTGCAATAAGCCGTCCAGGTCGTTGCGGGACATAAAGTGGCCGGCAAGAACTACGCTGCGGATCTTCCGCGTATTGCCGATATCGTCCAATGGGTTCGCATCTAGCAACACGAGGTCGGCTCGCTTTCCTTTCTCGATCGTGCCTGTGTCCGAAAGCCCCAGAAACTGGCCGGGGTTTCGCGTCGCAGTCTGAAGCGTTTCCATCGGCGTTAGTCCTGCTCGCGCGATTAGCACCAGTTCGTCGTGGAGACTAAAACCCGGGTAGACACGAACGCCCGCTGCGGTATCCGTTCCCGCCAGGATGGGCACTCCTGCGCGATGCATTTCGCCGACCATTTCCAATTCCTTCTGCACGAACTTTTCTCGGTCGGCCAGCGGATCGGTCGACCAGTGCTTCGCAATGTCCGACGTGAACATCGGCCAGGTGCGTTCCTTCCACGCGGCCGGTGCATACTTCACGAGCGGGTCTGTTCCAGAGTTGGTCTGCTCGATCAGCCATTCGCCTTTTTCCCAAAACAGCGTTGGCACCTGCCAAGTCTGGTTCTTGACGAACAGCGCGATGAGCGCCTTCGCTCGCGCCGGATCGTAGGTTGCCAGGAATCTCCCGCGGCCCGGCCCGCGAGTCTCCTTCATCAGTTCGTCCTCGACGGACGAGCATCCCTCGAACACTCCGGTCAGGTGCTCTACGCTTTTTTGCCCCGCATTCGAGGCTTCCACCGCCCGTACCGCGTCCGGGACGTGGCCGGCAAAGACGATCCCGAGCTTCTTCGCTTCCTCGGCTGCCGCAAAATAACCGTCGCGTGGAATGAGTGACTGAATCTTGATGAAGTCTGCGCCGCCGTTCTTGAGCTCATCGACGATGCGCCTCCCGTCCTCCGCGTTCTTCACCGGCGCCGAGCTGGGAAACTGGGGAACGGGTCCGTCGAGCATGGGTCCCGCAATAACCATGCGTGGCCCGAGAAGTTTGCCCGCCGCAATCGCCGAGCGCCATTGCTTCAAAGGTTCCAGGTCGCCGCCCATATCGCGCACGCCAGTAACGCCGTTGGCGACAAACAGCAGCGGAATTACCTTTTCATCCTTGGGGACCCACTCACCAAAAATCTCATGGACGTGCATGTCCCACAGTCCGGGGATGAGGTACTTGCCGCGCGCGTCCACGATCTGAGCGTTTTGCGGAATCCGCACGCCGCCGCTCTTTCCAAGGTCGACAATCTGCTGGCCCTGGATGACCACGGTCATATCCGGCTGCACCGGCGTGCCAGTCGCATCGATAACGTTCACGCGCGTAAGGACCAAAGCCCGTTCCGGAGCCGCCGCCGCAATCAAAATGGTCGTGACCGCCGCCATCAGCAACATCACAAACCCGGTTGCTTTTTGCATCAGCACCTCGTCCCAGCTTCTCCATCGCCATCACGCGCCGGCCAACATCTCTAAATTCTCGCCGTATTTCGCCCGGACGCCGAGCGTGCATGATACCCAACCTCGCTCTCACGACCAAGGTTTTTTGGCTGACCTGAAAAGCGCAACGGCTCAGAGGGAGCACCCTCCAAGCCGTTGCTGACCAGCTAGAAAATGGTTGCGAAGGTGAGATTTGAACCGCTTTACGACCTTCGGAGTCTGTGTGGCAACGTCAGGGCACGACTTCAGTCGTGCCGTAAGTGCTTGCGTTTCAATCCGGCTTCAGCCGCTGAGGGTCGGTTTTCGGGTTGCCACACAGGCTCTTCGGCCCCGAGTCCCGCTGCTTTTGCGGGGCTCGCATAAAATTGTCAGCCCGATTCTTCCGGGCTCATGACTACGCACAAAAGAAAAAGGCCGGATGGAGCATCCGGCCTTCTGTAAGCAACTCTCAAATGGTTGCGGGGGTTGGATTTGAACCAACGACCTTCGGGTTATGAGCCCGACGAGCTACCAGGCTGCTCCACCCCGCAGACTGACTATAGCGGATGCGGGATGTTCCGTCAATCAGAGGCGCCGGCTCGCACGCAGCGCAGTATTTGAGAATAGGGGAGAGACCTACCAGGTGCTGTACGGGTTCTGGTCGAACGGAGAAATCTGGTCGGAGCTGGAATGCACGTCAACGATCCCGTTATTGGTTTGATCCGGACTCAAGACCAAGTCGCCGTACTCTAGGTGCCAATCCTTCGCACGCGTGATCGGATCGGTGGGAACCTCACGGAGGTAGGGCGCCTGCGGGTTCGTCAGATCCTCAAGCGACTGCGGCGCGGCCTCCTTGTCGAGCGTGTAATTGTCGATGGCCTGCCGCATGACCTGCAAATCGCTTTTCAACGTCGCTTCCCGCGCATGTTGCACCGCGCGGTCGTAGCGCATCGCCGCAATACCCAGCAGGATAAAGATGATCGTGATGACCAGCATCAATTCGATCAACGTAAAGCCCCCGCCGCCCGCAGGCCCGCGCCGCTTTCGCTGCAACTCCGAGCGATCGGTTTGTTCGAGTCCGTTCATTCCGCGTCCTTGCATCCTTTACCAGTCCGCATAGCGCGTCCCGTCGCTGGCCGTGCCCTGAGATTTTGAGTATACGTCGAATACATTCTTCCCACCCCAACTTGTCGAATCCGGATCATCCTGAACGGCACGTAGCCCCCATTCGGCCTGGCCCGTCATTGGGTCCTTGGGAATGCGACGGAGGAAACGGATCTTGCGGTCGTTCCCGGCGCCAAGTTGCACGCCCTTGACGAGCGTTTCCAGGTCTGGCGGGTAGCCCTCGCTGCCGACTTCCACGCGGATCAAGTTGCGGTCAGCCAAGTCCTTGTAGCGGTCGATGGCATCCTTCATCTGCCGCAAATCATAGCGCAGCAATTCTTCCTTCTTGTGCACCAGGGTGTACCGTACGATCGGCAAGGCCGCCGAGGACAGTATCAAAAGAATCGCGCACGTAAGAATCAACTCGAGAAGCGTCATCCCTGCTTGGTTCGAGTGGTCCTGGCGGCGAGAGCGAATTCTGCGCAACATCGGTTTCTCTTGATTGGATTACGGTTGAACTTGCAGTGTTGCCTCGCTGGTGACCAGCGGAATCGGCTTTTGCTGCGAATCCTTGGCATTCACCTGCACGATCGTCAGGTTCGACGTGCCGGGAGCAATCGCCTTTACGACGATGCCCATGATCGTGCCCGTGCCGTTGACGCCCACCGTGTTCGGCTGGCGCGTGGCGGAAATGATCGCCTGTCCATGCTCTTTGTCGACACGTTGCACGATGGCGATCTCCTGGTTTCCACCCTGCAAAAAGCCGCCATGCTGCACTTCTTCGACGCTAATCACGGCCGGGTTGTACTGCAGCAGGAACGGAATTGAGAAAAGATCATTCACGTTGTCGACCACCACACCAATCGTCGCTTGCTGTCCGGTTTTCAATGTCAGACTGTGCGGCTCGAACCGCAGTTGTGCGGCTTGCCCGCCTTGGGCCGCGTTCGCCGCACCAGGCGCCGTCGGCGCAACTCCCGAATTCGCTGGAGCTTCTTGCGCCGGCGCCGGCGGTTGCGCATTCGGCGCGCGGACTTCATGCTCGCGCTTCACTTGCACGTTCGTTTCGGTGCCCGAGAACAAAGGCCGCAGATTCGCGCGCGTCCAGTCAGGCATTCGCACGATGCGCGGCGTCAGAATGATGAGGATCTCGTCATCCTCAGCGTTATTCGTATCTTCCGAAAATAGGTAGCGCAGCAGCGGGACCCGCGCCAAGCCGGGCCAGCCGTTCAAACTCTTGGTGTTGGTTTTCGTGATCAGGCCTGCGAGTACGCTGGCCTCGCCTTCCTTCAGCCGGATATCGTGGTCGATCTTGCGCTGGCTTATGATCGGCTGCTGAATTCCGCCGATGGTCGCCTGTCCCGTCACCGACGACACTTCCACACTCACCTTCAGGCTCACTTCGCGATTGGGGTGTACCCGTGGCGTAATGTCGAGGTTTACGCCCACATCGATGTATTGGAATTGCGTATTGACCAGCGGGTTGACAAAGCCTGCCCCACCCGTCGAGCCCACTCCGACTCCCGCTTGGAAGCTGCCCGTCGCCACCGGCACGCGGTCGCCGATCCGCAGCTTGGCCGGCTGTCCGTCCACGGAACGTACTTCGGGATTCTGGATGATCTTCGTCGTGGAATCCGTCAACAGCGCATTGGCCGTGAAGTTCGGGAGCGTAACGGCGTAGTCTGCGCCGGAAAGGTGCGTCAGGTTTTGCAACGTCAAGATATTGGTAGTGGTGCTCGCCGTCGCACCCCCAGTTGTCGTGGTCGTGGTTCCCGGCGGCACCACGCTGATGGACGCGGATTGTCCCGGCGAGATCCCTAGATTGCGCGCCTTGTCAACGCGCGCCTCAATCACTTGGATTTGGATCACCACTTCCGGCTTGGCCTTGTCGATATCCCGGATCATCTTCTCCGCAATCGCCAGTTTGTCGGGCGTGTCCCGCACGATGATGGCGTTCTGAGAATTGAGCTGCTGAATGCGCTTCAGGTCGAGCAATTGCCGCAGTCCCGTTACAATTTCCGTCAGGTCCTGCGCTTGCACGGTATTCGACAGATAAAATGTCCGGACGACCTGTTCCTCATAATCCCGGCGTTTCTGCGGTTGGTCCGGAACCACGAAAATGATGTTCTCCGTCACCGGCTTCCAAAATGCCTTGCTCTCCATCGACACGATCTCCAGCGCCTGTTCCAGCGTCACGTTGGTCAGCTCCGTCGTGATCCGCCGGGCAGGGAAGTCCGGGTCGTAAATTACCGTCAGACCCGCTAGCTTGCCGATGGTGTCGAACACGATTTTGGCTTCGTTCGACATCTTCAGGTTGATCGGAGCGCGCGACAGCGGCTTGATTTCCGGCGGCGACGACGCCAGCGGTTGGTCGTGGGGATCCGTAGGTGGCTCGGCAGCTGCGTCTGCCGCGCGATTCTTCTCCGCGATCATTTCCGCGGTCTTGCGTAGCTCTTGTTCGGCGATCGGGCTGGACGGGTCAATAGCTTCCGCCCTTTGAAACTCCCCCCCGGCCCCCTGCAGATCGCCCCGCTCGCGCAGCTTTAGACCTTGCTTTACGTGAAACGCGCCGGCTTCAAACCTCGCCCGGTTGAACTTGATCTGGTATTCGGCGTTTCCCGGCTCGCTCTTCAGCGCTTTTTGATAGAACTCGTAGGCGGCGTCGTAATCCTGGAGCGTTTCCGCCCTGCGCCCTTGCTGGTAGTCAGGTTTGCCTTTTGGGCAGCCCGCCGCGAGCCAACCGCAACCCACACACAGAATTAACTTACTCCATCCTCGCATGCACGCTCCAAGGCTTGGGCACGAATCGGTCGCAGTCTAGCATCGGGTTAGAGGGTGGGCAAGCAATGGAAGGTTGGCTGTCTTGCATATGTTACCCCCTCCTACTAAGATTTAATGTCGTAGTCACATATAATTGGACTGAGTGACCAAACCACCCAAAAAGTCTGAGAAGCCCAAAGAGCTGGTCGTCGCACAAAACCGCGCCGCCTCCTACAACTATCATTTGATGGAGAGATTTGAGGCCGGCCTGGTTCTTCACGGCACCGAGGTTAAGGCCTTGCGCGAAGGAAAAGCGAATATCCGCGACGCCTTCGTCGACTTCAAACCCACCGGTGCCTGGCTCGTCAACGCCCACATCGCCCAATACATGCCCGGGGGCCCGTGGAACCACGAGCCCCTCGGCTCTCGCAAGCTCCTCCTTCACAAAAACGAGATTTACAAGTTGGCCGCTCGTACCCAGGCTAAAGGTTTGACCGTCATTCCCCTGCGCATATACTTCCGCGACGGCATCGCCAAGTGCGAAATCGCGGTGGCCCAGGGCAAAAAGACCTGGGACCGTCGCCAGGACGAGCGCGATAAAGAAGCCCGCAGGGAAGCCGATCAAGCTATGTATCGCAACCGGAGGCGATAAACTTA
>JBGOVR010000216.1:0-6093 GCA_041478205.1 Candidatus Acidiferrum sp.
AATTCTCTTCGCGGCCAAGCATTTCGCGACAGCGAAAACAGGAAAGTGGGACTCGCTGAGCGTTCCGCGAAAGCAGTCCAACCAATTCACTGCCGACGTAGCGGCGGGCAAGAAGAGTCAGCGCTGAAACGAACTGCCGAACGTGTTCCCTCTGGATCGCTCCCGAGCCCCCGTGGACATTCGCCACAGATAAGCAGGCGATTAGAACATCCGCTACGTATCGACCAAGCAGCAGGTACGTCTAACTCGCGGGCCTTACTCCCAGGAGCAGCTTCGCTTCCTATTCGCCCTGAAATCCGCTACCCTTTTGAAGGATGCGCACACTTTTTGATCTGGAGCCGCCGGTTGACGGCGCGCTGAAACTGAATGACGCGCAGAGGCGCGCGATTACCCACGGCGACGGGCCACTGCTGGTCATTGCGGGCGCGGGGACGGGAAAGACTCGCGTCATCACCGAGCGCATACGGCACCTGCTGCAATCGGACGAGACGCTCTCTGGCGAAAACATTCTTGGGCTAACCTTTACGAAAAAAGCCGCGGGCGAGATGAAAGCTCGCGTGGTCAAGGCGACCGGCGAGCGCGGGAAGAACGTCACGCTGGCCACGTTTCATTCGTTTTGCGAGACGCTGCTCAAGGAAGTCGAACCCAATCGCATTGCGCTGGAACAGGTGGACCACTGGATTTTGCTGCGGCGCAACCTGGGGCGGTTGAAGTTGGAGAAATACCGACGGCTGGCCGAGCCCGGCCAGTTCTTGAGCGATTTCATCGCGTTTTTCTCGCGATGCCAAGACGAGCTGGTGTCGAGCGAGGACTATCAGCAGTTTGCGGAGGGGCTTGCGGCCCAACTGGAGTCGGAGCGAAACGTTCTCGACGAAGACACCTACAAGGAACGCGCGGAGAACGTGGCGCTGCAACAGGAAATCGCGCGAGCGTACAAGGCCAGCGAAGAGCTGCTGTGCGAGAAGAAGGCCGTCGCGCTGAACGGTTTGATCGCGGAGGCCGTCGCACTGTTGCGCAAAGATGACGCGCTGCGCGCCAAACTGCGCCAGCGCTACCGGCACATCCTCGTCGACGAATTTCAGGACACCAACATCGCCCAGCTGGACTTGCTGCACCTGCTCTCCGCCGAGCCACGAAATATTGTGGTTGTCGGCGACAACGATCAGGCGATCTATCGGTTTCGCGGGGCCTCCTTCGGAAGCTTCAAACTTTTTCTGGAACGCTTTGCCGGGTGGAAGACCGGACAGGATTCCACGCGATTTCGCGTGGCGCTCACGGAGAACTATCGGTCGACGCCGAATATTCTGCGCGTGGCCACGCAGGTGATCGCGCAGAACGAAGTGAGCGCGGATTTTCCGAAGAAGATGCTTTCACCCGCGCGGTCGGAAGGCGAGCGCATTCGAATTGTGGAGCTGTCTGCGCCCGAAGAAGAAGCTCGCTGGGTGACCAGCGAACTGGAGCGGCTCCACGGAACCGGCCACCCCTGGCGGGACTTTGCGGTGCTCTACCGGCAGCACGCGCATCGCGATCAACTGGTCGAAGAATTGTCGCGGCGTAAAATTCCTTTTGTTATCGCGCGGCTATCCATTCTGGAGCATCCGCTGGTGCGCGATGTGCTGGCGTATCTGCGGCTGATCGCCACGCCTTACGACGACATTGCCTGCGCGCGCGTGCTGGCGGCGCCGGCTTGGCACCTGGACCCGGCCGACCTGGTGCGCCTTGCGGAGCGCGCTAGGAAGAAGCGCGGTACTTCGCTGTACGACACGCTGCAATCGCCGCAATCGGAACTCCCGTTCAACCCCTCGCCCACGGCGCTAAGTGAATTGCTGCAGTTTGTTTCCACGCAACGAAAGACGATGAGGCGGCGCACGTCCGCGGAAATTCTGTCCGATCTGACCGAGTGGCTCGAAATCCCACAATTGGCCGGCGTGCGCGATCGTAAGTACGTTGCGCAGCTCGCGCAATTCTTGAAAGATTGGGCGCCCAAGAGCGACACGCGCGCGCTGCCCGAATTCCTCGAATACCTGGACTATTTCGAGCAAGCCGGCGGCATCGTTTGTCTGGAAGACGACGCGCCGGGGGACGCGGTGCAGTTGATGACCGTGCACGGAGCGAAGGGGCTGGAATTTCCGCACGTTTTTTTGCTGCGAGTGAACCAAGGTGCGTTTCCGGCGCGCGAACGCTCTCCGCTGTTCGAATTTCCGGTGAAGCTGATGAAAGAGGAACTCCCCGCGGGACAATTTCACATTCAAGAAGAGCGGCGTCTCTTTTACGTCGCGCTCACGCGCGCGGAACGCAAGCTGACCATCACTACGCTGACGGAGAAGAAGGGCAAGGTGCCGACGTTTATCGAAGACATCTTGATGGATCCGGCGGTGAAGCATAAGGACGTGCTGCAGATTGCGCCGAAGATGCGCCCGCGAGAAGAAGACGCCAGCGCGAACGGCAGCGACGCGACGGGCGCATCGCTCTTCCCTGCTCCGGCAACGCGGCCGCGCATTTTTTCGAAGATTGCCGCATGGGCGGAGACATTCCATCCGCCGTCGCCGGAGCCGCTCAAGCTGAGCTCTTCGCAGGTGGACAATTACCGGAAATGCCCGCAGCAGTATTTGTTCGGGTATTTGTGGTCGCTGAAAGAAGGGCCGCGCGCGACTTTAAGTTTTGGCAGCATCATGCACACGACCATCAAGCGCTTCGTCGAGCAATTGCGCCGCGGCGTGAAATTGCCGTTTGAAGAAGTAGCGCGGATTTTTGAAACGGAATGGACTTCGGCGGGTTTTGAAGACGATTACCAGGAAGGCGAATACAAGAAAGACGGAGTCGAGCAACTGCGAGTGTTTCATACGGCGATGATCGAGGCGCCTCTGGAGATTCGCGACCAGGAAAAAAGTTTTGAATTGCCGCTCGAAAATAACGTGATCGTCGCGGGACGAATCGATCAGATCAATTCGGTGGGGCGGAACGACGTGGAGATCGTGGATTACAAGACCGGGAAGCCGAGGAAAGACGCGGACGCGCGAAAGGACTTGCAACTGAGCATCTATGCGCTGGCGGCCAAGGAGATTTTTGAGCTGAACCCGGTGCGGCTGGTGTTCCACTACTTGCAGAACAATCAGATGCAGGTGACCACCAGGGACGCGAAGCAGCTCGATGAGGCGCAGAAGATCGTGCAGGAAGCCGCGGCGGACATTCGGGCTGGAGAGTTTTCCGCCAAGCCGGGCTTCGCGTGCCGGAGTTGCGCGTACAAGCCGATCTGCCCGGCGCATGAAGAAGCTCTCTCTGTTTGACGTCCAAGTGCGCGACGCAAACAGATAGGAATTAACACAGAGATCACGGAGAGCGGCGCACCCTTCGAGGCTCAGGGTAAACAGAGGTCACAGAGAAGACCCGGACGGCAGTCACACCTTTTAAATTCCAAGAAATCGGTACTCAGGGGTTGCCGACGGGGATTGCACCGGTGTAATAGCCTTCGCGGGTCTTGACGTTGAGCTTTTCGCGTTCTACGCGGACTTCGAGGGTGTGGTAATCGGAGCCGCGGTCCGTGCCACGCGGTACGTACGCGATGGTGTACTGGTAGCGGGCTTCTTCCGTAAGGCGGCGATAGAACTCCTCGAAGCTTTGCTCTTTCGTGGCGTGATACACCTCGCCACCGGAATGGTCCGCATAGCGGATCAGCGGGGAGACGGTGCGATCGAGCGGGGAAATCCTGCGATCGAGATAGGCGCTTTGGACGGCCACGCTGTAGACCGCGACATTGTCGCGGAGCAGCACCTTCATGACGTCGTCGTACTTAAATTTGTTGAATTTTTTTCCATTGACACCATCGGAGATGAGAACAATGACCTTCCTGCGGCTGCGTGGACGATCGTGGAGGAGCAGCGCGGCGGCGAAGACGGCGTCATCAAGAGCTTTGGTGGGCTGGCCCTTGATGATCTGGGTGGACCGGTCGATGGAGGATTGGTCCGTTGCCGAGTGACTGTTGATGCTGGGGCCGCTGAAGGGACCACCCGGCGAGCCGACGGAAGGCTCGGTGTCAAGATTGGTGCGTTTGAGTTCCGTAGAGAGCTTGTCGCGGTCCGCGGTAAAACCCTTGCCCTGATGAAAGGACTGATCGAAGCGACAGACCAACGCTTCATCTTCCGCGCTCATGCCGCCGATGATGGCCCCGAGGCTCGCTTGAACCTGGGCGGCGTCTTTGTCTTTCAGGTCGTTGTCGATGAGGATGACCATGGAGAGCGGGAAGGCTTCGGAGGTAAAGACGTCGATATTTTGCTCGACGTTGTCCTCAAAGACGCGGAATTCGTCTTTGCGAAGATCGGGCACGAGGGTGCCGGAGCGGTCCTTGACGGTGACGGGCAGAACAACGAGATTGGAATTAACAATGATTTTGGCCTGGGCATCACTCAGCGGTGGAGGATCCTGAGGCGAAGACCCCGTCTGCTGGGCGGGCTGCTGGCGAGACGGCTGAGGCGCTTGTGCGGTAAGGAAGAGCGTTGGCGCAGAGATGAGCAAGGCACAGGTCCAGATGGCGGTTTTTCGTAGACTTTTCATGGTCCTCAGGCCAAACTTCCGTTGGCTTCAGGCAACTCCGGCGGGTTGAACCACGCATCCCTCGCGCCGCTTCGCCGCATCCTACCGTGGCGTAAGCCTCCCAGCTGCGAGTTATTTCTGGCCGGGTATCTCTTGTCAAGGAAAGTATACATGCGTTCCGTAAAGAAGCTTCTGACAGCCTGTGTGACGTGGGGATTGGCGGCAGCATTGGCGGTCCCGGCTTTGCCGCAAGAGCCCGCTACACAGGGCCCGGCCATCCGCACACAGGTGAACCTGGTCAATCTATTCGTCACGGTGCGCGACAAGAACAAGCGCATCGCGACCGACTTGAAGAAGGAAGACTTCAAGATCGCCGAAGACGGACAGGATCAGCAGATCGCATTCTTCTCCAAAGAAGTGACGCTGCCAATCACGCTGGCGTTGCTTCTGGATACTTCGGGAAGCGAGCAATTCATGCTGGGCGCGATTCAGGACATGGGTGGACGCTTCCTGGATCGCGTGCTGCGCAAGGGAGATGAGGCACTTATCATGTCGTTCGACACCGACGTCGATCTGCTCTCGGATTTTACGGATGACCGAGGACAGCTGGATCGAGCGATCCGGAAAGCGCGCATCAACACGCCGTCGAGCGGCGGGATGATCAACCCCGGCCCGGTGCCCACCAGTCACATTACGGGAACGGCGCTGTATGACGCGATCTACCTGGCGTGCAACGACAAACTGACCACGGAAGCCGGACGCAAGGGCATCGTGCTCGTGACGGACGCGCAAGACGAAGGCAGCAAGGTGCGGCTCGAGGAAGCCATCGAAGCGGCGCAACGCACGGATACGGTGGTACACATCTTGCTCGTTGCCGATCCGCGTTTCGGCGGTAATTCCGGCGTGGCCCACAAGATCACCGAGGAAACCGGCGGGCGGATGATCGTCGCTAATTCCGAGAAACATCTGGCGGAGGCGTTCGACCAAATCTCCGAGGAGCTGCGCAGCCAGTACACGCTGGGCTACTACCCGAGCAATACGGCGCACGACGGAAAGTTCCGAAAGATCAAGGTCGAGATGGCCAACCACGACTTGAAGGTGCTGGCGCGGAAGGGTTACTACGCACCCAAGAACTAGGCGGCATCCGCGGGCTACGCCAATCGATCGATGGAGCTGAGATCCGAAGCTGAAACTGGGCGCGCAACCTCAAAAGGGGCGTCGAGCCGCCGCACTCCAAAGGTCGCCTCCCCCCATCCCTGGCAGTTTGCAAGAGTAACAAACAAAAAGACTTACGCGAATAGCAGTTTGTAACTGTATGAAAAAAAAGGGTTCTGCATGGTTGCGGAATTGCGAGAAGTTTCGCCTTTGATTCGTCTTTGGTGGGTACACCCCTCCGTTGTTAGGAAAAGAGTGCGTAAACCATTGATTTCACGCTAATTACGGGATCTCCGTGGTCGTGAAGAGTGCGTAACTTCATGTAATATAAGGGTTTAGGTAAGATCGGTCTTATGAGAAAGAAACAGCACCAGGAAGCCCGGCGCTGTTGAGCGAATTTTCACTCGG
>JBGOVR010000103.1:0-17250 GCA_041478205.1 Candidatus Acidiferrum sp.
CTGGCCCTGTTGAAAGATCGCCTGCTGATACGCTTTGGCCGCGGGGTTGTCGTTCAGCGCCAGCTGCAGCTCGGTGCCGTTCGGCTCCTCGGGCGAGGCCACGGTCAGCCAGCGAAATGGGCCCTGACTGAAATCGACTTTCTTGGCAAAGCCCAGTACCTCCGTATAGAAGCGCAGGGCCTTGTCCTGGTCGTCCACGTGTACGCTGGTGATTTTGATTTTCATGTCGTTTCTCCTTGGTCACGTTCGCGCTTTGGGCCGCGTCGTCTTCTCCTTGTCTTCCTTTTCGTTGGTGTTGACTGATCCATGCGGTCGAGGTGGCGTTCGAGAGCATCTACGTGAGCGGACCAGAACCGACGGAACGGAGCCAGCCAGGCAGCGACCTCCTGAAGTGGTTCAGGTTTCAATCGGTAGAGACGGCGCTGTGCGTCCACCGTGGATTCTACGAAACCGGCCTCGCGCAGCACTCGCAGGTGCTTTGATACCGTCGGCTGCGACATACGAAGTTGACGCTCGATCTCTCCAACCGACTGTTGTGACGAGACCAAGAGGCTCAATATCGCGCGGCGGTTCGGCTCCGCAAGGATTTCGAACACAGATTCCACTCTCTTTATATACGCGACAGAGCATATGCGTGTCAAGGCATATGAAGGCAGGGGCCCAGGCAACGGTTTCAGTCGGCGTGCGGGGATGCACCGTCCGATGCGTTTTTAGCGGGTGCGATTCAGAGCGCTGCGCGCTCCGACCGCCGTGGGGATGAACGCAACAGTGCAGTAGCTTTTGCGGGTTGAGTTGTGGCTTGAAGCTGTATGAACCAATCATTCCCAACTGGTTTGGAAGGAATGGCGGGGACGACGAGACTCGAACTCGCGACCTCTGCCGTGACAGGGCAGCGTTCTAACCAACTGAACTACGTCCCCGCTGAAGGGTGGTGCGTCACAATGGTGGGCACTGTCCGATTTGAACGGACGACCTTTCGGGTGTAAACCGAACGCTCTAACCGCTGAGCTAAGCGCCCTACCGATTCATCGTACAGGAAGCGGCGCGAAGCGTCAACGCGGCCAGATCCACTGCAATTCGTATGGCGTATCGCCGCCTTGCACTTTAGAGGGCCAGCCAGTAAACTCCTTCTCTTGTGTTGGTATAAAGGACGCGCTCTGGAATGCTGCTCGCACGGGACTACGTAAGCCACATGGCGTTAGAAGTCGTCAAGCGGCTCGTCGAAGGCGGCCAGATTGAAACCAAGGCGCCGGAAGCCGTTGGACAACGCGTGCGCCAGCGCATGGTGGAAGAATTGACCGTCGAGGACCGTCTGAACGATGAAGTGCGGGAGATCCTGACGCAGCATCAGGACGAAATGCGCCGGACCGGAGCCTCGTACCAGGAGATGTATAAGAAGGTTAAGGGACAGCTGGCCCGCGACCGCAAGCTCATCTTGCGATAACCGCTTGCCTGGTTGGTCCGGGCGGGCGGAGGCAACGAGCGCCCTTTACCGGCACGATGCGATTTTTAGCCTGCACGACGCGAGGCGCGCGGCAGAGTTTCCATAAATCAACCGGGGCCAGACAATCGGAATGCGACTCAGCCGCGAAAAAATCGTCCGAATATCACACCAGATCACCGACGTACTGGTTTCGAGCGATGACGTCGAATTTGTGGAAGACCGCGACACCATCCGCCAGCAGGTCGTCCAGATCCTCACCGCTACGCTGCGTGAAGAAGAAAAAGCCGACGCCGAAGTGCGCAAGCGCATCACCTCCCAGAAAAAGGAAATCCTCGAAGGCAGCGAAGAGTGGGACGTGCTGTATCGCAAATATTACGCCGACGAACTCCGCCGCATGGGCATCGCCGCCGCTCCCGACGACCGGCGCTCGAGCACCGCGTCCCGCTACTGAGGGAGAGCACTGGAGCCGGGGCAGGGAAGCAACGCGTGCCCCGCCAACCGGAAGAGAACCTCCGTCGGTCGTACTCTTTTTTCAT
Organism: Candidatus Acidiferrum sp.; assembly: GCA_041478205.1. Classification (GTDB taxonomy): domain Bacteria; phylum Acidobacteriota; class Terriglobia; order Acidiferrales; family UBA7541; genus Acidiferrum. The sequence continues at coordinate 1,981 of JBGOVR010000103.1, forward strand.
GCTGGGATTCGTGCCCTGACGCAAAAAGGGCGACCCGGCGGGCCGCCCTCTCTCATTCTCGTTGGATCTTTCGGTTTATTGCGAATCGGGCCGGCGCTTCAAAGTCGGCCGGTCATCGTCGTTGGCGTTCGGATCGGTGCCCTGCGTTTGTCCCTTTTGTTGTTGTTCCGTGCGCGTGCGCAGGCTTGGTTTTCCGGGAGCGTTGTCCTGGACCTTCCTGGCAAACATGATGTTCCGCAGGCGTCCTTTCACGCTGTCGAATTCTGAAGTCGTGACGATGTATTCCGGGCGATTGGGCAGAATGCGCGCAATTTCTTTCTGCGCGCTTTCGATGCGTTCCGGTGTCGGCGGGTGCGTGGAAAAGACCTTGGGAATCGTTCCGGGGCGGCGCTTTTCGTCCGCCTGGATGCGCTCAAAGAACGTTACGTAGGCGTTCGGGTCGTATCCGGCCTTGTACATATACTGCAAGCCCAGGAAGTCGGCCTCGCGTTCCGCGTCGCGATTGAATTTCAGATAGGTCAAGGGGATCGCGATGTTCAAGCCTTCGTAGAGTCCGTACCCGGCCCATCCGGCAGGACCCAGAAGCATCAAAGGGATGGTGGCGAGCTGCATCATCTCGCCCTTGGTGGCGTTCTTTGTGCCATGTCGCGCGGTCACGTGCGATATTTCGTGCGCCATGACACCTGCAAGCTCCGACTCTTCCTGCGCGCGCAGGATCAAGCCGCTATTCACATAAAAGAATCCGCCAGGTAGCGCGAAGGCATTGACCTCGTCCGAGTCGATCACTTTAATGGTGAAGGGCACTCGCGCATCCGAGTTGCGCACCAGATTCTGCCCGACGCGGTTCACGTACTCCGTGACGATCGGGTCGTCGATGAGTTTCGAGGAGCGCTCTACTTCTTGCGCCAGCCCTTTGCCGAGGGCAATTTCTTTTTCCAGCGAATAAAAGTTGACGCCCTTGCCCACGCCGCGATTACCGATGGCTTCGACGTCTTCTTTCGAGTTTTTCGGGGTTACGGTATCTTTCTGTTCGACGGGCTGCTTCTGGCCCGACTGCGTTTGCTCGGAGGCGGGTTGCGCTTTCGCGGGGTCGGTCGTTGGAGGCGGGCTTTGCGCCAAGGCCGTGCCAACTGCCAACGTGCCCACAAGCGTCAATCTCAAAGTCTGCCGGAGAAGCTCTTGCATAGCATTCACCTCCGCCTGCCTGAGTATACACCCCAAACGCTCGACAGGCCCTTGCTAACTCTCAAGAGGTACGATGTCAGGTATGGGAAGAAGGTTTCCTGCCAGCTCCAAGATCGCTCGGAATTAAAGCTGGTTGTCCCCGTGGGCACCTGAATTTCGACGCTGGCGGGTGGCCGCGGGAGTTCCAAGGCTCAAGTCAACCACTTAACGGTGGTCACACGCTTGCTGTTTGCGCCCAAACCGCATCGTGTAGCAGTTGACACTCTTCGTTAGCCACTCTACAGTCAAGGTTTACATCATGGCCATCTCGAAGATCCAGATTGGGCAGCTTTGGAAGAAAGACGGCACCGGGGACACCTATCTGGTGACCCGTGTGTACACCGAAGCCGTTACCACCATCGTCGTTCTGCGAAAATCGGGCTCCGAGGACGAAGCGCTCATCCGCGTCCGTGCGGAGCGCACCGCAAACGGCCAAATCATTCGAGGTTTTTCCCCTGCCCAAGAAGACGAAAACTTCTGAATCCCGCGAGCCGCTCGTCTTCTTCTTGACTCATTCCGGCTAGATCGACCTGACACCCATCTCCACCACGTCTTCGACGCTCATCAATTCCTTCGTCAGGAACGGCTCCCCATATCTCACACCGATCATCTGCCCATAGTGCCGTGCCAATTGGTTCATTTCGTCTTCTAGGCGGTCAATGGCTAGATGGACCTTGCTCTTCTTTTGGCTTTTTTTCGGCCGGAATTGCGAGCCATACGCTGAGATGGCCAGCCTCCGCTGCTCGTACTGTTCCGTGATATCCACGACGAACGTCGGCCGCACGTCCGCATAAGCTGTTGAGTACAAGATCTTAAACGGCCGGTAGGCCTCTCCTTCGATGGGCAACTGCTTCAGCCCTGCGAGGAAGCATCCCTCATACCCGACGGCCGAGGTGTGATAGTGGTCGGGGTGCCTGGCTTTCCAATAGGGCAGAATTACCGTCTTGGGCCGCAGCTCCCGGATTACCGCCGCCAGCCGCAGTTTGTGCGCCCGGCTGGGTTGCACATCCGAATCCGGCACGCCCAGCGTCCCACGCCACTTCACTTTGAGGAATTTCGCTGCTTTCGCCGCTTCCTTGGCGCGCGTTTCCGGCGTCCCCCGCGTCCCCATCTCGCCGGCCGTCAAGTCGAGGATGCCGGTCTTGTAGCCGCGCTGCGCCATCTTGATCAGCGTTCCGCCGCAGGTCAGCTCCACATCATCCGGATGCGCGGCAATTGCCAGCAAATCGAGTCTCATCATGTGTCTCCGTTAGGTCGCCGATTCTAGCACTGGACGGTGTCTCTCCTGCAAGGCATGGCGATGCTGTGCTACCTTTTTCGTCTCCATGAATGCTCCGCTCCTTAATCGGGTTGCGTTGGTCACGGGCTCTGCCAAGCGCCTGGGACGTGCTATCGCTCTGCGTCTCGCGCAGGAAGGCGCCGACGTCGTAATCCACTACCATTCTTCGGAGACCGAGGCCCGCGAAACCGTCTCCGACGTCGAAAAGCTCGGTCGTCGTGGCATCGCGCTGGCTGCCGACCTCGCTAGCGTCTCTGAAATTCAGCGGCTCTTCCAACAAGCTTTCGATCATTTCGGGCGGCTGGATATTCTCGTCAACAACGCTGCGAACTTTTTGCCCACGGAATTTGCCTCAACCGGCGAGAAGCTCTGGGACGAATCTCTCGATACCAATCTGAAAGCTCCCTTCTTCTGCGCGCAAGCAGCGGCGCCGCTGCTCAAGCAGAGCCGCGGGGTGATCATCAACTTTGCCGACATCGGCGGCCTGCTTCCCTGGCCCGGGTACATCCCGCACTGCGTTTCGAAAGCTGGCGTGATTATGCTGACGAAGTGTCTGGCGAAGGCGCTCGCGCCCGACGTTCGCGTCAATGCTATCGCACCGGGTACCATCACGATGTCAGGGGATCCCTCGGAATGGGAAACCGACTTCATTCGTCGCGCCCCGCTTCATCGCCCCGGGACAACCGAGGACGTCGCTGATGCGGTTTCCTTCCTCGTTCACGCAAGCTTCGTAACGGGTCAGGTGCTCGTCCTCGACGGCGGCCGCACGCTATAGCAAATGCACCAAGCGATATCCAGTAACACTGCGGTTCCAAATCGCTGCAATCCCGTCGTGCAGAGATTTGCGCGGAGGTGTATTCTATTGTGCTTATAGGCGGAATAAGTTCGGAGCGGCGCTTGCGGCGCGCATTGATTTCGAATAAAGAGGGGCCGGCAGAAGTTATGGACAACGAGACGTATACCCAGCAACATCCCATGGAAGACGTAGAGGTGCAGGAGTGGCTTGAGTCTCTCGATTCCGTCCTGGAATCTAGCGGACCTGAAGTTGCCACCGTAATTCTGGAGCGGCTCCGCGCGCATGCCACGGTCTCCGGCATCGACTTGCCCTTCACGGCGAATACTCCCTACGCCAACACGATCCCGAATCGCCTGGAGCCTCTGTTCCCCGGCGATCAAGAACTCGAGCGCCGCATCAAGAGCCTTATCCGCTGGAACGCCCTCGCCATGGTCGTCCGCGCCAACCGCGTCGAACACAATATCGGTGGGCACATTTCCACGTATGCTTCCGCAGCGACGCTCTACGAAGTCGGCTTCAACCATTTCTTCCGCGCGCGGACCGATCAATTCGAGGGCGACACTGTCTACTTCCAGGGCCACGCCGCTCCGGGAATGTACGCCCGCGCCTTCCTTGAAGGCCGCATCTCCGTGCAAAAGCTGGAAAACTTCCGCCGCGAGCTCAAGCCGGGCGGGGGACTCTCCTCCTATCCGCACCCCTGGCTGATGCCCGATTTCTGGGAATTTCCAACGGTCTCGATGGGCCTCAGCCCGCTGATGGCCATCTATCAGGCACGCTTTAGCCGCTATCTCGAAGACCGCGGCCTCAAGCCCGCCACCGACGCCAAGATATGGGCCTTCCTCGGCGATGGCGAAACCGACGAGCCCGAATCGCTTGGTGCCATCACGCTCGCTTCCCGCGAAAAGCTCGACAACCTTATTTTTGTTGTCAACTGCAACCTGCAACGTCTCGACGGCCCCGTTCGTGGCAACGGGCAAATCATTCAAGAGCTGGAGTCCGCCTTCCGCGGCGCGCGTTGGAACGTTATCAAGGTCCTCTGGGGCAGCGAGTGGGACCCCATTCTCGAGCGCGACACCGAAGGTCTGCTCGTCAAGCGCATGGGTGAACTCGTCGACGGGGAATACCAGAAGCTCGTCGTCGAATCCGGCGCCTATGTGCGCCAGCATTTCTTCGGCAGCGACCCGCGCCTCTTGCAACTGGTCGAACCGCTACCGGACGAAGCGCTGCGCCGGCTGCGTCTGGGTGGCCACGATCCGCGCAAGGTTTACGCCGCCTACAAGGCCGCCGTCGAACACAAGGGCGGCCCCACGGTAATTCTCGCGCGCACTATCAAAGGCTACGGCCTTGGCGAAGCGGGCGAAGGAAAGAACGTTACCCACCAGCAGAAGAAGCTCAACGAAGACGAACTTCGCGAATTCCGCTCGCGCTTTGGCATCCCTCTGAATGACGAAGACTGCATCGAGGTGCCGTTCTACCGGCCCGCCGAAGACAGTATCGAGATTCAGTACCTCCGTGCGCGCCGCGAGGCCCTCGGCGGCTATGTGCCGCAGCGCAGCGTGCGTTCGAAACCCTTGGTCGCCGACCACGACGAGCTCTTCAAGGAATTTTTCTTGGGCAGCGACGGCAGGGAAGTCTCTACCACGATGGCGTACGTCGGCATGCTGCGGAAAATGCTGAAGGATCCTGAAATGGGCAAGCTCATCGTCCCCATCGTTCCCGACGAAGCGCGCACCTTCGGCATGGAGTCGCTCTTCCGCACCGCCGGTATCTATTCCAGCGTCGGTCAGCGCTACCAGCCCGTCGACGTGAATACCTTGATGTACTACAAGGAAGCCAAAGACGGCCAAATCCTGGAAGAGGGCATCACGGAAGCCGGCTCGATGGCTTCCTTCATTGCCGCTGGCTCCGCCTATGCCACGCACGGCATCAACACTATTCCATTCTTCATCTATTATTCGATGTTCGGCTTTCAGCGCATCGCCGACTTCATCTGGGCCGCCGCCGATATGCGCACCCGCGGCTTCCTGCTCGGTGGTACCGCTGGCCGCACCACGCTCGCGGGGGAAGGGCTGCAGCACCAGGACGGTAACAGCCATGTTCTTGCTCTGCCGGTTCCGAATCTGCGCGCTTACGATCCGGCGTTCGCCTACGAGATTGCTGTCATCATTCAGGATGGCATTCGCCGCATGTACAAAGACGGCGAAAGCATCTTCTACTACATCACGCTGATGAATGAGCCCTACGCCATGCCGCCCATGCCGGGCGATGTGAAGGACGGCATCCTGAAGGGCCTGTACCGCTTCCGCGCCTCGGAAAACAAGAAGTCCAAGCTCCGCGCGCAGCTTTTCGGCAGCGGTTCGATCCTGCGCGAAGCGTTGCAGGCGCAAGACATTCTCGAGCAAAAGTACGGCGTCGCCGCGGATGTATGGAGCGTCACCAGCTACAAGGCGTTGTACACCGACGGCATCGAAGCCGAGCGCTGGAATCGTCTGCACTCCGGCGAAAAGGCTCGCCTGCCGTACGTCGCACAATGCCTCGCCGATGCTCCCGGTGTTCTAGTAGCGGCCTCAGACTATCTGAAGACGCTTCCCAACATGGTGAGCAAGTGGATGCCGCGCCGCCTGGCCGCTCTCGGTACCGACGGCTTCGGCCGCAGCGAAGGCCGCAAATCGCTCCGCGACTTCTTCGAAGTCGATGCCCGCTTCATCACGTTGGCGACGCTCCACGAACTATTCCAGGACGGCAAGATCGAGCGCAGCGTCATCGACAAAGCAATCAAAGACCTGGAGATCGACCCCGACAAGCCTAATCCGGTAGTGTCATAGTTTGGTGGGACAAGCCGCTAGGGGATGCCGCTGAGGAGTTGGTCTTAGGCGTCGTCCGCGTTCGTTTTCTGCAAGATTTCAGCGGGTTTGATGCGCCCCGTGGCCAGGTTCGCAACTAACTGCGCATTCGCCGCCAGGAAATCATACCCGGCCAGCTCCTTCGGCAGAACCCAGTGGACCTGCTCAAACGCCTTCGGTGTGATCACGTTCTCGGCGATTTCCGCGGCAAAGAACCGTATTTCGAGCTCCTCGGTGGTCTCTCCATACTTGTGCTTCACGCGCGCGATCTCCGCGCACTTTCGCAGCGTCGCGCCGAGTTCTTCCTGCAACTCTCGCGCAAGCGCTGCTTGCAGCTCTTCGCCGTCTTGCACCTTGCCGCCCGGAAACTCCCACTTCAGCGGCGATGTATCGTTCCGCCGCCGTTGCCCGATCAGCAGCCTCCGGTCTTCCCGCTCGATCACCGCCGCAACGACAAGCATCACGTCCGTCCTTTTCGCGTTCCTGGTGGGTGCAAAATCCGGAAGAGTTCGCGGGCGCCTGCCAGCAGCGGCGGTCCCGGCGTATTCAGCAATTCATCGCGCAGCACATACACACGCTTGTTTCGCACGGCCGGCACATCTTTCCAGGCTAGAACTTGGAAAGCCCTCTTGGCGTCGGCCTTTGCCCCTGTCGCCGCCCACGCCAGCACAATGACGTCCGGTTGCGCCTGGGCCACTTGTTCCTCGCTGACTTTTTCTCCCGCCGGAACGACCATGACACCTCCAGCGATCTTAACCAATTCCGCCACCCACGGCGGGGAACTAATCCGCGGGTTTGGCCAAGCTTCGCAATAAACGCGCACACGCCTCCCGGCCGCCTTTGCTCTCCGGCCGATGGAAGCCAACTCTCGTCGCATTTTCTCGACGACCCGGTCAGCAGCCGCGGGCCGGTTCGCAATTCGCCCGAGCAGATAGATATCCTCCTCAACGTCCGCCAATGTTCTTGGATTCATCGCCAGAAAGTTCAGCGGCTGCTCCAGCAACTTCGCCACGGTCTCTTGTTTGTAGGGCACCGACCCAATCACCAGCGTCGGCCGCAGCGCCAGGATCTCTTTGACCGCCTCTAGCCGCCAGCAATCGCCCAACTTCGGTAGCTCATCCACCGGTGCCACGTCCGCACACCACTTCGTCACACCCACCAGCGCCTTCTTCGCCCCCATCGCGCAGAGTATCGACGTCGCGCTCGGCGCCAGCGACACGATTCGCAGTTCGTTTTTGCCATTTCTGTGTTTCATCAGCCGTTTGAGAGGATACCAGAGGCTTGCGTCAGTCTCGCATAAGCACCAAAAGCAAAAAGAAGAACCGGACCCAAAGGCCCGGTTCGGGGGCGCCGACGCGATTCCTCGTCTTCGATGAGATATACTCCGTTCCTCATTCAGGAGAATCTCTGATGCGCATTCTTCGTTTTTCTCTGTTGCTCTTCGCGGCGCTGCCTCTGGCGGCGCAGAACCCGCCCGCGGTCGAGCCCGCGCAACCTCAAGCGAAGTTCGAAGTCGTGCGCTATCACGCCACCATCGATACCGTGAAATATGTCTACGGCGTCGCGACGCCGGTCGCGCATCTTCATTCCGGCAACATCCTCGACGCCAATTCTCTCGATTGTTTCGGCAACGCCATTAAAAAGCCGGGCGACACGCTTGCGCTCGTCAAGGGCGACAATCCGCTCACCGGGCCGTTCTTCATCGACGGCGCGGAACCCGGCGACACTCTCGCCATTCGCATTCTCGATCTCCAGGTGGACGGCGACCAAGGACTCGGCGCCTTGGGTCCCGGCTTCGGGGCACTCAACGAGACCAACTACACGGCGATGCTGCATCCGCCCCTCCCGGAGAAAATCTGGTTTTATCCCATCGATCACGCCGGCAACACCGCTACGTTCCAAGCTCTAGATTCGAACTACAAGGTGAAAATTCCGCTGCATCCGTTTCTTGGCTGCATCGGCGTCGCCCCCGCCAACGGCGAAGCCCGTAGCTCCATCGTTCCCGCAGAATTCGGCGGCAATATGGATGCGCCGGAAGCTTCCGTCGGCAACACGCTTTACCTTCCCGTGAACGTGTCCGGCGGCTTGCTGTACTTCGGCGATGGCCATGCGGCCATGGGCGACGGCGAGATTGCCGGCACGGCGGTGGAAGTGCCGCTGCGAGCCCGGCTGCAAGTTGACATCGTAAAAGGGAAGAGAACCGGCTGGCCGCGCTTCGAAAATGAAAAAGAGATCATGGCCGCCGGAATCTATCGCCCCGTCGACGATGCCCTCCGCATCGCCTTCACCGAGCTAGTCGGCTGGATCCACGCCGACTACGGCCTCTCGGAACTGGACGCCTACGAATTACTCTCCAAGGTGGGCAAGATCCATCTCACCGAAATGGTCGATCCCAACTACGTGGTTATCGCTTCGATCGAGAAAAAATACCTTCCGCCGAAGAAATAGCAGGCGGTCTCTACGGACCGCCGTCGGACAAAGCTCACTTCTTTGGGTGAAAGCTGCTGAATGCCGAGGACGAAATTAAGAACTGTCCTTCCGCGTTGTCGAGGGGTTCCAATTTCACCTGCGGTTCGCGCTCCTTCGTCGGATAGTAGACGATCGCTCGGTAGTAGTAGACCTTTCCCGCCTCGGCCGTCAGTGTTGCTGCCGAACCCACGTTGGATAGCATTTTCAAGCTTGATTGCCAGTCTGTGCACAGACGATGCTCGCCCGGATCTGTGGAAATGGAAAAGTAGGACTTGCCGTGATTTGCGCCGGCCCAAGAGCCGTCCAGCCCAACCCTGGTGGTCACGCTTCCGAACCAGGTCGTGTCGCCGTCTCGCCGCTCCGCCTCGAAAACATAGATCAGTGCCTTGCCCGGCTCCGGCTGCGCGCTAGCGTGCAGACTCTTGCTCGTCTTTACATCGAACTGAACTTGGCTCGGGCCGCACCCCGCAGCTGTGCGAGCTGCCGACCCTGGGTCTTGCGCAAGAACCGGCGACGCGAAGATAAGGGCGAGAAGGATGTTTTTCATCAGTTCCTCCGGTGTAAAGCGTTAGTTACATCGCTCGCTTGACGCGCGATACAGCTTCGGGCCTACGAACCCCTGAGGTTTGAGAGTTGGGGCAACCCATCTGAACCCGGCCTCCTAGATAACAGACGGCTGTCGCGTCCCCGTGGTTTCCAGCCGCGCTCTTGAGGCCAACGGCCTAGAGCGGAACCTATAATGCCCGGAGCGTTGAAGAATTCGCGATGGGTTGCGATACTGCTGTCGATGTTCAGCGACGCCGTCCTCGATCATTTCCGCAATCCCCGCAACGCTGGAGAACTTCCCGGTGCCGATGCCACCGTCGAAGTCAGCAACCCCGTCTGCGGTGACATTCTTCAGTTGGCGGTTCGTATGGAAGGCAGTCGCATCGCGGAGGTTCGTTTCCTGTGCCGGGGATGCACCACTGCCATCGCCTGCGCCTCGCTGTTAACCGAACAACTCCGCGGCCGGACTCTCGCCGAATCTGCCTTAGTCACGCCGGAATCGCTCTCGGCGGCTCTCGGAGGCCTCCCCGCTGCGACGTTTCACGGGGCTCAGTTGGCGGGGGACGCTCTTCGCGCCCTTGCGCAAAAACTTTCTGCTCGCTAGTCCTGTGCGCCGGTCGCGCGTTGCAGCGTGTCCGGGTCGTTCAAATTCAATACGCACCCTTGTTCCGTCGTAGGCACTTCGGTGATTTCTCTCGTATGCGCCCAAACGACCGCCCGCGCTCCTCTGTCGAGTGGCGCGGCAAGCAATTCGTCATACAGCGCCGCCGCAAAAATCACCGGATGCCCGCGTTGCCCGCGAAACACCGGCAGCACGATCTTCGCTTTCGTCGCGTAGAACCGTTCGATCAGGTCATCGATCAGCGTCGCGCTAATCAGCGGATGATCGATCAAGCACAAGATCAACCCATCGGTTCCCGCCGGCAAGCTTCGTATCGCGGCCTGAATCGAGCTCAGCTGCCCCTTCTCCCACTCTTCGTTGACGACGATGTCGGCCGCCGCCAACGGCACCGCCGACGCAATCGGCTCGGCATGCGCGCCCAACACCACGCGCCGCACGCCGATCTTCGGGTGCACGGTGACTTCCAGCAAATGTTCGAGGAAGGGCCGTCCCTGGTAGGGAAGCAGGGCTTTGGGCGACCCCATTCGCTGGGACGCGCCGCCCGAGAGGATCACAGCCGCTAACATAATCTTTTTAGCGCGCGCCTACTGCAGGCCGCGGTTCCATCTTTACTTTCTTGTGCCCGGCAGTTTCCGCGTTGCGTCGCACCGCCACCAGCTCCGCGGCGATGCTGATCGCAATTTCTTCCGGCGATAGCGCTCCAATTTCAAGTCCCATCGGCGCGAAGACGCGCTCGAACTCTTCCGGCCGGTAACCTTCTTTTTCCAGTGCCTTGTACACGGACAGCACCTTGCGTTTGCTGCCGATCATTCCCACGTAGCGCGCGCTCGTGCGCACCGCCCACGCGAGCACGCGCATGTCTTCCTTGTGCCCGCGCGTCACGATCACCAGATACGTCGAGGCACTCGGCTGAATCTTTTCGAATGCGTCCTCGTAGCTGGTAAACACTTCCCCCGCCATCGGAAACCGTTGCAAATTCGCAAACGCTTCGCGGTCGTCCACCACGCCCACGGCAAATCCCGCCGCGCTCGCCGTCTTCGCCACCGCCATGGACACATGCCCGCCGCCGAACAAATACAGCATGGGCTGTGGCAGAATCGGCTCGACAAAAATCTCCACGGTCCCCCCGCAGATCAAGCCGTTGTCGTACGAAGCCTCGTTGTTCAGGTTGAAGACCATCTTCCGCGGCGCTTCCTTCTGCATCACTTCTTTCGCCGCCGCCCACACCTCGGCTTCCACGCAGCCGCCGCCGATGGTCCCCGCGATCGTTCCGTCCTCGCGCACCAGCATCCGCGAGCTCTCATAGCTCGGGATCGAGCCATTCGTGTGCACGATCGTCGCCAGCGCCGCGCGCTGCCCAGCCCGCCGCATCTTCACGATTTCTTCGAATAGGTCCATATCGCGTATATATATTTTACGCTACGCCGCGCGCTTTTGCGTGTCAATGCGCGCGATAGTAGACACTCCGCTTCCCACTCGTTAGACTCTGTTTGAACTTGTTGCGTTACGACTATGAAAGCCATCGTCTTCCAGCAACACGGCGCACCCGACGTTCTCAAATTTGCCGCAGTCCCCGAGCCTTCCATTCGCCCCAACGAAGTGCTCGTCCGCGTTCACGCCTGCGCGCTGAACCATCTCGACCTGTGGGTCCGCCAAGGCTTGCCGAATGTTCCGATACCCCTTCCGCACATTCCCGGCAGCGACGTCGCCGGCGAGGTCGCGCAAATCGGCCCAGAGGTCACTGGCGTCCGCGTTGGGCAAAAGGTAGTTCTCGCTCCCGGCGTCACCTGCGGCAAATGCCCCGCGTGCGTCTCCGGCCTCGACAACCGCTGCCGCCAATTCACCAACCTCGGCTACATGATCGACGGCGGCTGCGCCGAGTTCGTCCGCGTCCCCGAAGTAAATTGCCTGCCGTATCCTGAAAATCTCTCTTTCGAAGAAGCCGCTTCCATACCGCTCGTCTTCCAAACCGCCTGGCACATGCTCGTGGGCCGCGCCGAACTTCAACCCGGCGAAGACGTGCTTATCCTCGGCGCAGGCAGCGGCGTTGGCAGCGCCGCCATCCAAATCGCCAAATTTTTCGGCGCTCGCGTCATCGCCACGGCAGGCACCGACGAAAAGCTCGAAAAAGCCCGCCAACTCGGCGCCGACCACACCATCAACCACAAATCCCAAAAAATTCGCGACGAAGTCCGCCGCATCACCAGCAAGCGTGGCGTCGACGTCGTCTTCGAGCACGTCGGCACTGCTACCTGGGAGGACAGCCTCGCAAGCCTCGCCGCCTCGGGCCGTCTGGTCACCTGCGGCGCCACGACCGGCTTCGACGCCAAGATCGATCTGCGCTTCTTATTCAGCCGCCAGCTCTCGCTCCTCGGCTCCTACATGGGCACCAAAGCCGAGCTGCACACCGTCCTCAAGTTGGTCGCCGCCGGCCACCTGAAGCCCGTCGTCGATCGCGTTTTTCCGCTCGCAGAGGCCGCCGCGGCGCATACTTATCTCGAATCCAGCCAGCAATTCGGCAAAGTCGTCCTCCGCGTCTGATTAACCGTCGATTCGTCCCATCCACTACCCGTTTGTATCCCCACGCCCACTATGCGAAAATGCATATGACGAGGCACCATGAGCACATCTCTCGGCAAGCACGTCACACTCACCAAGCCCGACGACTTCGGCAAGCTTCTCGAAGACGAAGGCATCATTTTCACCACGCTCGACAAAGCGGTGAACTGGGCCCGCAAAAGCTCCATCTGGCCCCTGGGTTTCGGATTGGCCTGCTGCGCCATCGAAATGATGTCCATGGCCGCCGCCCGCTTTGACGTTGCCCGTTTCGGCGCAGAAGTTTTCCGCCCCTCGCCCCGTCAAGCCGACCTCATGATCGTTGCCGGCCGCCTCTCGCAAAAAATGGCTCCCATCGTCCGCCAGCTCTACGATCAAATGCCGGAGCCCAAGTGGGTCATCTCCATGGGCGCCTGCGCCACCTCCGGCGGCGTTTTCAACAACTACGCCATCGTGCAGGGCTGCAACCAAGTCATCCCCGTGGACGTCTACGTCCCCGGCTGCCCCCCGCGCCCCGAAGCGCTGCTCTATTCCATCCTCCAGTTGCAAAAGAAAATCGACAGCGAAAAGGGCTCCTTCAAGCGCGCCTTCAACCTTGCCTAAGTTTCTGCTGACTCTCGCTTTGTGCATTTTGGTGTGTGCCTGTGGCGGCACCGATCACCCTTCTCCAAGAAACTACACTCTTTCCTGGCACGACGAATTCAACCGCCCCAATAACTCTCTCCCCGATCCGTCCAAATGGACTTACGACCTCGGCGTCGCCAGCGAAGGTTGGGGCAATCACGAACTCGAGTACTACACCAATCGCCCACAAAACGCCCAAATCGAAAACGGAAATCTCGTCATCACCGCCCGTCAGGAAAACTACACCGGCTCGGACGCCGTCACGCGCCACTACACGTCCGCGCGCCTCAAAACGCAGAATCTCTTCACCCAAGCCTACGGCCGCTTCGAGGCGCGCATCAAAATCCCCGCAGGGCGGGGAATCTGGCCCGCCTTCTGGCTGCTGGGCGACAACTTCCCCTCCGCTGGCTGGCCCAAGTGCGGCGAGATCGACATCATGGAAAACGTTGGCAAAGATCCCGGCGCGATTCACGGTTCTTTGCATGGCCCCATCGCTACCGCGCCCGCAAGCGATCTCACCGCAGCGTTCCGTCTACCGCCCGGCAAAAATTTCTCCGACGATTTTCACGTCTACACTGTCGAATGGGAACCCGCCGCAGTGCGCTTCTATTCCGACTTCACTCTTTACGCCACGTTCACCCCGCAGTCTCCCGGCGGAGGACCCTGGGTCTTCGATCATCCCTTCTTCATCATCCTAAACGTCGCCGTCGGCGGCGACTGGCCCGGCAGTCCCGACGCCACCACAAAATTTCCACAAGCCATGCTGGTGGACTACGTCCGCGTCTACACTGCAAAAAACTAGATGAACTTTGCCTGGCGCGTCGCGCAAAAAGCGTCTGTGGCCTCGTCTTACCTCTGCGCCCTCCGCGCTCTCTGTGGTAAAACTCTTTCTTAACTCCCCGTCCCAAGCGAAGGGAATCCATCAGGAGCTCTCTCATGACCGCAACGCCAGATCCCGCCTGTCAACTCCTCCGCCACACCGTAGCCACGGTCGCCTACCGCGGCGGCAAGACCCTTCGCGGCGCTCCCGATTCCTTCGCCACCTTCCACATCGGTGACGCCACCCGCACCCCCGTTCAAATCCTCGCCCACCTAGGCGACCTCTTCGACTGGGCCCTCTCCATGGCCTTAGGCCAGCAAGCCTGGCACGACTCTTCACCCCTCCCCTGGACCGCCGAAGTCGCCCGCTTCTTCGCCGCCCTAAAAAAATTCGACGACTACCTCGCCTCCACCGAGCCGCTCCACACGCCCCTCGAAACCCTCTTCCAAGGCCCCGTCGCCGACGCCCTCAACCACATCGGCCAACTCGCCATGCTCCGCCGCCTCGCCGGTTCCCCCCTGCGCGGCGAAAACTACGCCAAAGCCGACATTGCCGCCGGCCGCTGCACCCTCGATCAATCCGCTCCCAAGCGCGAATTCGACTGACTTCCCAAATTTGTCGTTCCAGGAGGCGCAGGCCGACGGTTTTTTCTTTTTTTGGAGGCTCCTTTGCGCCACTTTGTTCCTCGCTGCGGTTTCGGTGCCGCCTAAACATCGGCCACTAGACAGGGGCGCGGCGGCCCCAGACTTGGAATACGCGGGGGCCGCAAATGATAGATAGGGGATCGCGGGTATAGTCCTCGAGCTCGGAGAGGACGGTGCTTAGTTCGGACTCTTCGATTAGTTTTTCCGCCAGCACGGCCTCCGAGATTCCGATCATTGTGAGAAGGCTGATGTCTTTCCCCGAGCCTGGCTGGTGTTCCGGGTAGACGATGGAGAGGCCGAGTTGCTGGGTGCCTGCCGCGGCAAACATGCCAAGGAGTTTCGGTCCGATGTCGGCATCGCCGCCGCGGCGGCGGACAACTTCGCGGTAGAGATGGACGTAGCGATCGTGGGCGGAGTTGGCCGGATGGGAAACGTAGCCTTGAAAGTTGATGTCCTCGACGGCCAGCACACCGCCGGGACGCAACGCGCGGAGCAACTTCGGGATTACGCGCTCACACTCGGGCAAATGGGTCAGCAAGAATCTTACGTAAATTAGATCGTAGACAGAGTCGTCGTCCCATTCGAAGACATTGGCCTGGCGGAATTCGATATTCGTGAGTCGTTCTTGAGCGGCGCGTTTGCGGCCGATTTCGAGCTTGACGGAATCCATGTCCATGCCAACCACGCTGCCCGTCGGCCCAACCAGGCGGGCGATTTCGAAGGTGACTTCTCCTGCGCCGCAGCCGAGGTCGAGGCAGGTCATGCCCTCGCGAATTCCTGCGCGTTGCAGCAGCGGCAAAGTGGTGGGCCAATAGGCGCGGGCCACGGCTTCCATGCGCTTGCTTCC
>JBGOVR010000154.1:0-10194 GCA_041478205.1 Candidatus Acidiferrum sp.
AGCCGCGTAAAAATGTGCGAGGGCATGTGCAGCGCGTGCGAAGAGTCTGGAGCGATCTTCGCGTAGTGGCGCGCGGCTTCGAGACCTTGCGGAGCGAGCTCCGGAACATCGGCGGCGTGAATCAAGTAGTGGGCCACACCGGGATCATCCGGGTGCTGGCGGAAAAGTGGAGCGAGAATGGCGATGGCCTTTTTCCGGTTGGCGGAGTCATCGACGTGGTCCACGTCGGCAAGAGCCACGAGCGAAAGGGCGTAAAACGCGCTAGCCTCCACGTCTTGGGGCGACTGCGCGTGCAGCTGAGCGAGAGCGACGGAGTATGCGCCGGTGCGTTCGGCGTGCGAAAGCTTGGGATTGTCCTGATAGAAAGCAGCCGCCGCGGCGAGGTAGCCCCGCTCGCGCTCGGTGGGAGCGTCGATTTTTTGCGCTTCCTGAATGTCTTCCAGCCCCTGCTTCAACGTTCCCGCTTGAGGGAAATCCCAAAGTTGGTGATAGAGGGCCATCGCTTTGCCCCATTCGGCCATGGCGCACTTGGGATCTTGCTTCGCGGCGTCGCTGAAGATCTGCTCGGAGTCGGTGTATTGAAACGAATGCAGAAGGGCGAGAGCCTTTTCCAGAATTGGCTGAGCTTTGGGCGTGCAACTGGTAGGAAAACTCACTTTGCCAAGCTGATCCGGCAGAGGCGCGGCGGCAGCAGTGCCGGCAACGCCAGGAGCGGCAAACGGCGACAGAAAAACGAGAACTGCCGCGACGCAAACGAAAAGGCTCATTCGGCGCATGGAAGCGTGTCCTCCAACGATGCAGGGATTCTATACTCTTCTGACGAATGGCGGCCGCCCGGCGTTACCACAAAGTCGGCCGCGGTTGGACGCGGATTCCTTGCGCGGGCTACAATGCAGGCGGAGCGGTACTTCGAAGCAGGTGCAGGAACGAAAGCTGTTTGAACCAATGACGAATCTCTGAGGAGCCGCGGATAGACAGCCTGTGCGCACGGCCTGTCCCGTTGGCTGCCCGGCGTGTCCGGGAAGCGAACGGGGCAGGAAAGCCTAACGGTTGGCTCGTGGCGCCCACCTAATTCAGAGGTTCACGGCCTAGTTCCCCACGGCTTAGCAGTCCGCTCTCTTTTTGCATATGCGCGTTCTTTTCATCGGAGACATTGTCGGCTCGCCCGGACGGCAGATCGTTCACGATCGCCTACTGGATATCGTTGCGCAACGCCAGATCGATCTGGTGATCGCGAATGGCGAGAATTCCGCTTCAGGATTCGGGATTACGCCGCGCCTCGCCGACGAGTTGCTGAAGGGCGGCATCGAAGTCTTGACCGGCGGGAACCACAGTTGGGATCGCAAGGAAATACTGGAATACATGCCGCACCAGCCGCGCCTCCTGCGGCCCGGAAATTTCCCCGACGGGAATCCGGGGAGCGGGCTTTACGCCGGCACGGCGAAGAACGGCGTGAAATATGCCGTGCTGAACCTGCAAGGGCGAGTGTTTTTGCCGGCCATCGACGATCCTTTTCGCAAAGCCGACAGTGAACTCGCCAAGCTGCCCGCGGACGTCGCGTTTGTGCTGGTGGACATGCACGCGGAAACCACGAGCGAGAAGCTTGCCATGGGTTGGTACCTCGATGGGCGGGTGACGGCGGTCGTGGGCACGCACACGCATGTGGCTACGGCCGACGAACACGTGTTGCCCGAAGGAACCGCTTTTATTACGGACGTGGGCATGACAGGTCCGCACGCGGGCGTGATTGGCATGGATCGCAACGGGATCATCAAACGCTTCCTGGATGGGCTGCCGGTGCGATTCGAGGTGGCCTCCGGCGACGTGCAGATGAACTGCGTGCTCGTCGAAACCGATGATAGCGGACCGCGTAATGCCGCGGGCCGGCTGCGCGCCCGCTCGATCGAGCGGCTGCGATTCCACATTGATTAGATTGCAGGTGCTCGTCATGAGAGCAACCTTGGTCCGTCAGAAGTAATCTGAGGATTCATGCAGCAAAAGATGGGTCTCACCTTGAGAATTTTGGCGGCGTTGTGTCTGCTCGCGTGCGTCGGGGCTTGCGCGCTCGCTCAGGCGGAAGGCGAACTGACCGCCAGGAGAAGGCTTCTTTCCGACATAGGCCCAGGCCTGCGGGCCGTGCGGCGCGGGGCCGACGGACGCACCTACGTGCTTGCTTCACCGTCACCCGGCCTGGTGGTATTTGATGCGCAGGGCAAGCAGGTGTTGTCGATTGGAGCGGCCCCGGTAGCCGGTAAGACAGGGCGCGCGGCCATCACGTTCGGTGAAGATTGCGACCTGGGCGCGGAACACCAGATCTACGTCGCGGACCGCGGCGCCAACGCGGTACTGGTCTTCTCACCGGACGGCACGCTGCTGCGATCGATCCCCGTGACCGCGCCACTGTCTGTCGCCGCGCTTGGAGAAGGAGAAGTCGCGGTTGCCACGCTGCGCGAGCCTCACCTGGTTGTCGTCTTCGATAAAAATGGGCGCGACGTGCGGGAATTCGGCGATCCCGAACAGATCACCGACCGTCAGGACTTGAATCGTTTCCTGAACATCGGGCAGCTCGCCACGGATGCGCAAGGGCATCTCTACTACGCCTTTGGGTATACGCCGGAGCCGACGGTGCGCCAATACGATCGCTATGGCTATGGCGCGGGACAGGACATTCAATATCTGGCGCTCGAAGCGGCGCCCGAAGCGCAAGCTATCCGGCGCGAGATTCAACGGCAAGAAAAACACCAGAAGACGCCGACATTCAAGCGCGTGCTCACCGCGGTGGGCGTTGATCGCACAAATGGGGAAGTATGGATGGCGCTCGGCAATACCCTTTTGCATTTCGATAAAGAAGGAAATCGGCGCGCCAGCTACCAGATCTATACGCCGGAAGGCGCGCGGCTCGAAGCCAGCACGATTCTTATCGAACAAGATCATCTTGTGATTGGCAGCGACCCGTTGGGCATCTACGAGTTCGAGCGGCCGGAGAAAAAAATCCAGCCGTAGCGGGAGTTTTCCTCAGGCGCTTTTCCCGCGACGCCGGCCAAGTATTTTTCGTGATAGTAAAATGTTTGTAAAATTCCCTTTTAAATCGCGCGGGCGCCGCGAAGTTGCACACATTTAGTGCATGTGGAAAAACTGTGCACGAGGTGTGCACGGCCCCCGTAGCCTTCGCACACTTTTCGCTTGCTCCATTCGCTTCAATCGGCGACAATCCCGCGCTGTCTGATAGCGGCGGTGAGTTGGCCGGTTGGACAGGTCGGGCCGTGAGCGGGGCAACAGGGGCACGCTTAGACTTCCCAGCGAGGGTAGAATCCCGAAGTTTACAGAAAGATGCAGATGGGCCTGCTTTCCACAGCTTTTTCACATCTGTGGAAATAGCACAGGACCCGCTTTTCTCTTGCGATGACAACAGCAACCCAAGCCGGGCGTGAACGCGAAGCGGTCAACTCCTGGGACAAATTTCTCGAGCACGTGAAGTCCCGGGTCAGCATCAACACCTACACCACCTGGTTCCAGCCTACGCGCCTCAACCGCGCCGAGGGTGAGACCTTGTACGTGCAGATTCCCACCGCGGTCTTCCGCCAGGTCCTGACGCGCACTTACGGCGAAATCGTGAAGGCGGTCTTTCACGAACTGGGAACGCCCAACATGCGAGTGCAGTACGTCTGCACCGAGGAAGAGCCGGTAGCTGCGGCGCCTGCGGTCGCTCCGGTGAAACAATCCAAACTGGATTTCGAGAGCAGCGATCATCAGCTGAATCTGCGGTACACCTTCGATTCGTTCGTGGTCGGCAAGTCCAACGAGTTTGCGCACGCGGCGTCGCGCGCGGTGGCCGAGCAGCCCTCCAAGGCCTACAACCCGCTGTTCCTTTACGGCGGCGTGGGCATGGGCAAGACGCACTTGATGCACGCCATCGGACACACCATCAAGAAGCGCAACCCGGCGATGCGCTTGAGCTACGTCAGCGCGGAGAAATTCACCATCGAGGTCATCAACTCGCTGCGCTTCGACCGCATGATCAGTTTTCGCGACCGCTTTCACACCGTGGATGTGCTGCTGGTCGACGATATCCAGTTCATCGCGGGAAAAGAGCGCACCCAGGAAGAGTTTTTCCATACGTTCAACGCGCTCTACGAGCAGCAGAAGCAAATCGTAATCTCTTCCGACTGTTTGCCCAAAGACATCAATTCGATCGAGGAGAGATTGCGGTCGCGGTTTGAGTGGGGACTCATCGCGGATATCCAGCCGCCGGACCTCGAGACTAAGATCGCCATTCTGCAGAAAAAGGCCGAAAACGACCGTTTCCCTCTGCCGGACGACGTGGCGGAATACATCGCACGGGCCATCAAGTCCAACGTGCGCGAGCTGGAAGGCGCGCTGACGCGGCTGATGGCTTACGCATCGCTCACCGGTGCGACGGTGTCTCTGGCCACCGCTCAGCAGGTGCTACGCAACATCATCGCGTCCCAGGAAAAGCGCGTCACCATCGACTTGATTCAAAAGCGCGTCAGCGAGCACTTCAATCTGCGCGAGCAGGACCTCAAGGTGCGCAGCAACACGCGCGCCATCGCCTTCCCGCGCCAGGTGGCGATGTACATCGTCAAGCAGCTCACCACCGCTTCTCTTCCGGAAATCGGCCGGCAGTTTGGCGGCAAACACCACACCACGGTGCTGCACTCCATCAACAAAATCGGAGAGTTGCGCCGCTCAGACAAAGATTTGAACCGCACGATCACGCGTTTGATGGACGCATTGCAGTAGAAGCGCTCGTCGCGACCCTTCCGTTCCAGTTACTTTCATAGCAGGCCAGATCTCCCAACGGCGATCTGCGCCTGCCGACTCAGCGCGCCGTGCCGCAAGCACGAACGCTGTCGTCTTTTTCACGTGAAGAGACTGTGTAGAAGTCTTGCGAAAGATGCGGATTTTCTGTGCACGCCGGTGGACAAAAAGTCATCTCAAGGTAGTTGGTGCGCGAGGCGACCTTGGTTTTCCTCGATTCGCACATTTGGCCACTTGCTACTCGCGGCGCTAGGAGAAACACACGACGGTACTTGCGAAGCTATCCACGTTTCCACAGCGCTCATCATCACAACAAGCTTTATAGACTTAAAATATTTTAAGAATCTTGTTGTGTTGATTGTGTCGGTGAAAATAACAGAGCGCACGATCATAGCCTTATCTGAGATGCATAGAACGCCCTTTGTTTGCGCCTGTATTTCCACAGTCCCGCGAGCTTCCCGGGCTTTATACTTTTACCAAAAGCGAGTAGAGTACGGCAGCGGTAAAAATCAGCCAGGGAGGCGGTTGGCCAGCTTGCAGGCCGCACATAAAATGACCGCACCAGGAATCGCACGTGAGGAACATCAAGAGATGGAATTCAGCGTCACAAAATCCGCGCTGTTGAACGAACTCAGCACCACGCAAGGCGTCGTCGAGCGCAAGACGACCATTCCCATCCTGTCGAATTTGCTCGTGGAGGCTAAGGGCGACCGCCTGACGATCACGGCGACGGACCTAGAGCTGAGCATCCGCACGTCTTGCGAAGCCAAAATAAAAAAAGAAGGTGCCGGAACGATTCCCGCGAAGAAACTGCTCGAACTCGTCCGTTTGCTCCCCGAGGGCGAGATCAAGTGCCGGCTCCTTGAGAATCATTGGGTTGAAATCGTTAGTGAAAAAAAGAAATACAAGCTCGTCGGCATGGCCAAGGAAAATTTCCCCGCGCTGCCGGCGATGCCCCACGCGATGGTGAAGATTCCCGCGCCAGTGATGGAAAGCCTCATCGCCAAGACTAAGTTTGCCATCTCCATGGAAGAATCTCGCTACACGCTGAATGGCGGCCTGCTTATTTTGAAACCGGACACGCTGGCCATGGTTGCGACCGACGGCCACCGTTTGGCCCTTGCCGAGACCGACCAGAAGCTCGCCGGCCTAAACGGCGAAATGAAGGTGCTGATTCCGAAGAAGGCCATGGATGAAGTGGAAAAACTCGCCAGCGCCGCGGGATCCGACGCGCACATCGATTTCGCGAAAGACGAGAGCCATCTCTTTTTCCAGGTGGGTCACCGCCTGCTGATTTCCCGCATTCTCACCGGCCAATTTCCGAATTACGAGGCGGTGCTGCCGCGCGACAACACCAAGACCGTGGTGATCGAGCGCGTCGAGTTGAGCGACGCGGTTCGCCGCGTATCGCAGCTCGCTGACCAGCGTTCGCACGCCGTCAAACTTGCCGTTTCCAAGGACGGCATCGAAATCTCGGCATCCAGTCCTGAGTACGGCGAGGCGAAGGAAAACATTGACAAAGAATACGTAGGCGATCCGATTGCGATTGGTTTCAATTCGAGCTACATGCTCGATTTTCTCGCCGCCGCCGCCGATGGCCCGATCAGCATCGAGCTAAAAGACGAGCAATCCGCCGGACAGATGCGCCCGCTCGCCGACGAAAGTTATCGCTATCGCTACATCATCATGCCCATGCGTATTTGAACTTCAAATCACACTTTCTGACTTCAAATTGCGAACTAGTTTTGTGATTCCAGACAGGAATCTCAAGAAAAACTGGGCTCTGATGCGATCTGGGCGCAGCAGGCCGTAAACTACTACAGATACAAGACTTACGAGAGAGAAGCCTCTCGATAGTCCTTGAGAAAAGAGCCGCGATCGGGTAGAATCTTTGCGTTGTTGATTCGTTGTTCGGTTTCCTCCAATTCGGCCCGTCCCGTAAACTGGGGCACGTCCGCCAAGCGAGTGCGGCCATGAATTCGGCTCTGCGCCAGGAGCCTTGCGCTGCACGCTTGGAAGTTAAAGAAGTCTTCGCTACGTCTCGCTGCGCGAGATGGGATGAAGCAGCAACCCTACGAGTTCTGGTCGCTTGCGATCGGAATCAAAGGGTAAGGCGACGTTCGGAGAAGTCCGCGACCACGCCTTCCCTCGCATAGAAGTTTTTGAATGTTGAATTCAGCGTGAGCCGCTGGCAGGCCGCGTTTCCAACGCGCGCCTGAAACGTTTAGCCCGAGCTATAGCGCGGCGCACCGTTGTCAGGAGAATCATGGGCGATAAGGAAGAAAAGATTGACAAGGAACCGGTGACTGGAAAAGCGCCGGGCCATACGTACGACGCGAAGTCCATCAAGGTGCTTGGCGGCCTGGAAGCGGTGCGGTTGCGTCCGGCGATGTACATCGGCTCAACGGGCGAGATGGGTTTGCACCATCTCGTCTGGGAAGTGGTGGACAACTCCGTCGATGAAGCCATGGCCGGCTACGCCGACGAGATCAACGTCACCGTGCACGCCGATGATTCCGTGACCGTGGTGGACAATGGCCGTGGCATCCCGGTGGACATGCACGCGACGGAGAAACGCCCCGCGGCGGAAGTTGTGCTCACCGTGCTCCACGCGGGCGGAAAATTCGATAGCGACACCTACAAAGTTTCCGGCGGGTTGCACGGCGTCGGCGTTTCAGTGGTCAACGCGCTTTCCGATTGGCTGGAGCTGGAAATCTCTCGTGATGGCGCCGTTTGGGATCAGACCTACGAAAAAGGCAAGCCCACCTCGAAATTGAAGCAGACCGGCAAGACGCGCAAGACCGGAACGAAACTGACGTTTCACCCCGACCCTTCCATTTTCGACAAGACGGTCTACAGCTTTGACACTCTGGCGCAGCGCCTGCGCGAGCTGGCCTTCTTGAACAAAGGGCTGAAGATTACTCTTGCCGACGAGCGCTCCGAGAAGACCGCGGAATTCCGCTTCACGGGCGGCATCGGCGAGTTCGTCAAGCACTTGAACCGCGGAAAAACGACGCTGCACGATTCACCGATCTACATTGAAGGCAAGCGCGGAAACGTGGAAATCGAGATCGCGCTGCAGTACAACGACACGTATGGAGAAAACGTCTTCGCCTTTGCGAACACGATTAACACCGTCGATGGCGGCACGCATCTTTCCGGCTTCCGCTCGTCGCTGACGCGCACGATCAACACTTTCGCTTCGTCCGCAGGCATGTTGAAGGAACAAAAAGACGAGGTAACCATCAGCGGCGACGACGTTCGAGAAGGTCTCGTCGCGGTGGTCAGCGTGCGCCTTCCTCAGCCCCAGTTTGAGGGGCAGACAAAAGGAAAGCTCAACAGCGATATCAAGGGAGACGTCGAACAACTGGTCAACGAGAGGCTGGGGGACTGGTTCGACAAGCATTCCACGGTGGCACGCCGCATCATCGGCAAGTGCATCGAGGCGGCTCGTGCTCGCGAAGCTGCGCGCAAGGCTCGCGAACTGACGCGCCGCAAATCCGCTATGGATTCGAGCGGTTTGCCCGGCAAGCTTGCCGATTGCCAGGAGCGCGATCCATCGCGGTGCGAGCTGTTTGTCGTTGAGGGTGAATCGGCCGGCGGCTCGGCGAAAATGGGCCGCGACCGGAAATATCAGGCGATCCTGCCGCTCAAAGGAAAAATCCTTAACGTTGAAAAGGCCCGTTACGACAAGATGCTTGGCCACGAAGAAATTCGCGCCATCATCACCGCGCTGGGCACCGGCATCGGCAAAGACGATTTCGACGCCGGCAAGCTGCGCTACCACAAAGTGATTCTGATGACCGACGCGGACGTAGATGGCAGCCACATCCGCACGCTGCTGCTGACGTTCTTTTTCCGGCACATGAAAGAACTCATCGAGCGCGGGCACATTTACATCGCGCAGCCGCCGCTTTATCGCGTCAAACGCGGAAAAACCGAGCGCTACATCCGCGATGAGCAGGATTTCGCGCACGAACTGATGAAGCGCGCCACGGAAGACCACGTGGTGAAGGCCAAAGAAGGCGTGTCGCTGGAAGGCGCGGGCCTGACGAAGTTTCTCCTGAACGTGCAGGAGTACGAAGCGGCCGCGGCCAAGCTAGGCCGCCGGTTGCGCGAGCCGGGCCTGGTCGAATTGCTTGCCGACAGCGGCCTGGAGAAAAAAACCGACTTCGAGGAGAAGAAGACACTCGAGAAGCTCTTGAAGGAAGTGGACAAGGCCAAACTGAAGCTGGAAGGCAAAGTCGTCTTCGACGAAGAGCACAGTTTGTATGAAATTCAGTTCGGCCCGCCGCACAGCCAGAAGATCAATTGGGCGCTCGCCGCCACCGCGGAATATAAGAAACTCCGAGGCCTCGCCAAGCTGATCGAAGAGTTCAACCGACCGCCGTTCACCGTCGCGCGCAATGGCACCAAAGTGACGAAAGAAAGAGCGCAAGACGTCCTGAACTACGTCGTGGAAGACGCCAAAAAAGATTTCACCATCACGCGATTCAAGGGCCTGGGCGAAATGAATGCCGAGCAGCTCTGGGAAACCACCATGAACGCAGACACGCGGACGCTGCTGCAAGTGAAGCTCGATGACGCCGTTGCGGCCGAGACCATTTTCACCACGCTGATGGGCGAGAACGTCGAAGCGCGCCGCAAATTCATCGAGGAAAACGCCCTCGAAGTTGTGAACTTGGATATTTGATTCGCCGCGATGCTGTATCAACTAGGCTGGGCGACATTACCGGGGCTGCGCGGATTGAGCTGCAGCGAGTTTCGCGCGACGCCGACCGCGACGCCCGACAATGAGCGCGGCGTGACAGGTGAATTTGCGACGGAAGCGGCGCGCGACATGTTCTTGAGCCAGTTGGAAGAGCATTTTGCCGCGCAACGGTTCACGAACGCAGCCGACGCTTTTGACACGGTGAAGGCATACGTTCTGGAGCGGGCGAACAAGAAAGTTTGAGCCTCTCAAAATAAAAACCTGAGGACACATGGCGGACGAGACAAATAAGTCGATATTGCTTCCGGTGGACATCGAAGCGGAGATGCGCAAGTCGTATTTGGACTACGCGATGAGCGTGATCATCGCGCGGGCGCTGCCCGATGTGCGCGACGGATTGAAGCCCGTGCAGCGGCGCATCCTGGTGGCCATGAACGATCTGGGACTGGCGTCGAACCGCGGCTACCGCAAGTGCGCGAAGATCTGCGGCGACACTTCCGGCAATTACCATCCGCACGGCGAAGCGGTGATTTATCCGGCGATGGTGCGGCTCGCGCAGGATTTCAACTTGCGATACATGCTGGTCGATGGGCAGGGAAATTTTGGATCGGTCGATGGCGATCCTCCGGCGGCCATGCGGTACACCGAAGCGCGGCTGGCGAAAATTTCGGAAGATATTCTCGCCGACCTGGAAAAAGAAACCG
>JBGOVR010000196.1:0-7179 GCA_041478205.1 Candidatus Acidiferrum sp.
AGGTATACCACGCGAGTTTCTGGTGTCACGGCCATGGCCATCGCCTTCAGGTCGAAGGTAAAATCACGCATCGGAACGCGCAGCAAATCCGCGCCACTCGCGCGAATAGCCACCGAGAAGGGCGCGTAGGTCCCCTCGGACGTAATCCCAGTTTTTCCTCGTCCGAGCAAGACACGCGCGGCGAGGTCGATGATTTCGCTGGATCCCAGCCCTATTAAAATCTGTTCGGGCACTACACCGTGCTTCCGCGCTAGTTTTTCGCGCAACCCGTGCGTGCCGCCGTCCGGATAGCGGTGCGATTCCGCCAATACCGCCTTCATGGCCTCCAGCGCTTTCGGCGAAGGCCCCAGCGGATTTTCGTTCGACGCCAGCTTGATGGCGTGAATTCTCAGTTCGCGTTCGACTTCCTCGATGGGTCTTCCGGGGACGTAGACAGGCAGGCCGCGAATGTATTCGGGGATCAGCTCTTCGATCGTGTGTGCCATCGACTCAATTCTTTTCTGCGAACTACTGCGCTCTCCGTGCCCGCCGTGTCTAATTCTTTGCTTATGATGTGCTTGGGTTTTGTCTTCAGCGCCTTCCGCAAGTCGGCCACGTCATTGGCGCTCAACAGCCGGTAGCGGTTCTGCGGCAGCCCTACTAATGTTAACGGGCCAATGGCGATGCGCTTCAATTTCTCCATGGGATGTTGCTCCTTGAGTAGCACCCGCCGGAGCGCATCCCTTCTGGAATCCTGCAGCGTCACTTCGTACCAGAAATTCGCTGCGCGGCCTCGGGTGGAATCCGGCTGGCGCACGGTGCGCATCCTTGCGCCCGCCTGCTTTCCCAAGCGATCCAAATCTTCCAGCGTCAAGCGCCCTTTCACTTTGACGTGATAGACCTGCGGCAGATTCGCCCAGTGCTTCAACATTTCGGCGGTGAGGTCGCCATCGTTGGTGAGAAAAACCAGTCCGGACGCCGCGTAGTCGAGCCGGCCCACGGGATACACGCGCTCCGGCAGTCCGCGCAAGCAATTTCGCAAAGTCTTGCGGCCTTCCGGATCGGCCATGGTCGCGACCACTTCGGGCGGCTTGTTCAGCAGAATGTAAACGTGACGCTCCGCGGCGGTGATCACTCTTCCCGCTGCTTCGATGCGGTCCGCCGCCGAGTCTGCTTTGGTGCCCAATTCCGTAACGACGCGTCCGTTCACGCGCACTTGTCCGCTCAGGATCAGTTGCTCGGCGTGACGCCGCGATGCAATCCCCGCGCGTGCAATTATTTTCTGTAGTCTTTCCTGCATCTTCTGGAGTGTCTTTCCGTGGGACAGAGATTTTTAGCTGTCCTGTTGTCACCGCTTTTGCGGCTGATGGGCGACTGTGATGTTGTTACGGAGACAGGCGCTTCGGAAAGCTCAGCGCAAACAAGAATGCCTGTCCCACTAAAACGCTATTCTCCCGCAGTCGCGATCTTGTGCGCCGGAGTCTCGCCGCTGCCGGTGCGGGTCTGATCCGCTTTGGATTGCGGTCCAGCCTCCGCGTCTGAGCGAGCTTCGCTAACCTCCACGGCCGGAGCTGCCGCCTCATGCGCGTCGCCGTTCACGAAGCTTTCTGGCTGCGCAAGGACGTCACCAGCTTCCACCGCTGGCGCGGGATTTTCCTGCGCATTACCATTTACAAAGTTTTCCGGCGCGGGCGTTTCGTTGGTCGCGGCCGGAGCGTCGGCTGCGGCTCCACTCCGTGGCATCCCGTCGAGCACGCTCTCGTCTCCCGCCTCGCTGGGCGCAAAACCCTCGTCGCTGCCGAGTGCTTCGCGTGCCAGCGCTTCAAACTCTTTCAGGCTGGGGAGTTCGTCCAAGTCGCTCAGTCCGAAGCGCATCAAAAATTCCTTGGAGGAGCGGTACAGAATCGGCCGGCCAATCACTTCTTTGCGTCCCGCCGTGGTGATCAGGCGCTTGTCGAGCAGCGTTTTCAGAACGCCCGAAGTGTTCACGCCACGAATTTCCTGGATTTCCGGCGCGGTGACCGGCTGCTTGTAGGCGATCACCGCGAGGGTTTCCAGCGCGGGCATGCTCAGGCGCAGCGGCGGGCGGAGGCTCTTGATGAATCGGCGCACCGCGTCATGCTGCTGCGGCTTGGTGTACATCTTGTAGCCGCCGGCGACCGCGCGCACTTCGACGCCGTGCTCCTCGGCGGCGTAGCTGGCCACCAATTCGTCCAGCGAGGCTTGCACCACCAGCTTTTCTTCTCCCAGCACCGTGGCGAGTTGCTCGATCGTCGCCGGCTCGTCCGCCGCGTAGATAATCGCTTCCAGTGCCGCTTTTCGTTCTTCGTTCGTCATATTGAGTGTCTCTGCGTACCCCGCGTCTCAGCGTCTAGCAATTCTCTGCGAACTCTGTGCTATCGCTACTGATATTCCTGATCGATCTGGCGAACGGCGCCGCTCTCATCAAACACCGTGTCAAACATCTTATGCTTGCGCACCAGAATCTCTCCAAACTGTTTTTCCTGCACCAGCACGACCGCCTGCATCTTCACCATCTCCAGCACCGCTAGAAACGCGACGATCATGGCGTGCCGCGAGACGCACGCTTCGAAGAAGCGGATCAAGCTCACGGTGTTGTCGTCGCTCGCCAGGATCTGCGCGCGCAACTGCGCCATCATCTGCGCGACGGTGAATTGCTCGTGCTGCAACTCGATCCGCGAGACTTCCTTGCGGCGCTCTAGGACTTGCTGGAACACTCTCACCAAATCCACGAGCGAAACGACTAGCTCGCCTTCGGTGCCTTCGTCGTTGTAGAGCGACTTGTCCGGCTTCGACCACACGTTCTCTTCGATCTGCTGCTTCTGATACAAGAGCTGCGCGGCGTTTTTGTACTTCTCGTGTTCCACAAGGCGCTGCACGAGTTCCGCGCGCGGGTCGGCGGCCTGCTCTTCGGGCGATCCCAGCGGGTCTGGCGGCAGCAGCATCTTTGACTTGATGTAGATCAGCGTGGCGGCCATGTAGACGAAGTCCGCGGACACATCCACGTTCAACTCTTCCAGTTTGTGCAGGTACTCGAGGTATTGCGAGGTGATCTTCGAGATCTGGATGTCGTGGATATTCATCTCCTGCTTCTTGATCAGGTCAAGCAGCAGGTCCAGAGGACCTTCATACATCGGGATGTTGATCTTGTAGGGTGTCGCCATGTTTTTGTAGCGGCCGCCTTCTTAGGCGGGCGCCCTTAATTTGTTACCGATTCCAACTGCGCCGGCTTCAGAAAGCCGCCGCTACAAAGACTCTCAACCCGCGTTGGTGGCGGTGCCGCCGCCGGAAATCTCCTTGCGCTTCTTTTGCCAGCCGAATACCGCTTCGCGAACGCGCTCCATGATGCCTTGCGCGACGCGGCGCGCCTTGTTCGAGCCTTCGTCCAGAATCTCGAGCACCCTCTTTGGATGCTTTTCGTACTCCAAACGCCGCTCGCGGACCGGAGCGATCCACTGGATCAAATGATCGGCCATCTTGGCCTTGCACTCGATGCAGCCGATGCCCGCGGTGCGGCAGCCCTGCGCCGCCCAGTCCAGCGTTTCCTGCGGCGAGAACAGTTTATGCCAGTCGTAGACCGGACACACGTCCGGATTTCCGGGATCGCTGCGCCGCTTCCGTGCCGGGTCGGTGACCATCACTTTGGTCTTTTTGCGGATGTCGTCGTCGCTCTCGCTCAGAGCTATGGCGTTGCCATAGCTCTTCGACATTTTCCGCCCGTCGAGCCCGGGGATGCGCGGCGTTCGGGTTAGCACGTGATCAGGTTCGGTCAGCAACTCTGATAGGCTGCCAAGCCCATTCGCTATGTAATATCCGCGTTCCTGAATTGATGACGCACGAAACGCCACCTTCAGCAGGTCAATCTTTTCCACCAGAGGGCGACGAGCAGCGGGCGTGATTTCCGATCCAGCGACGGAAGCTATCCCACAGGCTGTCGCGACCCCGTACAGCTCGACGTCATTCGCAAAGTGTCGCGGGATCAACTCGGCATTCGCAAGATTGAACCGGCGCACGATTTCCCGCGATGTCTCCACATGCGAAACCTGGTCCTCGCCAACAGGTACAAATAGCTGCACGCCTTGTTTCCCCGCCTCGGCCGGTGAACTGTAGATCACAATATCCGCGCATTGGAGCACGGGATAGCCTAGGAAGCCGTAAGTATGCAGGTCCTTGTCCTTAACGTTCCCGAGGGCTTCTTTGTAGGTGGGGACGCGCTCGAGCCAGCCGAGCGGCGTTACCATCGACAACAGCAAATGTAGCTCCGCGTGTTCTGGAATCAATGACTGCTGGAAAATGATGCAATTCGTGTGCTTAACAGGGTCTAGCCCCGAAGCCAGATAATCAATCATGATCTGGAGCGTATTCTCCGCGACTGCGCTGGTGTTGTCGTAGTCGCTGGTGAGGGCGTGCCAATCGGCAATGAAGTAGAAACAATCGTACTCGGGGTCGTTTTGCAGGCGGACCCAGTTTTGCAGGGCGCCGAAATAGTGGCCGATGTGCAGGCGGCCTGTGGGTCGCATGCCGCTGACAACGCGTTTCTTTTTTGCCTGGGTCCCGGTCGCCAATCTTTGCTCCTCTGCTCTGCGAGTTCGGCGTTCAGACTTCGTCTTGTTTCGCCAGCTGGGTCTCCGCCCCGGATCTTGGCGGATCGCGTCGTGCCAAGCTGGGGCGCAGCATGCTGCGCCCCTACAAGAAAACGAAGAACGCGGCGGCGCAAAGCCGCCGCTACAGGCCCAAGTCTCGCGCGATGATCATGCGCTGGATTTCGCTGGTGCCCTCGTAAATCGTGATCACGCGGGCGTCGCGATACATGCGCTCGACGTCCGTCTCTCGCGAATAGCCTACGCTGCCGTGAATCTGTACCGCTTTGGCGACCACGCGATTTACCATCTCGCTGGCGTACAGCTTGGCTTTGGAGGCCGCGGCGCCCATGCGGCCGCCGGAATCCTTGAGCCACGCCGCGTAGTGCACCAGGCCGCGGGCGGCTTCCAGTTCCGTCTCCATGTCCGCAAGCATCCACTGAATGGCCTGAAACTCGCCGATCGTTTTGCCGAAGGCGCGGCGCTGCTTGGCGTACTTCACCGCCGCATCCAGCGCGCCCTGCGCTAATCCCACGGCCAGCGCGCCAATTCCGATGCGCCCGCCGTCGAGCGCGTTGAGGGCAATCTTCAGCCCTTGGCCTTCTTCGCCCAGGCGATTCTCCGCCGGCACTTCGCAATCGTTCAGGACGATCTCCACCGACGGCGAGGAAAGCTGGCCCATCTTTTCTTCGTGCCGGCCGACGCGAAATCCTTGGAAGCTGGGCTCCACCAGAAAAGCGCTCAAGCCTTTTTTGCTGGCGACCGCAGAGCGGTCGACGCCGCCCGCGTTCGGGTCGGTCTTCGCAAAGACGATGAACACCCCGGCTACGCTGCCATTCGTCACCCAGGTCTTGGTGCCATTCAGCCGGTACGCCGAGCCATCTCGCACGGCCCTGGTCTGAATTCCGGCGGCGTCCGACCCCGCCTGCGGCTCCGTCAAGCAGAACGCGCCGAGAATCTCTCCCGTCGCCAGCCGCCGCAGATACTTTTTCTTCTGCGCCTCGGTGCCAAATCCGAGCAGCGGAACCTGCACCGCCGAATTCGTCACGCCCAGCGAAGTGGCCATGGCCGCGTCCACGCGCGCCACTTCTTCCAGCATCAGCACGTAAGAAACTGTGTCCAGCCCCGGACCGCCCCAGTCTTCGGGAACCAGCATGCCGCAGCAGCCGAGTTCCGCGAGCTTTCTAATTTCCTCGGCGGGAAAGCGGCCTTCGCGGTCGCGCTGCCGCACGCCCGGCCGCACCTCATTTTCCATGAATTGGCGGACGGTGTCGCGGGTCAGTTTTTGGTGGTCGCTGAGCGAAAAATCCATCGTGTCGGTGTACGTTGACCGCTGTGCGGTCACAGTTTTGAGAAGTGTACACGCGATGCTAACACAACAGCGAACTACGTGGAGTGCAGCGGGTTGCCGCTGGCTCTACGGTGATGTGACCCATTCAACCGCAAAGGCGGGAGCGAGCTCCCGCACTCCACGCGTTGAACCTCCGATGCGGGCACCTACAACTTGAACAATTCCCGCAAGCGCTTGGTCTGCGCGCGGCTCACGGGAATTTCCGTCTGCTTCTTATCGCTCATTTTCAGCATGTAGCTGGACTTGAACCACGGCACCACTTCCTTGATGTGGTGGATGTTCACCAGGTGCGAGCGATGCGGCCTCCAGAACGTTTCCGAATCTAGCGCGGCATGCAATTCCTCGAGCGTGCGGTAGTTGGAACTCCCCTCCACATCCCGCGCCACCACCGATATGAGTCCATCCTCGATGGACGCGAACACCAAGTCTTCCGCGTCCACGAGCAGCAGCCGCTGCTGAGATTTCACCAGCACCTTCACCGGCTGCGCCGCTTGCTTCGACGCACCGAGCTGGTTCACGAGCTGTTCCAGCCGCTCGGTCGTCGTGGTTTGCGTTTCCATCGCTTTCCGCGCGCGCTGGATAGCCTTGGCGATGCGCGCCTTGTCGAACGGCTTTAGCACGTAGTCCACGGCATTCACGTCAAACGCCTGCACCGCGTAGTGATCGAACGCGGTGGCGAAAACTACGTGCGGGACCTTCACCTTGCGCTCGACGAGTTTTTTCAGCACGCCGAAGCCGTCCAGCCCGGGCATTTGCACGTCGAGAAAGACCAGGTCTGGCGCGTGCTCCTTGATCAGCGCCACGGCTTCGACGCCGTTCTTGCCTTGGCCGATCACATTGATCTCGGGAAAGCCTTTGAGCAAGAAGGCCAGCTCGTCTCGAGCGGGCTTCTCGTCATCCACGATGATGGTGTTGATTGGCATTTTCCTATGTTCTATGTGGCGCCCGGACTTGAGCCCAACCTCTTCGATTTTCTGCGCGAACGCTGTCGTTGAGTATAGGGACTTGGGCGCACGCAGGCAATTCAACGCGTGGGCTTTGACGAAGGCGTAGTTGGGCCTGCTAAGATGACCTCGGAGAAATCGTACCGACTTATGCCACCCAAAAAGACGCGCCGCTCGAACGCCAAAATTCTTCGCAGCAAAATCATTTACAAAGGTCCCGTCTTTGGCGTCCGCCGCGATGAAGTGCTCGAACCGACTGGCGTCCGTGCCACCCGCGAAGTCATCACGCATCCTGGGTCGGTTG
>JBGOVR010000074.1:0-21539 GCA_041478205.1 Candidatus Acidiferrum sp.
AGCTCTGATAGACGCATGAAACGGGCAAGCGTTTTCTATAGATACGAAATTTTGCTGAGGAAGTTTCCGTTTTTTGGAGACGAGGACGAGATTCTACAGAACCGCGGAGCGTTCTAGGAGAAGTTGAATGGTCTGAGAAGGCACCCGAAAACTAGGTACAAGGATTTAGTAGGTTTTGTGTTTACTTCTTGTCGCACCGGCTGTCAAGTCGCTCAATACAGGTCAGTTACGCCATACTTTCGGTCCAAGCAACAATTAATCCAGAAGTTTTGCGACTTGGAATTGCGTTTGCTATCTCTCCCCCACAGCGTGGGAGTTCCCTCGCTTTTCTTTTCGAGGCCGGCGCGTCTAACGAGATACATCGGAACGGAGTGTCTGGAGAAGAGAACGTGAAAACAGTTCGAAATCTAATATTGCTGCTTACCCTTTTGTTGGGGCCGTTGAGCGCGGTGGCGGCAACGTCCGTGGACGCCAGCACCGACGCGCTTGCGGCAGAGGCCAGCGCGGCGTACGAAGCCAAGGACTGGACGAAGGCAGCGAAACTTTACGCGGAACTATCGAAGTTGCCGGATGCGCCGCCCCGCGTGTGGCTGCGCCTGGGCGCTTCTTTGCGGTCTTTGGGCAAGTACGACGAAGCTTTAACGGCGTTCGACAAGGCCACGCAGGGTGGCGCCGGCCAGTTTGGAGAATACGGCAAGGCGGCCGTGTACGAAGCGATGAAACAGCGGGAGAAAGCCTTCGAATCGCTGGATAAGGCGCTGCAACAAGGCTACGCCGACCCAGATGCCCTTGGCAGTGACGCGAACTTGGCCGCGCTTCGCGAGGACACACGATTTGGAAAACTTATGGAGCAGGCCAAGAAAAATCAGCGTCCCTGCGCCTACGCCGCCGAAAACCGCCAGTTTGACTTCTGGTTGGGCGAGTGGAATACGGTGACGACGCAGGGCGCGATTCCCGCGGGCGACAGCAAGATCGAATTGATCCTGGAAGACTGCGTGGTTCTCGAAAATTGGAAAAGCAAAAACAATCCCTACGCGGGTAAGAGCTACAACATCTACAACCAAGCCCTGAAACGGTGGGAGCAGTATTGGGTCGACAACGTTGGCGGGAATATTTTCTTCCATGGAGAGCTGAAAGACGGCGTGATGGAATACTGGACCGAGGAGATTCCGCAACCCGACGGAACGAAATTGAAGCGCCACCTGCAATTCTTTCCCGTGGGGCGTGACACCGTCCGGCAATTCAGCCAGGGCTCAACCGATGGGGGAAAGACCTGGCATGTCGAATACGATTTCACCTACAACCGGAAAAAATAGCCGACTATTGCGCGATCCGCCCGGTGTGAATGCCGTCTTTGAGATCGAAGGTGGCGCCGACGGTGCCGACGACACAGGTATGCCGGTTGAGTCCGAGGCGTTGTCTGAGCCGGTAGACGCTTTCGATGCCGGTACAATGCGCCCCAAGAATTTGCGCAATTTGAAATTCCTTCAATTTGTCCGCGGTCCAATCGAGTTGTTCCTCTTTTGCGTTATAGAGGTGAAAGCCGCCTATCGCAGCGTTCACCGGCGCGGGACGAATGAACTTTCGCGCGTATTGCAAGGTGTTGATAATGCCGGCGTGACCGCAGCCCGCAAGAAGCACGAGGCCGCGCGAAGTGTTGAATACTAACGACTGATCCTCAGGAAGATCGTCTTCCACCCATTGGTCGCCCTTTGCAACTTCAACGCCCGCGGGGTAATTCTTTTCGGGATAAACGCGTGGCACGGGGCCCGTCAGCCACACGCCGGGCAGGATTTCCTCGGGCTTGTCGTGTTCGATAAACTTTCCGCCGGTGGCTTCGTAGTCTTTCTTCATGGCAATCATCGGATTGTGGTTCCGGCCTCGCCGTTCGAGGAAGATACCTTTTCCGACATGTACGCGAGAAAGAGCGGCGGGATTGTTTTTCGACAATTCGCGGCGCAGCGTCATCAGTCCGGTGGTGTGGTCATCGTGAAAGTGGCTGAGAATGACGTCCTGGACTCCGCTGAGGTCGATCTTCAATTCCTTCGCGTTTTCGAGGACGGTATTGGGGCGAGCCCCGGTGTCGAAAAGGATTTTCTTGCCATCCGCTTCGACCAGAGCCGCAAAGCCCCATTCACCGATGCCCTCGTCGGCGAGCATGGTGGAAAGGATGGTCACCTTTAGGGAATGCACCTCAGCGGGAGAGCTCGCAGAGGGAGATGGTGACGCAGACTGGGCAAGAGCGCTCGCGCTAAAAATGAGAGTGAGTGCGATGGCCGCAAAAAAGAGGCGTAACTGCCCCATGAGGAATCTCCGTCCGCCAAAAGCAAGTAGGCTTCGAATCGGCGCAAGGTAGCACACAACCTAGCTGGCCGCAATTCGCCGCATCTGTTAAACTATTGTTTGCTCGACCGCACCTAAGGATAAGAGGAGATTCGTCCGGGCTGCTGGTTGTATCAGCAGCTATTTTTGTCTTTATTGGACAGGGCCGCGAAGCGGTCAACAAACGGTAACGCTATGAGCCACAACATTCGCAATATCGCCATCATCGCGCACGTGGACCACGGTAAGACGACGCTAGTAGACGCCATGCTGCGGCAGAGCGGAATTTTTCGCGCCAACGAGGCACTCATCGAACGGGTCATGGATTCCAACGACTTGGAGCGCGAGCGCGGCATCACCATTCTTGCGAAGAACACCGCACTATTCTTCCACGACACAAAAATCAACATTGTGGACACGCCGGGCCACAGCGACTTTGGCGGAGAAGTGGAACGCGCGCTGCGCATGGTGGATGGCGTCCTGCTTCTGGTAGACGCCAGCGAGGGCCCGCTGCCGCAGACCCGCTACGTCCTGCAGAAGGCCCTGGCGGCCAAGCTCCCTCCGGTCATCGTGCTGAACAAGATCGATCGCGCCGATGCGCGGGCAAAAGAAGTCCTCGACGAAATCTACGACCTGTTCATCGATTTGGACGCAACGGAAGACCAGCTCGATTTCCCGGTGGTGTACACGAACGCGCGCGACGGCGTGGCGCACCGCAAACCGGACGATGATTCGAAAGATTTGCTGCCGTTGTTCGAAACCATCATCAAGTCCATCCCACCGCCCCCGGGCGATCCCGAAGGCGTCCTGCAAATTCAGGTGATGAACCTGGATTACAGCGATTTTCTGGGCCGCATCGCGATTGGCCGCGTCTTCAACGGAACGCTGCGCCGTGGCTCGGAAGTCGGCATCAGTAAACTGGACGGAAAACTGACCGCGACGCGCATCACTAAGCTGTACACGTTTCGCGGACTGGAGCGCGACGAGGCGGAGAGTGTCGCGGCCGGCGACCTCGTCGCCATAGCCGGCGTCGAAGGCATTCAGATTGGCGAGAGCATTGTCGACCTCGCCGCGCCCGCACCGCTCGAGCCTTTGCTGATCGACGAGCCGACGCTCGCCATGATTTTCACCGTGAACAGCAGCCCGCTCTCCGGCAGAGAGGGCAGCTACCTTACCTCGCGCGACCTGCGCGACCGCCTTCAGAAAGAGCTGCTGACCAACGTGTCCATCCGCGTGGAAGACACGGAAACCCCGGAATCCTTCCGCGTGTTGGGCCGCGGCGAACTGCAACTCGCGATTTTGATCGAGACCATGCGCCGCGAAGGCTTCGAATTGATGGTCGGCAAGCCCGAGATCGTGGTGCGCACGGAAAAAGGACGCAAGCTCGAGCCGCTCGAGCGCCTAGTAATCGACGTGCCAGAGAGTTTCATCGGCATCATTCTGGAGACCACCGGCACTCGGCGCGGTGAAATGCTGAAGATGAGCAATCACAATTCCGGCCGCGTGCGCATGGATTTCAAAATACCTTCGCGCGGGCTGATCGGCTTGCGCAGCCAGTTGCTGACGGACACGCGCGGCACGGCGCTGATTCACTCGATTTTTGACGGCTGGATGGACTACGCCGGCGAGATGGCGCTGCGCCCGACGGGCGCGCTAGTGGCGGACCGCTCCGGCCCGTCAACGGCGTTTGCGCTGTGGAATATTCAAGAGCGCGGCGAACTGTTCATCGGCCCAGCGATCGAAGTTTACGAAGGCATGATCGTCGGTGAAAATTCGCGCGAGCAGGACATGGACGTAAACGTCACCAAGGAAAAGAAGCAGACGAACATGCGCTCTTCCAGCGCCGACGAAGCCATTCGGCTGATTCCGCACCGCCAACTGAGCCTCGAACAGGCGATCGAATTCATCGCCGACGACGAGTTCGTCGAAATCACGCCGAAATCGATCCGCCTGCGCAAGAAAGTCCTGCAAGCCAACCGGCGCCCCCGGCGCTGGCAGGAAATTCGCGCCAGCCACGAAGCCGCGCGCTAAACGCGACCCTAGACAGGCCAGAATCCTCTTTTCACACGTGTCCCCAGCAGGCGTAGAGATTTGTCTTGACACTATGGCGTAACACGATATAGTGTGGGGCGACATAGAAACCAAGACCGCCTGAGGAACCAAGCGCCATGACCTCGAAAACTCCTGCTCCCGAAGCAAACCCGCCGCTGACTCCAGCCATGTTTCACGTGTTGCTGGCGCTGGCGGGCGACGATCTCCACGGTTACGCAATCCTCAAGGAAGTCACGCTGCGCACCGGGGGCGAAGTACAGCTGAGCACCGGCACGCTCTACGGAATCGTAAAGCGTTTGCTGAACGATGGCCTCATCTCTGAACTTCGCCAGCGCCCTGCGGCCGCGGAGGATGACGGGCGCAGGCGCTATTACCGGCTGACAGCGCAAGGCCGCGAAGTGGCGGCCGCGGAAGCGCAGCGGTTGGAAAAAGTAGTGGCCCTGGCGCGCTCGCGACACCTTCTGAAAAAGACGCAGCCGGCGTAGGCGGCCCGGCAACGGCGACGAGTTTTGGAACGCGAGTGGTTCCGCGGCAGGACGCCGCAGGAGACAACGATGAGCGACACAACAACACGACGGACCACACGGCTCTACCGGATGCTGCTGCGGTTGCTGCCCGCCGAGTTCCGAGGCGACTTCGGCCCGGAGATGGAGCAAGTGTTCGCGGAGCAGCGCGCGGAAGCAGCGCGCCTTGGAGACAAGATGAGCGCCTGGCGGCTTTGGTGGGAAACAGTGAAAGGCATTTTCACCACCGCGCCGCGCGAACATCTCTCCATGCTGCGCCTGGATTCCAGCTTCGCGCTGCGCATGATGCGCAAGAACCTCGGCTTCACCGTGGCGGCAGTCATCGTACTCGGCCTGGGCATCGGCGCGAACACGGCGATCTTCAGCGTTGTAAATGCCGTGTTGCTGAAGCCGTTGCCGTACGAACACGGCGAGCGCTTGCTGCTGCTGCGACAGGGAACGTCCCGCTCCGGCCAGATGGGCCGCACTGTATCCGTGCCGGAGCTGATGGATTACCGCCGGCAAAACCGCAGCCTGGACGGGCTGGTCGAATACCACAACATGCAATTCATCCTGCTGGGACGCAGCGAACCCGAACACGTGGAAACCGGTGTCGTTTCCTGGAACTTTTTCGATGTGTTCGGAATAAAGCCGCTTGCCGGCCGGATGTTCGAGCCGGATGACGAGAAGCAAGGCGCGCCGCCGGTACTTCTGCTCAGCTATGAATACTGGCTGCGGAGCTTTGGCGGCGACCCCACGGTGGTGGGCAAGACGTTCCGGATGAACGACAAAGCACATACGGTCATCGGGGTGCTGCCACCATTCCCTCAATACCCGGAGGAAAACGACGTCTACATGCCCTCCTCGGCGTGCCCCTTCCGGTCTGCCCCGCAACTGATTGCGAACCGCCAAGGGCGCATGGTGCGCATGTTCGGGCGGATGAAGCCTGGCGTGAAACCCGCACAAGCTGAGGCGGACCTTTCCACCGTGGCAGCCTCGATGCAGAGGGAATTTCCGAAAGACTATCCGGAAGATTCGACCCTGAAAATAGAGACAACACCCTTAAAGGTGGAGCTGACGCGCGATGCGAGACCTACGATGCTGCTGCTCTTGGGGGCCGCGGGTTTCGTGCTGCTCATCGCATGCGCGAACGTGGCCAATCTCAATTTGGCGCGGATGGTCCGGCGGGAGCGGGAATTAGGAATACGCACGGCAATGGGAGCCGGCCGCGTGCGGCTGTTCCGTCAATTGCTGACGGAGAGCTTTCTGTTGGCGTTGGGAGGGGGCGCCTTGGGTTTGCTGCTGGCGTCTGGCGGAGTGCACCTGCTGGTGGCGTATGTAGCGCGTTTCACGCCACGGGCGAATGAAGTGCACATCGACAGCGCGGTGCTGCTTTTCACCCTCGGCGTCGCGCTGTTCATAAGCGTGCTGACGGGAACGGCACCGGCGCTGGCCCGGCGGGAGAGCCTGGTCACCACCCTAAAGGAAGGCGGCAATCAAGCCACGCTCGGCGCCGCTCGCGGGAAAATGCGCAGCGCGCTGATCGTGGCCCAGGTGGCGGTTTCGTTCCTGCTGCTGATCGGCGCGGGCCTGACCGTTCGCAGCCTGATCAATCTGCAACAAGTGGACGCGGGCTTTCGGCCGGAAAATGTGCTGACCGTGCAAATCAGCCTGGATTTCACCAAGGATATGTCGAACCGAAGCATGCTCGGCTTTTCCGATGCGCTGCTCGAAAAGATACAAGCCATGCCGCAGGTGACCTCGGCCGCGATGTCGGCAGAGTTCCCGCTGGACAAGTCGCCCGCTTCCAACAATCAATATTTGATCGAAGGCCAACAAGGCGATGCGATGGACGCCAAGCCCACGGCCGAATTCAACGTCGTGAGTCCCGGCTATTTCCGGACACTAGGAGTGCCGCTTATTAACGGAAGAACCTTCGACGGGCGGGATCGTCAGGACAAACC
Organism: Candidatus Acidiferrum sp.; assembly: GCA_041478205.1. Taxonomy (GTDB): domain Bacteria; phylum Acidobacteriota; class Terriglobia; order Acidiferrales; family UBA7541; genus Acidiferrum. The sequence continues at coordinate 6,842 of JBGOVR010000074.1, forward strand.
GTTGGTGGCTATCGTGAATCAGTCGCTGGCGCAACATCGTTGGCACGGTCAGGATCCGCTGGGACGCCGTATCTCGTTCGATGACGGCAAGACGTGGACACAGATCGTGGGAATCGCCGGCGATGTGCGCGAACGTGGACTGGATCAGCCGCCCAGCGATCTAATCTACCTCCCTTACGCGCAATATCCGCAGATGAGCCCCAGCCTCCTGGCCAGAACGCAGGGAGATCCGATGAACATCGCCCGGGCTGCGGTGCAGCATTTGTACGAGGTAGATCCCAACCAGCCGGCGGGGCGCATTCGGTCGCTCGAGCAGTTGCGCGCCGATTCCATCGCGGCGCCGCGGCTGACCGCGAATCTGCTCGGTTTGTTTGCGCTGCTGGCGCTGGCGATTGCCGCGGCGGGGATTGGCGGCGTTATGGCGCTGTCGGTCAGCCAGCGCACCCACGAAATCGGCGTGCGCATGGCGATTGGCGCACGCCCCGCGGAGATCGTGCGGATGATCCTCAGGCAGGGGATGGGGCTGGCGATCGTGGGCGTCATACTGGGAGTGTTGGGCGCTTTCACGCTGACCCACGCGGTGAAGACCCTACTCTTTGGCGTAACACCCACCGATCCGGTAACTTTCGTTGGCGTCGCAGCGGTGCTGTCAGCGGCGGCGTTTGCCGCCTGCTACATCCCGGCACGCCGCGCGGCGCAGGTCGATCCTTTACACGCCTTACGGACAGAGTGAGTTTGTCGTCAGTGCGCTGATTTCTCGAGAAGTTCCGCTAAATATTGCTTCCAAACCGCGGCCGACGTGTGCGTGCCGTGTCCACGGGTCTGTTCGCCAATCGGAATGAGAACGAACTTCGCGTTCTTGACCCTCTTGATTTCGGTCTGCGCCATGCTGAGTTCGGGCGGATTAATGAAATCATCCGCGGAGTTGATGTACATGACCGGCGCCTTGATTTTTTCGAGTTGCGGCGAGGGGTCGTAGTTTCGCGAGGCATTCACTTGATACAACAAATCGTTGGCGTCCAGTTCGGCCAGACGGTCCTTGAAGTACTGGTCGAGAAACTTGTCCGCGGCGTCTCGCGTCGGCAGATTCTTCTGCATGAGCAGCGGCGCGCTTCCCGCGATGAGCAGCAAGTTCAGCGCCGCACGGAGGCTTTGCAACGGCTCGGCCGTGTAGTCGCCGCCTTTCCACTCCGGATCGTTGCGAATGGCGTCCATTACCATCTTGCGCCAAATGCGGTTGCGACCCGCGATCTGCACCGGCTGGCATGCCAGCGGCATCAGCGCGACCATGAAGTCCGGATACGTTTCGCCCCACACAAAGGAGTGCATGCAACCCATCGAAGTTCCCAGCACGAGCCGCAGATGATTTACGCCCAGGCCCTCGCTGAGAAGGCGGTAGTGCGCGGCAACCATGTCGTCGTAGTCGTACTGCGGGAACCGGGCATGCAGTCCATCGCTGGGCTTCGAGGATTTCCCGTGCCCGATGCCATCCGGAAGAACGATGAAGTAGCGCGCCGCATCAAGGAGTTGCCCAGGACCAAACAACTCGCCCGCGAACTGCGGCTGCAGAAACTGGTGCCCCGTGCCCCCGGTGCCATGAAGAATCAAGACGGCGTTGGTGACGCGGCCCTGAGCGTCACGCACCGGTTTGCCAAGCGTGGTGTAGTGCAGCCGCAACTCCGGCAGCGACTCCCCGGAGTGAAACTTGAAATCGTGCAAGACGAAGTCGCCTTCCGTCGTGGCGGGCGCCGTTTGCTGGCCGATGGAAGGCAATACGATGGAAAGAATGACCACGAACGCCGCGGTCAAGAAACCTAGAACAGATCGAAACATCAGTCACCTCAACGGCAGAGAATCTATCACACAGGAACCCGAAGATTGTTGAAGGCTTTGCAGCCGAGGGATGTCTGCCCTCTTGTGTTCCTACGTAGCTCTGAATAGACTGCCTCGCGTTTGTACGATCTTCGGCTTATGGACGGTGCCATGCGCAAAGTTGTACTCCTGGTTTTGTGTTCGCTCTTGCTGCCCTGTTTTGCTTGGTCTCAGGCTCGACCCAAGCTTTCGCCACAGGTACGTGATTTCGTCAGGGAGGATGCGCCGGTGATCGCGCTGGCACACGTGCGCGTGATTGACGGAACCGGCGCCGCTCCTCGAACGGATCAGACGCTGATTATCGGGGACGGGAAGATCGTTGCCCTCGGGGACGCGGCAACCACGAAAGTTCCCGATGGCGCGAAAGTGCTCGACCTCACGGGCCGAACGGTCATTCCGGGTCTCGTCGGCATGCACGATCACATGTACTATCCCGCGCCCGGCGGTGCGCCGCCACTTTATCCGGAGCATGCCGCGAGCTTTCCGCGGCTGTATTTAGCCGGCGGCGTTACCACCATCCGCACGACCGGGAGCATTGAACCCTACACCGATCTGGAACTCAAGCGCGCGATCGACGAAGGAAAGATGGCTGGTCCGAAATTACACGTGACCGGACCCTATTTGGAAGGGCAGGGCTCATTCACTCTGCAGATGCATCAATTGAAGGACGCGGAAGACGCGCGGCGCACCGTCGAATTTTGGATCGCACAGGGTGTGACTTCTTTTAAGGCCTACATGAACATCACGCCGGACGAACTGGGCGCGGCCGTCAAGGCGGCTCATGCCCACGGAATCAAAGTGACCGGGCACCTGTGCTCGATCGGCTTTCGGGAGGCGGCAGCCCTGGGAATCGATGATTTGGAACACGGCCTCTTTGTGGATACCGAGTTTTTTCCAGGCAAGAAACCCGGAGCGTGCCCCGATGATCCCGCAGACGCCGAGAAAGCGCTGCTGGGACTCGACGTGACGGGCAGTCCCATTCAAGACATGATCCGGGATCTGGTGGCGCATCACGTCGCGATTACTTCGACGCTGCCGGTATTTGAGACGTTCGTCCCCAACCGCGCCCCTCTCGATGGGCGCGTGCTGGATGCGATGTTGCCCGAAACACGGATCGCTTATTTGAAGACACGCTCGGCGATTTCGGATAAGGCTGCGGAGTCCTACTGGCCAGCGCTGTTCAAGAAGGAGCTGGAATTCGAGCATGCATTTGCGAAACAGGGCGGGTTGCTGCTGGCGGGCCTCGATCCAACAGGATACGGAGGCGTAATTGCGGGATTCGGCGACCAGCGCGAAGTGGAATTGCTCGTGGAAGCCGGATTCACGCCGGTGGAAGCCATTCACATCGCGACGTCGAATGGCGCGGAATTCCTAGGCGAGTTGGACAAAATTGGCACGCTCGCCGCCGGTAAGGCGGCCGACATCGTGGTAATTCAAGGAGACCCATCGGCCAAAATTAAAGACATCGAGAAAGTTGAGCTCGTTTTCAAAGATGGCGTGGGTTACGACTCGGCGAAATTGATCGAGTCTGTAAAAGGACAAGTCGGCTTGCGCTAAAGTCGGCAATAACTCAACTATTTTTCTGTGCGTTTACGGCAGCCAATTCTTTCCATCGGCGGAAGGAAGAGACAGACCTGCCGCATGAGCCAGCGTCGGCGCCACGTCCCGCATATCGATGATGCCGAGCGAACGCAAATTTTCCCTTTGTCCTCGACCGTGAATACTTTCGCTTCGCGAAACGCCGGGAATAAAGTCAACTGCGCGTCGGTCTTTGCAAAGCCGTGGTCGGAAACAACGGCAATGTAGGCGCGGCCACGTGCCAGCCGCTCGGCGGTCTCGCGCGCCTTTCGATCACAACATCGAGGCTCTCCAGAACCGCGATGGCTTCGCGACTAAGCGGGCCGGCCTCATGTCCCATGCGATCGAGCGCGATCAGATGCACCGTCAGGAGACCCGGATGCTTCGGGAAAATTGTTTGCGAGCTACTTGGCATGCTTTCATGACGGGCAAAAGGATGCCTCAACCTCGGACAAGAACCTTACGGACAGGAAAGAGGAAGTTGAAGATTGTTTAAACGAGCAAAGGACGCTCGGCTTATTGCCGATTGCTCTGCTTCAAACCATACCGCGCTTGGCCAGGAATGATGTAAAGTCTACTGCCAACTTGCAGCACGCTGGTGGTACGCTGCATTTTAACGAGCAGCAGGCTTTGCGTGGTGTTAGCGCCGGACCTCCCGGCCGGCGAGACAGGGGAAATCTTTGAGCACCGACCGGATAGCTGCGCTTACGCCGTCGCACCAACTGAATTCGCATTGCACCATCGCCGCGACCGCTACGGCGCTGCCGCCGCACACCATCACGCGCGAAGACGTGAAGTACTACATGGGCCGCGTGTTCGATATTCCCGAGCGCAAGCTCGAAGCCATGATGAGCATCGTCGACAACGCGCAGGTGCACAAGCGCCACGCCATTTTCCCGATCGAGTACACCATCGAGCCGCGGGCCCTCGCGAAAACGAACCAGGAATACATCGAACATGCGGTAAAGCTCGGGCGCGAAGCCGCGGAAAAATGCCTGGAACGCGCCGGCGTGCGGCCGGACGAAGTCGATCTGATCATCACGGTCTCGTGCACCGGCTTCATGATCCCCTCGCTCGATGCGCATCTCATCAATTTGATGGGCTTCCGCTCGAACGTCAGGCGCATGCCGTTCACGGAGTTGGGCTGCGCGGCCGGCGCGATGGCGCTGGGACGCGCCGCCGATTTTCTGAAAGCGCACCCGGGCGGCAACGTCCTGATCATCGCCGTCGAGCTCCCGTCGCTGACGTTCCAGCGCAGGGATATTTCCCAGGCGAATTTGATCTCGTCGATCCTGTTCGGAGACGGCGCAGCGGCGGTGCTGGTCAGCGGAAAAGAGGTAAAAGGACCGAAGATCCTGGTATCGGAGACCTACACGTTTCCGGATTCGCTCGGCGCCATGGGTTTCGACCTGCGTGATTCCGGCTTTCACATCTTGCTCGCGAAGGACGTGCCAGAAATGATCGGCGCGAAAATCCGAGATCTAATCGATGGGTTCCTCGGCCGTCACGGCAGAAAACAGGAAGACATCAAAGGTTGGATTCTTCATCCCGGCGGCGCTCGCCTGCTGGGGAACGTAGAGATCGCTCTGGGCCTTACAAAGTGTCAGACCCAGCCGTCGTGGGACATCCTCGCCAACGTAGGCAACCTGTCGAGCGCCACGATCCTCTTTATCCTGCAGGAGTGGCTCGAGAAGCGCCCGCTCAAGCCGGGCGAGTACGCGCTCGCCGCGGCGTTTGGCCCGGGCTTCAGCGCGGAATTTGTGCTGCTGCAATGGACCTAAGCGTCATCTCGTTTCTGGTGTTGCTAGCCACCGTGGCAGTGCTGCGGCTCGTGGAGCTCCGCATTTCGCGGCGCCATCAGCAGCAACTGGTGGCGCGCGGCGCGGCGAAAGTAGACGAGCCAAGGTTCCGCTGGATGGTCCTGCTGCACACCGCTGTTCTGCTCGGTGCGGCGTTGGAAGTCGTTCTTCTGAAGCGCCCTTTTCTTCCCGCGCTGGCAGCGGCGATGTTCGCCATTTCCCTGGCCGCGAACGCCGTGCGCTGGTGGGTGATCCGCACGCTCGGCGATCATTGGAACGTGCAAGTAATGGACTCGACGCGGCTGGGCGTGGTCACGTCAGGACCCTTTCGCTTCGTTCGGCATCCAAACTACGCCGCGGTGTTCGCGGAAATGCTGGCGCTTCCGCTGATCCACACCGCGTGGATTACCGCGCTGGCAGGCTCGCTGGCGCACATGGCAGTATTGGCCCAGCGGCTGTCCACGGAAGAGCGCGTGCTCTTTGCAAATCCGGACTATCGAGCAGCCATGTCGGGCAAGCCGAGATTCCTGCCCGGCTTGTTCTGAGTGAGAAAACTCTAATGCACCGGCAACCGTATCTCCTTGCGCTGTTCCTGCTGCTCGCTCCCGCGGCAAGTCGCGCCCAAAGCACCACCGAAGACATTGGTCCGGCGTTCACAACCGAGCCGGAACTCGCAGCGGCGTTTCATCTCCTCTACGCACAGAACTTTTCGGAAGCCCGCGAGAGCTTTGTAAGCTGGGAGTCCAATCACCCGGAAGAACCCTTTGGCGAAGTCGCTGTAGCCGCGAGCTATTTGTTCGAAGAGCTTTACCGTCAGAACGTGCTGAGCAGCGATTTTTTCCTGGATGAAAAGAGGTTTCTGCATGGCATCGAGGGCAAGCCGGACGCCGCGCGCATGAACGATTTCCGTGGCGCCCTCGAACGTACCCGCGCGCTGTCCAGACAGCGTATGAAGAAAAACCCGAAGGACCCGGAAGCGCTGTTTGGCCTGACCCTGGCCGCTGGAATGGAATCCGACGCGAACGCCATTCTGGAGAAAAAACAACTCGACGGTCTGAAGCGCATGAAAGAAGCCAATGAATACGCGAAACAATTGTTGGCGCTGCAGCCAGATGCAAACGACGCCTATGTAGCCCTGGGAGCGGCAAACTACATCATCGGATCGCTAAATCCCGGCTACCGCTTTGCCCTGTGGTTCGGCGGCATTCACGGCGACAAGAGGCTCGGCATGGAGCAATTGGGCAAGACCGCGGAAAACGGCCGTTATCTGCAGCCCTTCGCCAAGATTCTGTTGGCGCTTGCCGCCCGGAGAGAAAAACAGAACGCACTGGCGCAAAAGCTGCTCCTGGAGTTGAGCCAGGAATTTCCCTCCAGCCCGCTCTTCGCCGCGGAGTACGCGAAGGCCATGGGCCGCCCGATCCCCGCCGAGATCACGCGCTAATTGCTCTCGCCCAGCTTTTTCTCCTCGTCTCGATGATTTGGCGTTTCGGACTCGCTATGTTGAAATGGAAGGTTCCTGTTTCTCACCACCTATGAAGACTCTTCGCTCATTTTCTTCCCTAGCTCCCAGGTCGGAGCGCGTCCTGGAACTGTTCGTCAGCAAGTGGGCGATTCGAATCATTCATGCGCTCGACCGCGGCACGAAGCGTCACGGCGAACTGCGCCGATCGCTCGGCGCTTCACAGAAAATGTTGACGCAAACGTTGCGCGACCTGGAACGCGCGGGCCTCGTCGAACGGACCATTCACGCTTCGGTACCGCCGCGTGTGGAATATTCCCTCAGCAAACTCGGCCGTACCTTCGTTGCGCCTCTGAACGCGTTGTGCCACTGGGCACGACGGCACAGCAAAGAACTGGATGTGATCGCGGCACGCCGCCAGAAAGCTGTTGCATCGCAGCCGTCGAAGTCTGTACGCATCCTGCGCATCGCTAGCTGATCTCCTGCGTTGCGGCGCACGATCCGGGATTCGCCCGGCCTACGGCACCGGAAAGTGCCTACTTGTACGGGTACCGCGTCTTTGCCAGGATGAGGTGAACGGGAGATAGCCATGAAAATAGCGATTATCGGCGCTGGAAATGTCGGCGGGACACTTGGAAAGGGCTGGGCGAAACGCGGCCACGAAGTTATCTTCTGCGTGCGCGATGCTGCTGACCCAAAACTCAAAGAGTTACTCGCCGCAGCCGGCGGCAAGGCGCAGGCAGCGACCGTAAAGGATGCCGCCGCGAGCGCGGAAGTCGTCACGCTGACCGTGCCGTGGAACGCGGCGCAGGACGCATTGAAGAACGCCGGCGACCTCCGCGGCAAGATCTTGCTCGATTGCACGAACCCGCTGAAGCCCGATCTATCTGGCCTCACTCACGGCCACACCACCTCTGGCGGCGAGCAAGTGGCTGCATGGGCGCCAGGCGCCCGCGTGGTGAAAATCTTCAACACCACGGGCGTTGCCAACATGGGCAATCCGGTTTACCCCGAGGGTGCGTCGATGATGCTCTACTGTGGAGACGATCCCGCCGCGAAAACCACCGCTGCGCAACTCGCCGGCGATTTAGGCTTCGAAGCGTTCGACGCAGGTCCACTCGCCGAGGCAAGGTTGCTTGAGCCATTCGCGCTGGTCTGGATTCACCTGGCCGTGTTTCAAAAGAGGGGAACCGGCTTCGCCTTCCGCCTCATGCGCCGCTAGCCGTGGACTGCGGCGGCTTGTCCTGAGCGCAGGCGAAGGGCTCGGCACCGCTTTTGACCCTTTCACCGTTACCTCCCACGAATCCGATGAACTACAATCTCGACGACCGTCCGAGAACGCCCGGGCGGTACTCTCCTCGTGAGGCGGTGACGCGTGTTTCAGCAGGACATGTTGAAGGATCGCGCGATTTTTCTGAGCGGCGGAGGCTCGGGCCTCGGGCGCTCGATGGCGCTGCACTTGGCGATGCTCGGCGCTCGAATGTTTCTCGTCGGCCGCCGCGAAGAGCCGCTCCGGGAAGTCTGCGATGAAATCCACCGCGGCGGTGGCTCGGCCGCCTTCACCACCTGCGACGTGCGCGACTACGGAGCCGTGGAGGCCGGCGCGCGCAAAGCCGACGATCAATTCGGCCGCATCGACACGGTCATCAACAACGCCGCGGGAAATTTTATGGCCCGCACGGAAAAACTCACACCCAACGCCTTCAACGCCGTCGTCGGCATCGTCCTCAATGGCACATTCAATTGCACGCAAGTCTTCGCCAAAAAGTGGATTGCGGAAAAACTCGGCGGCAACGTCTTGAACATCGTGACCACCTACGCCGCGGCAAATTGCGGCTCGGCATTCGTGGTGCCCTCCGCTTGCGCGAAGGCCGCGGTGCTCGCCATGACCACGTCCCTGGCGGTGGAGTGGGCGAAATATCACATTCGCGTGAACGCCATCGCGCCAGGACCGTTTCCCACCGAAGGCGCGTGGTCGCGCCTGATGCCGTCAAAGCAATTCGAAGAACACGCCAAAGAAGCGCATCCCATGAAGCGCTTCGGCCGGCACCCAGAGCTGACCAGCCTCGCGGCATTCCTGCTGAGCGACATGGCTGAATACATCAACGGCGAATGCGTGGTGATCGACGGCGCTCAGTGGTTGCGCGGGGCCGGCGAATTTAACAATCTTCTGCTGCTCCCGGAATCCGCATGGGACGCCATGGAAGCCGCCCGCCCCAAAAAATCCTGACGCGATCTACTGCGGCAGAGCGCGCTTGCGCAACACGACGCGAAGCTTCACGATCCCGATGCTCTGACCGTTCGATTCTGCGTGAATCGTAACTTCGCGCGGCTCCTGCTTCTTCGAATTTGGGTCCGCGTCCTCCAGAGCCGGCAGACTGATCTCGATGCGCGCCGCGGCCACCTGTTTCGCCGCGAGCGTGAATTTTCCGGCGCCGCTCTGCAGCGTCCATCCAGCAGGTAAATCCACGGAGAGGGTGACCTCTCGAGTGGCCGCCGTACGATTTCGGAGCCACAGCGGAATGACCAAGGAAGTCCCGGCCTGCAGCGCGATTTCTGGCGGCTCCGGATGCGGCAGATGGCTCAACCCGTGAGCCCGCCGAAAGTCGGCATAGAAATTCCACGGGCCGCCCAGCTCCACCGAACTTTCGGGCGGTTTGATTGCCGGGATCGGTTCAGGTTCGGGCCGTACAAAGCTAATCGTGCCCGGAGCGATGTTCTCGAAAATGTCTCCGGTCACGCTCCCGCCCACGAGCGATTTTCCCAAAACGAAGCGCTGCGCATCCGTCCAGCCGTCGGACGCGGCCGTCTTTTCAATCTGAGCTTCGTCCATCTTACTGAGCGAATCGAGGAAGTTTTTCGCTTGCGTCTGGTGCGCGCGGAACGACTCAACAGAAACCCGCCAATACGGCTGCTTCGAAGACTTCGCGATGTCCTTCACGGAGTACTCCGGGCCCTTGCCGCGAAATAGTTCGTCATTCTCTGCATCGGGGAAGTAGTAGATCTTCTTCACCTGCCAAGGGCGTAGGTTTTCGAGGTAGATCTCGCGGCGTCCCGTGGGCCCAGCCACTTGACTGGGAAAAGTGGTGGGATCAGCCGCAAGGTCGAAGGCCTCGGTGGCGAGGACGCCCGCGGCTTGATGGTCGCCATGATCTTCGCCAATGAACGTGCCCGGCAAGTGCGTCAAGATCACTTCCGGCCGAATCAGGCGGACCAGGCGCACGAGCTGCTCGAGTGCGGCGCCATGCTCCCAATTGGCCAGGGACCGTAAAACGTTCTGGCTGGCGGTGTCCTTGCCACCGATGAACCACACGTTCGTGATTCCGAGTGTAGCCAGGGCCCGGCGTGCCTCGATTTCCCGGACTGCGCCTAGCGCCGCAGCTTGTTCCGCACCGGCTTCGTTCCCGCCACTGCTGCCATGCGTGCCAAACGCCACCGCGACCCGCTTGCCCTCATCGATCGCCCGCGCGAGATACGCCGTGGCAGCGCCTTCGTCGTCCGGATGCGCCACGACCAAGAGAATATCCGCTTTGTACCGCTCGTCCGCCAGCGGCAGGGGTTTGGCCTCCTGCGCAGCGCTGCGGAGCGGTAGAAATAACAAAAGCAAGAAGTACGTCACGAATCGTTTCATCCATGCCCTCGAAGGATTGTCTTCTACAAATCCAGAAAAACCTGAGCGCACCACCCTTCGGCGCTCTCTTCTATCTTCAACTGATGAAAGGTCACCGCTTTGATGTGCGTTCCGCTGTGATGCCTTTCGCGATCGAAGGGTTCACCGTACACCGTTGCGAGAACGCGGTCCGCGCCAGCCAGCGACACGACTGCCCGGCGAAAGACGATGTGCTCCCCCTCGGAAACTGCCAATAGTTCCGCCAGCCAAGCGTAGAGCAGCGTTTCTTGCTCCGACGCGCTCACCTCGATCGCTCGCGATTCCTTTTCCTCCACGGTTTCCAAATCGCAAGTCAGCGAGAAGAGCGCCAGCGCCGCATTCTCAAACACCTCTTCGCGCGTCCGGCCCCAAGCGCGAAAGCCGATGTCCGCGGGATGCTCGAGGATCTCGAATGGGGGTTGCACCAAGAGAAGAGTTTACCTTGCCCGCCGTGCGCGGCGAAATTTCGTGTGAGTTCCCCCTCGCTGTCATATCCGCGACGCCACGCTCGCGGCGTTGCAACCGGCTGGTAGCGCCGACTCGTCCTGAGCTTGCCGAAGGGCATCCTTGCCGGTTCCCGGGCAGGATGCCAGCCATCACAAAGCCGCGATTTGCGCGTCTATACTGACAACGTGTGGAAGGTTCTCATCCTCAGCAGCACGGCGATGATTCTGTGCGCTCCAGCCCTGTGCGGGCAAGCTCCCGACACAAACAATCTGGCACAGGGCCTGCAAGCTGGCGTGCTCGTTGCGCATGAGACGTGCGTCGCCAAACCGGAGCAGAGTTATGCCCTCTACCTGCCGTCGCACTACACCACGGGCCAACGATGGCCGATCATCTACGCCTTCGATCCCGCCGCCCGCGGAAATGTTCCCGTCGAACTGATGAAAGACGCCGCGGAGCGCCACGGCTACATCGTCGTGGGCTCCAACAATTCGCGCAACGGCTCGTGGAAAGGGGAAGCCGAGGCCGCGCAAGCCATGCTCGAGGACACCCACGCGCGTCTCTCCATCGACGACCGCGGCATCTATTTCGCCGGATTTTCCGGTGGAGCGCGCGTCGCTGCCCAGATTGCCCAGCGATGCAAGTGTGCCGCCGGCGTGCTCCTGAACGGCGCGGGATTTTCGCCGGGCACGCCCCCGTCACGTGATGTGACGTTCGCCGTCTTCTCTGCCGTAGGCAGTTTCGATTTCAATTATCCAGAAATGGCCCGGCTCGACGAGAAACTAGAGGAAACCGGCTTCACGCACGTCCTCCGTCACTTTGACGGCCCGCACCAGTGGGCCCCCGCGAGCCTGATGGAAGAAGCGCTCGCGTGGTTCCGGCTAGTGGCTATGAAGCAGAACCGCGAACCTCGCGACGACAGCTTTGTAGCGGCCCAGACGGCAAAAGCAGCCGCACGCGCCCACGCACTCGAACAATCCGGCGATCCCTACGCCGCCTGGCACGAATATCTTCAGGCGGCCGCAACCTTTGACGGACTTGCAGACGCCACCGCACTTCGGCTGGCCGCAGAATCCTTAGCACCGCAGAAATCCGTACGCGACGGAACGAAACGCGAAAAGCAAGAGTTCCAGGAGCAGGATCAACTTACCAGCGAGATTTCTTCCGGACTGGCGGCCTTGGGTGGCGACGCCGTGACCCGCTTGGACACGCGCAGCCAGATCGAGCAAAAAATCATCGACCTGCGGGAACGTGCCGCCCACGAAAAGCGCCCGGAGAAGGTCCGCGTCTTGCGCCGCGCTCTGAACGGTATCCTCGTAGAAGCCATGGAAGTCGGCGAGGAACGTCTGGACGCTAAGGACATCACTGTCGCGAAGGACTACTTTCAACTCGCGACCGATGCCGACCCGGACTCCGTGTGGGCGCTGAGCAGCCTCGCCACCGCTTGCGCCCTCACCGGCGATCGCAAAGGCGCGCTGGAAGCGTTGCGCCACGCTGGGGAAAAAACCAAAGACTCCGCCGCCTTTTCTGCCTGGCTCAATAAAGAACCCGCCTTCGCCAAGCTCCGCGAAGATCCCCAATTCCGCGCCCTGCTCGCAAATCCCTGACGCAATAATTAGATTCTTCCAGGAGCATTTCGGAGTGAAAGCAAGGTGCTTAGTAGAAAACCGAACGAACCCACCATCGATCACCCGTGACGCTACCACGGCACCAATCGATATACATGTCGACATACGATCCGTCAATCGATACAATCAACGTAGGAGGTTAATTCATGGAGACCGTCAAGGTTTCACCCAAATTCCAAGTGGTCATCCCGAAGAAAATCCGCGAGGAATTACGGCTCGAGCCTGGCGAGGATCTGCGTGTCTTTGTGATTGACGGACAGATTAGACTGCACCGCCCACGGTCGATCAAGGATCTTCGCGGCGCGGCCAAGGGATTAAGATGGAAGGACGAGGATCGTGACCACAACGACCGCTTCTGAACGATTCGTCGTGGACTCATCCGGATGGGTTGAATACTTGGGCGACGGTCCAAAAGCTCACGCTTTCGCTCCTTACCTCGACAAGGCTGAATCGGTTCTACTCCCCACGATCGTGGTTTATGAGGTCTACAAGAAACTGCTGCGGGAGCGTAAGAGCAATATTGCCGCGTCCTTCCTCTCACAAGCGTTCGAGTTTCAGGAACGCGTGATTCAGATTGATATTCCTCTCGCGGAGTTTGCAGCAAGAACAAGCATTGACACGAAATTGGCCATAGCAGATGCGATGATCTACGCGACCGCGAGAATGCACGGCGCGCAGTTGATCACCTCAGACATGCATTTCTCAGGACTCGAATCCGTTACCGTGATCTAAATTTTCCCGGCACAGTTGTCGCCTTGACCGTTCCGACACGCGCCGATAAGCTTAGAGTTTCTCCTTCCAGGTGAGCAAAGCATGGAACCGATTCACGTCACATTGCCCGACGGCAAAGTCCAGGAAGTGCCCAAGGGCACCACGCCCGCGGACATCGCGAGAAAAATCTCGCCCCGCCTGGCCGATGCCGCGCTCGTCGCCCGCGTCGCGGAACCAAACGACGGCGCCGGCGAGCTGATCGATCTCCGCCGTCCGCTCGAGCACGACGTCAAGCTGCAAATCCTCACCGAAAAAGATCCCGACGCGCTGTTCGTCTTCCGTCATTCCGCGGCCCATCTCCTAGCCGCCGCCGTGATGGAGCTCTACCCAAACGTGAAGCTCGGCATCGGTCCGCCGATCGACACCGGCTTCTTCTACGAATTCTTGCGCGACGACCCCTTCACCACCGACGATCTCGCCAAAATCGAAGCCAAGATGCACGAGCTCGCGGCCCAGGATCTCCCGAATGAGCGCAAGCTCATCCCCAAGCCGGAAGCCCTCGAGCTCTACAGAAAAAACAATCAGACCTTCAAGTGCGAGCTCGTGGAAGAAAAAGCCGAAGATCCCATGGTCTCCTTCTACACCACCGGCAAGTTCATCGATTTCTGCCGCGGCCCGCACATTCCTTCCACGAAGCGTATCCACGCGTTCAAATTGATGAGCGTTGCCGGCGCCTATTGGAAAGGCCAGGAAGGCAACCCGCAACTCCAGCGCATTTATGCCGCGTGCTTCTTCACCCAGAAGGAACTCGACGAATATCTCCATCGCCTGGAAGAAGCCAAGCGCCGCGATCATCGCAAGCTCGGCGTCGAGTTGGACCTCTTCAGCATCCAAGAAGAGGCCGGCCCCGGCCTGATTTTCTGGCATCCCAAGGGCGGCCTCATCCGCACCATCATCGAAAACTGGCTTCGCGAAGAGCTTCAGAAGCGCGGCTACGATCTCGTCTACACGCCGCACATCATGCGCCGCGAGCTGTGGAACACCAGCGGGCACACCGGCTTTTACAAAGACAGCATGTTTGGCCCGGTGGAAGTCGAAAAAACCGAATACCAGCTCAAGCCCATGAACTGCCCGGGGCACATTCTCATCTACAAATCCAAGCTCCGCAGCTACCGCGATCTCCCCGTGCGTCTCGCCGAACTCGGCACCGTCTATCGCTACGAGCGCAGCGGCGTCCTGCACGGCCTGCTCCGCGTGCGCGGCTTCACGCAAGACGACGCGCATATTTTCTGCACCCCTTCGCAGAGTGAAAGCGAAATGGAAGCCTGCATCGATTTCGCCTTCGCCGTCATGAAAAATTTCGGCTTCGACAAATTCGAAGTCGAGCTCTCCGACTGGGACGCCTCGCATCCGGAAAATTACCCCGGCAAGCCCGAAGACTGGCAACGCGCCAGCGCCGCTCTCGCCGACACCCTGAAGCCCATCAACAGCCCCTGCAAGAAAATCCCAGGCGAAGCCGCCATTTACGGCCCCCAGATCGACGTTAAGCTCAGCGATG
>JBGOVR010000227.1:0-5499 GCA_041478205.1 Candidatus Acidiferrum sp.
CATGACGAACGCCAAACATCTCCCAGCCCCGGTCAATGCCCGTACGAACCACCGCCCGGATCGCGGCGTTCATCCCCGGCGCATCACCTCCACTCGTGAGCACTGCGATGCGTTTCATTGCCGCTCCGATCCTTGTCTCGAAGAGCTCCGTCAAAACCGACCCCATCATACCCGCCTGCAACTTCTCGGCGTCGTCCAAGATGATCTTGGTGACGCCATCCTAGAAGATGGCCCATCTTTTCTGCGGTTCATGCAGAAAGGATGGGGCTTTTGACTTTGATCCTGTCCAGCACTCTCCAGCCCGGATTTCATACAAAACGAAGGACTTTCCCCATTCCAGAGCACCGCCTTCTCTATTCGAATATAGTACTATTATATATTAGTTGACATTTATCCGAATTCGTGCTACCCTTGGTCATGTTACTCGCAATCAACCTCCAGAGTTCTGCCTTTTCCTCGACCCGGAGCCGCCTCCCCGCCCTCCGACTGCCCGGCGACTCTCAACTGTTGAGACCCCTAACGTCTTTAGAACTCTGCGCCTTCGTGCGCCCTTTGCACGAAGAATCCGCACCGGGCATCCGACGAGCGATGCCCGCCCTGAGCCCGCCGAAGGGTTCCCCTCTTCGCGTAACTCCTTTAGAATCCGCACTTACAAAAAACGGGGGGGGAGGGGGTGCACAATAACTAGAGATCCCAAGAAGGATATTTGTCCCGCTTGCCCAGAGCCAAAGCGAAGCGCGGGAGCGTCGCGATCGAGGGACCTCCGCAGAACGCGCTCCGGCGGAGGGATTCGCCCTCAGCTGGAGCGAAGACCGTTCGGGACCAACGGCAACGCATTGAGGCGAACGCCGGTGGCGTCGAAGATGGCGTTGCCGATCGCCGGGGCCACCGCCATGATGGGGGTCTCGCCGGCGCCTGCCGACGGAAGGTCCTTGCGATCCAGCAGCACCGCTTCGATTTCGGGCACATCGCGGAAGCGGGGCAAACGATAACGCGCGAAATGCGGATTTGTGATGCGGCCATTCTCGAATTCGATGGCCTCGAACAGCGCGCCGCCGAGTCCCTGAATATTCGCGCCGACCACTTGATTGCGCAAACCGTCGGGATTGACGATCGCGCCGCACTCGTACGCGGTAACCATGCGCACCACACGCACCGAGCCGGAAGCGCGGTCCACGGCGACCTCGGCACAGGTGGCAACGTAGCCGCCCTTCTCGAAACCTCCCGCGATGCCGAATCCTTGGCCCTCTTGCGTTTTCTTGCCGGGCCAGCCAAGGGATTTCGCAGCCGCTTCCAACACTGCGCGCAACCGCGCATCGGAGAGGTTCTTGAGGCGGAACTCCAGCGGATCCATCTGCGCGGCGTGCGCCAGCACATCCATGTGCGTCTCGCGCGCGAAATGATTCGCCGTCGCCGCCAGTCCGCGATAGGAGCCGCTCCTCAACAGCAAGCGCACCTGATGATATTCGGTGTGATAATTGGGAACGACGTACGGCGTCTCAATCGCGGACATGCCGGAATGGTAGTTGTGAAATTCCCAAGCGGTCAGCGTACCGTCGGCAGCCACGCCGGCTTTTACTTCGATAAGTGCCGCGGGCCGGAAATACGCCCAAGTGAATTCTTCCTCGCGAGTCCACAGCACTTTCACCGGGCGGCCAGCGGCGCGGGCCAGGCGCGCAGCCTCAAGTGCCGCGTCACCCGAGTGCTTCCCGCCATAGGCGGACCCTGTGTCCGGCACGATCACGCGCACATTGCTTGCGGCAACATGGAAAACGTCGGCAAGTTCGTCGCGCACGGCGAACGGCCGCTGCGTGCCGGTCCACACGGTGAGTTTCCCGTCCACCCACTCGGCGACCGCCGCCCGCGGTTCCAGTGGAGCATGTGCGATGTACGCGGTGGTGTAAGTTGCCTCCGCACGGTGCGCGGCGCCCGCAAGACCTTCCTCGACGGAGCCTTTCTGCTTCTTGAAACGCTCCTCGGTATTGCCTGTGGTGTTTTCCTTGAGATACGCGAGCAGTTCGCGATTCGAGATCTGCGGTACTTCTTTCCATTCCGCGCGAACCGCGTCGAGAGCTTTCTGCGCATCCTGGGCCGTCGGCGCAGCAGCGCCTATGAAATCACCGTCGCGAACGATGACCACGCCGGCCACATTCTTTGCCGCGCTGTCGTCAAACGACGTGAGCGTCGCGCCAAACGATGGTGGGCGCCGCACCTTGCCGTACAGCATGCCCGGGGGCCGCAGATCCGGAGTGTACTGATGCTGCCCAGTGACGAACGCGCGCCCGCCCACCTTTGGAATAGACTTTCCCGCAATCGTCCATTCCGTTGCGGGAGTAATTGGATCTTGCGCGGGCAGGTTTTGCGCCAGCGCTTTGCCGCGCGCCAGTTCGCCGTAGCCCAGAGAGCGGCCCGAGGCGGGATCGGTAACCTTGGCATTGGCGGCGACCAGCCCCTCCGGCGGGACGTTCCATTCCTTTGCAGCTATTCCCACGAGCAGTCCGCGCGCGGCGTTCGCCACACGCCGCAACTGCGGAGTCATCGTCGGCGTGGTCCGGCTGCCCAGTGTGCCAATGTCAAAAGGAACCAGCGCCGTGTCTGCCGTCACGATGCGTACGCTTTCGAGCGGCACGTGCAGTTCATCGGCAACGGTTTGCGTAAGCGTGGTGCGAATGTTCTGGCCGAGCTCGACCTTGCCGGTAAACGCGGTCACGCCGCCGTCTTCACCGATGTGCAGCCAAGCGCTAATGTCCTTGGGCAATTCTTCCTGGCGAAATGCCCGCGTAGGAGTCGTCTCCTGCATGGCCTGAGAATTTTTTGTAACTACGAAAACCGCGATTCCCGCGCCGAGGAGTTTGAAAAAATCGCGGCGCGCCAACTCAAAATGATGGATAGGTCCGGCGGAAATTTCGTAGCGCTCGGGCTCGGGAACGAATTTCTCGGTAAGGTTGCTCATCGCCCGTGCTCCCGCATGGCCTTGGCTGCCTGGTTGACCGCATCGATGATGCGCGGATGCGCGCCGCACCGGCACACATTGCCTTGCAAGAATTGTACGATGTCAGCCGAAGTCGGGTTGGGATTTCCTTGCAGCAGGCCGACGCTGCTCATGATCATTCCCGAGGTGCAATAGGCGCACTGGAAAGCGCCCGCGTCCAGAAATGCCTGCTGCACCGGATGCAGACGGCCATCCTTCTCAAGACCTTCGATCGTGGTGATGGGTTTTGCAGCCGCCGCACTGACAGGGATTTGACACGACCGGCGCGGCGCTCCACCGATCAGGACCGTGCAAGCACCGCACTGCCCTTCTCCGCAGCCGTACTTGCTGCCCGTCAGACCGAGCTCGTCACGAAGGACAAACAGGAGAGGTGTTTCTGGATCGTAGTGGACTGGATACCGCTTGCCGTTGACTTCGAGTTCGATCGGTTTCGCCACAGTGCCCCCGAACCCGCGAACAGCTTCCGCCGTCGCCGTCTAACATCATACGACTATCAGACGACTATACCAATGCGAATGAGTACAGCAATATTGCTGCCTAAAGCGCGAGGAAGACCCCACGATGGCTAGTCTCCCCTAGCCTCACGCGAGATTGCGCTGCAAAGTCTCGCGATCGAGTTCCTTTTCCCAACGGGACACCACGATGGTGGCGACGCCGTTGCCAATCATGTTTACGGATGCGCGGAACATGCTCATAAAGCGATCGATTCCCAATATCAATGCCATTCCGGCTACGGGGATCGTCGGTATGACGGTCAGCGTGGCAACCAGCGCAATAAAAGCCGCACCCTGAACGCCGCTGGCGCCCTTGGACGTGAGCACGGCCACGGTGAAGATCGTGAGCTGTTGCATCAGTGTCAGCGGAGTATTGGTGGCTTGCGCGATGAAGAGCGCCGCCAGCGTCATGTACATGCTGGAGCCATCCGTATTGAAGGTGTAACCGGTCGGCACCACCAGGCCCACCAAAGCCTTCGAGCAACCAAGTTTTTCGAGCTTCTCCATGAGCGTGGGAAGCGCGGGTTCCGACGAACTCACCGCCAGCACCAGCAATACTTCTTCTTTGATGTAGATGAGGAATTTGATGATGCCGAAACCCGCGGCGCGAGCGATGATTCCCAATACCACGAGCACAAAAAATATGGACGTGGCATAGAACGTCAGGATCAGCTTTACGAGGGGCCCGAGCGACGCGATGCCATATTTGCCGAT
Organism: Candidatus Acidiferrum sp.; assembly: GCA_041478205.1. Taxonomy (GTDB): domain Bacteria; phylum Acidobacteriota; class Terriglobia; order Acidiferrales; family UBA7541; genus Acidiferrum. The sequence continues at coordinate 4,201 of JBGOVR010000227.1, forward strand.
GGTAAATGCCATGGCTCCGAAGGCGCCAATGGGAGCCAGCCGCATCAAAATATTAACGACGCCAAAAACGGCCTGCGTCAAAGAGTCAATGAAGGTGATCAGCGGTTTGCAGCGTTCGCCCATCGCCGACAGGGCAATGCCGAAAAGAATAGAGATCAGCACAACCTGCAGAATGTCGCCTTTGGCGAAGGCGTCCACCACCGTGTTCGGGATGATATGCAGCAGAAAGTCGGCTATGGTTTGTGCCTTGGCCTGCCCGGCGTATTCGGCCACGGCCTTGGCGTCGAGAGTAGCCGGGTTGATATTGAAACCCCCGCCCGGGCGCACCACGTTGCCGACGACTAAGCCCATCAGCAAGGCCAGCGTGGACACTACTTCGAAATACAGCAAGGCCTTGCCGCCGACACGCCCGACTTTTTTCAAGTCCTGCATGCTGGCAATGCCGGAAACTACGGTGCAGAAGATCACCAGGGCGATGATCATGGTAATCAGCCGGATGAAGCCGTCGCCGAGTGGCTTCATGGCGACCGCTCTTGCCGGGCTGAAGAAACCAAATGCGATGGCTAAGGCAATGCCCAGCAGCACTTGGAATGATAAACTTGTGTAGAAGGGTTTCTTGCTCGGATTGGGTGTCGTCATAGGGGAGGCTGGGGGCTACGCGGCACGAAAGATTCCCATTCCTTTCGCAGGCAGAATTGTGAACAGAATCAGAGCAACCACTTCTGAGGTTCGCGAATGGCGTTTGCCAAATCGCTCAGAAATTCCGCCGCCCGCGCGCCGTCAACCACGCGGTGATCGCTTGAAAGCGTCATGGTCATCATCGGCCTGACCCCAGGCTTCCCCTCGACGGGAATGACCCGGTCGGAAATGCTTCCAACCGCGAGAACTGCCGCTTGCGGCGGCGTGATGATAGCGCTGAAAGCGTCTACTTTGTACATCCCAAGATTGCTAACCGTGAAAGTCCCGCCACTAATGTCAGCCGGACGCAACCGGCCAGCTCGCGCGCGCTCCGTTAACTCGCGGCGCTCGGAGGAAAGGTCGGCGATCTTCTTCGAGTCGGCTTTGTGAATCACCGCGCCGACGACGCCGTCCTTCACTGCCATCGCCACGCTGACGTTGATGTCTGAATTCGTGCGGATTCCCTCCCCCGTCCAACTCGAATTCATTCGCGCATGCTTCGCCAAAACACGGGCAACCAGCGCGATCAACACGTCGGTGATCGTGGGCGCCTGCGACTTGTCCACTCCCTGGCCGAATCGTTTCTGCGCCTCGATCAATTCGCTGGCGTCCACGTCGCGC
>JBGOVR010000232.1:0-4945 GCA_041478205.1 Candidatus Acidiferrum sp.
AACGACGATGACGGTTTGCCCGGGCAACATCGCGGCGGGAAGCTGGTAACAAAGCGACTTGCCGCCGCCGGTGGGCATGACCACGCAGGCGTCGCGTCCGCATAGCAAGCTGTTTACGATGCGCTCCTGCAAGGGGCGAAACGAGTCGTAGCCCCAGTAGCGCTGCAGGGCCGAAAAGACCTCCGCATTGGTGACCTTGATCATTAATATAACTATCCGGTAATTCTACTTCTATCGCGCACTCTCGCCAAGAGGTATTTGATTGGGCGGCTCGCGCTGGCGACGAGAGTCAGGCTCTCCCCTCTCGCGCGGGTGGTGTGCGCTGAGGGATTCCCCCTACGGCATTGTACCGCGGACACGCGCTCGAATTATTGCGGCGAGGCTTCGAGAGGGGCCGTGGAGATCAGGAAGGGACTTGCGCGGCGGTGACTTCTATTCCGGTTTGGATCACAGCCGCCACGAGGGTATCGAAATCCTCCCTGCGGCTGCGGTGATTGGTGATGGCGACGCGAATGGCGAACTTGCCGTCAAGAATCGTGCTCGAAGGAACCGCGACGCCCGATTCTTGCAGCCGCAACAACACTTCTTGATTGAGGGAGTTCAAGGCGTGCTCGCTACTTCCCGCCGCACGAAAACGAAAACAAACGACGTTCAACGTCACCGGCGCGAGCAATTCCAGGGCGGGTTGCGCGGCAATCAAGCTAGCCAGATATTGGGCCTGAGAAACGTTCTGTTCGATCATGCGGGCATAGGTCTTTACGCCGTGAGCTTTCAGCGACAGCCAAACCTTGAGCGCGCGAAAGCTTCGCGTGAGTTCGACGCCGCGGTCGGCGAAAGGCAAACCTCCCGCGATTACCCCGCGGTCCGCGTCTCCGAAATAACTTTGCTGCGAAGCAAACGCGCGGACGTGCTCTTGCGCATCGCGCACCAGGACGCAGCCCACCTCGAACGGCAGATACATCCACTTGTGAAGATCGAAGGCCAGGGAATCGGCTTGCTCGATGCCGTCCACCCGGCCACGGAGTTTTTCCGAGATGCGCGCGAGGGCGCCAAAAGCGCCGTCCACGTGAAACCAGAGGTTTTGCTCTCGACAGACGCGCGCGAGGGAACGCAGGTCGTCGGTGGCGCCAGTGTTGATGGTGCCCGCATTTCCCACCACGCAGAACGGCAGCATGTTTTCTTTACGGTCGTGCTCGATCAGAATGCGCAGGGCTTCGACATCGATCCGAAAATCGGGGCCAGTTTGCACGCGCCGGAACGCACTGTTTCCGAGTCCGAGGAGTTCCGCGGCCTTTTGGCACCATCCGTGTGTTTCGCCGGAGGCGTAAAAAACAAGACGCGGCCCGCGATAACTTTGCAACCCGTGTTCTCGAACATCAAAACCCGCCTTGGAACTGCGCGCCACAGCGAGACCAATGAGATTCGCCATCGTGCCGCCGCTGACCAGTACACCGCTGCTGCCGGCCGGCATGCCCATCAATTCAACGAGCCACGCGAGTACCTGTTTTTCCACCAGCGCGGGGGCTTGATTGAAGCCCGCCATGTGCGGGTTCAGCGCGGATGCCAACATGTCCGCCAGCATCGCGAGGGGCGTCCCGGTGCCCTGCACCCATCCCCAAAAACGGGGATGCAGGTTGCCATTTGGATACGGGCGTACTCTTTCGACGAATTCCGCATAGGCACGCCCGGCACCGGCAGGATTCATCGGAAGGGGTTCCGCGAATGACGTGCGAATGTGCGCGGGCATGGGCTGCCACGCGGGCCGCTCGCGGAGCGTGGCCAGATGAGTGATTGTGTCGTCCAACACTCTATGGCTAAAGGCCCGGAACTCTTCCCAATCCTGAGGGTCGAGGGTCTCCTCTAGAATCGACGCAGCCGCAGGGGTCTCCAAGGCTTCGCTCCTATTGACGAACAGACGCGACCATAGAGGAGCGAAGTCCTCGCTTCTATCCGTTTTCGGCGCTCAAACTTTGCAGACGGAGAATCGGCAGCTATTGAGGTCAAAATGGCTGCGTGGTAGTTTGAAGGCGCAGATTTGAAGTGAATGCCTTGTGGAGTTGCCCGTATGAAAAAAGCGAAAGCTGGCGCTCGCAGTTTGGCCGCGAAGGGTAACGCGGCTCCGAAGGACGTGGACGAATACCTCGCAGGCGTCCCGGAACCTGCCCGCAGCACTTTGAACAAGGTTCGCGCGGCAATTCGGGCCGCGGTGCCGGCGGAGGCCACGGAAGCCATCGGCTATCGAATTCCGACGTTTCGGTACAAAGGAGCGCTGGTGGCGTTCGGGGCGTTTTCGGACCATTGCAGTTTCTTCCCGATGAGTGGGTCCGTGATCGAAGCGTTCAAGAGCGAACTGAAGGGTTTTCACACATCCAAAGGCACCCTGCAGTTCCCCTTGGACAAGCCGCTTCCGGCCACGCTGGTGAAAAAGCTGGTGAAGGCGCGGGTCGCGCAGAACGAACAGAAGGAAACGCGCCGATCAACCCGTTAACGATCCTTCACTGTTGGACGTTCACTTTGACTTCGAGTTTTCCATTGGCGTTGACTTGAACTTTTTCGCCGCCCGCTAGGTACTTCTGCAGAACGCTGGGAGTAAACCACTCGAGGTCCCAACCGTTTTCAAGGGCCACGACGGTGTACTTACCGGGCAGGATCCCACGCAGGTTGAAAGAGCCATCGGAATCGCTTTGATCGCGGCGGAAGAGCACAAGGTTGTGCTCGGGGCTTTGCGGTACGAGGACAATCATGACTCCGTCAGCAGGCTTGCCGTCTTTGAGAGCGAATCCCTTCACCACGCCGCTGCCCTTGGAAATGACCACGGAAAGCCGGACGTCCGGCGAGGCGCCGATTTCCACGGTGCGTCCGGAAACCTTTGCACCGGTGGCGGACATGCTGCGAACCGCGGAAGCCGGAGGCCGGGCGATGATGACGCCATACGTTCCCGCAGGAATCGCTTGCCCGTTGAAAGAAAACTCGCCATTGGCTTGGGATTGCGCATCGAACGCAGCACCGGTGGCGACACTGTGCAAGCGAAGAAAGGCCGGCCCGGAAAGTGGGGAGCCGTCATCCATGGTGATTACACCGCTTAGGGTCGCGGACGGCGGCGCGTCCGAAGCGTTGATTTCGGTGTCGCCGGTCAGTTGGAGGGTCTGCGAGCGTGATATGGGTTCGTTGGCCTTCACGGTCGCGGACGGTGGCGCGTCCGAAGCGTCGATTTCAGAGTCGCCCGATCGTTGAATGGTTTGCGCGCCTGACGCGGATTCGTTTCCTTTCGAGGAGACCAATCCGAGGCTCATCCGGCCGGGAGGAAGGCCCATAATCTCAAAAGCGCCGGGCCCAGATTGTGTTGTCTGCACCCCAAGATATTGGTTAACACCATCGGCGACGTGCAGCGTTATCTGGTTCACCCAAAATTGCTCCGATTCACTGGAAGGCGAATAGCGGATCACCAAGTGGATTGCGGGAACGGGACGAAGGGTGATGTTTGCCATTTCGGCGTCACCCGGATGCAAGGTGATTGGGGAGGCGGCGGAGATTTCCGTAGCGTTGGAAAAAAAAGTAACGGGATAGGTGACGTCTAGGGCCGGATCTCCGCTGGAGGTCTCTACAAAGAGGTCTGGCGCGGGGTGCGGGTCGGCGTGTTGCCGGGGAACGCTCTGGGCGTACCAAGGTTGTGCGGTGACGCTCACGAAGTACGTGCCCGGCGGGAGGTGGCCGAAGTGATAGTGCCCCTGGTCGTCGGTCATAGACTGCCCTTGCGTCCACATTGCGCGCCTACCCAAGCGCAGGCCCTGGTGAAGCAACATCACCTGCGCGTTGCGCACCGGCTCGTTCATTTCATCGAAGACTTGTCCGGAGACGGAAGCGTCGGGACGCAGCTCAAAGCGTAGATCGCCGGTATGCAGGTCCGGGCCGACGATGATGGCCGTCGAAAAGGACTCATGCTGCTTGTAAGCCTGATCGGTGTACCCTTTGCGGCGCGCCGAAAGGGCATAGGTGCCCGCGGCGAGATTCCCGAAGGCAAAGCGGCCGTCATCACTCGTGGTTGTGGTTAGGGTGGAATCACGCTCGGTCTGCAAATCGATGGAAACCTGGGCACGAGCGAGGGGTTGCCCGCCGAGTGCATCGACCACGGTGCCGCTGATGCGAAAGGACTGCGGCGGTGGCGCAAGCGCAGGAGCTTGCTGGAGCAGGCTGAAGACAAAGAGAAGTGACGATACGATTTGAAGAACCATGGGGATCAATCTCCGAGCCGCACCAGTTCCAGATCGACGCTTGCCGTCTGGTCGGGCAAAAGCGCAATGTCACGTGCTTTTGAAAGATATTTCCGCAAGACGTCGGGGTTCTTGTATTCGAAGTTATCTAGCCGATCCACGGCCAGAACTTTGTAGGCGCCGGGAGCAAGCTGCGAGAGGTGGAACGAGTCCTTCGGGTTGTTCATAACCACTTGTCGCGATTGCCGCGGGGCGTCCTCGGGCATGACAATAACGACGGCAGAGTCAGCCTGCGCGTTAGAGGAAATCTTTCCATCCAGGCTGGCGAAATCATCGCGGACGACGACCTGGATGGGCTGCACCGAGCCACCGGGAGCAATCGTGAGGTCTTCACGGAGCAGGTCCGTCGAGCCGGACCTTGCCGATTGAATATAGTAGATGCCATTGGGGTAGATTTCAGCCGTGTAAGTTCCTGGCGGAACGTTGGCGATCGCGAGCGAGTCGTTCCCGGCGTTTGGTGTGGATTCGGAGCCGTACTGCATTTGCGACAACAGAGGATCCTTTGGAACCAGGGCAACTCGAAGTGGAACTTGGTTAGCCGATACGGTAATGGTCGTTCCTTGGCGAGAGATTCGTGTAAGACCACCGGGCAGCTCCACGGAGTCATGGTGAGTGACCTCCACGCTCACGTTCACAGGAATCGTTGCGCCGGGCAGGAGAGCCAGGTGCACACC
>JBGOVR010000219.1:0-5895 GCA_041478205.1 Candidatus Acidiferrum sp.
CCAGTCCGGCAACTTCGTAGGCGGAAGACTCCACCAGGAGGTTCAGCGCGGCGCCGCGTGCAAATTGGATAGCCCAGCTGTACGGGTAGTAGATTGTTTGCTGGAAAAGGCCGTCCCGGTTGGTCATGATCGGCGCAATCACATTGACCAGCTGCGCGAGGCACGCCAACTTTACTCGATCGGCGTTGCGCACCAGGGAATTGATAAGACCCCCGACCAAAAGAGCGTCTTCCAGGTTGTAAATCTCTTCGAGCAAATGCGGGGCTTCCGTCTTTTTGCCGTCTACCGCGTCTCCGCGGCGTTCCCGGTACCATACGTTCCACTCATCGAAAGAGAGCCATAATTTCTTGGGCGAACGCTTGTGGCCCCGCACCAGGTCGCAAACCGCAACGGTCTCCGCGATCTGCCGCTCCATGCTGAGGTTCATCGCCAGAAACTTCGCGCTGTCGCCTCCCGTTGTTTCCGAGTTGTCAAAATAACGGTGCAGCGAAAGTCCATCGACGTAGTCGTAGCACTGCTCGAGCACTTCGCGGTCCCACTCAAGGTAGGTGGGCATAAAAGGACCGCTCGAACCACACGCTATGAGCTGAAGCGAACTGTCGACGTAGCGCATTTGCCGCGCGGCGTCGGCCGCTTTCAGACCGTACTCCGTGGCGGACATATGGCCGATTTGCCAGGGACCGTCCATTTCGTTGCCTAGACACCAGCGTTGCACCTTATAAGGTTCCGCAATGCCGTGCTTTCGCCGCAGCTCGCTCCAGCGCGTTCCTTTGTCCACGTTGCAGTACTCCACCAGCGCTGCCGCTTGCTCGGGCGTACCGGTGCCGAGATTCAATCCCATCAGGGGCTCGGTGCCGACCGCTTTGCACCAAGCCATGAATTCATTGGTTCCGAATTGATTCGAGTTCAGAGAGTTCCACGCCTTGTCCAGCACGCGGGGACGCTCTTGCTCGGGACCCACTCCGTCCAGCCAGTCGTAGCCCGAGACAAAATTGCCTCCTGGATAACGAATGATCGGCACCCCAAGATGCCGTATTTCGTCCATCACATCTTTACGAAATCCGGCGGAGTCCGCGAGTTTCGAGCCCGGATCGTAGATTCCCTCGTAAATGGCGCGCCCAAGATGTTCCAGGAAGGAGCCGAACAAGTTGCGGTCGAGCGGAGCGATCGTTCGTCGTGAATCGACATACACGCGAACCGCGGCGTTGGAACCCGGGGAAGCCTTGGCCTGAGCAGACAGCGAGCGGCCGAACAGGAGATTCGCGGAGCACGCCATTCCCACCGTGGAAGCCTGCTGCAGAAAACGTCGTCTCGAAGTGGCGGACATAAATGTCTTCTCCTTTGGACAATGCCGTTCGATTTGAGTCCAAGCCTTGCCGGGCACACGCATTTGCACCAGCCGCTTCCGTGATCTTTCTCAGCCTGCTGGCGATCCCAGAACAGAAGGCAATTGCAAGTAATCGTTTACCCGGGACCGCAGGAAAAATAGAGCGTTCCAGGCGCTTTGTCAACCTACTTCGAGGTCGCTTCGCTGCCATGATCGGACGTGCCAGCGTTCTCGCCAAGCGGCGACGCCCTCAACAGCGCAGCGCCATGCGCAGGCAGCGTCAGCGAAAGGGAATCGGCAGGACCGAGATCTTTCCTTTCCCACAGATCGCGCACATTGTGTTTCGCGCCTGCCAACCCGATGTCCTTCCACTCATAATGCACCGTTTGTTTGGCCTCCTCCAAATTGAACACGGCCAGATAGCGGCCAGCGCCGGATGTGGGTCGCGCCGACCATACGGCGGTAGTATCCGTCGTGATGACGGGGTGGTTGTCTATGGAGTGCTGGTCCACGCCGATAACTTCCGGGTTCGTCAGCAAAGACGTAGTCCACGCGTCGTTCGACGGCAAGTTCGCACCCAGCGTAAGAGGCGACCGGAAGATGCACCAAAGAGTCAGCAGCGTGCGTTGCTCGTCGTGCGTGAAGCGGCTCTGGCGTGCCTTGCCCCAGCCCGGAGTTGGGCCCAAGTAGCCGAGCGGCAGCATGTCCGCGTCCGGCCAATGTCCGGGTTCGACAAGAGGGGCCCACTTAGCGACGCGTGGAAATTGATCTCCCAATCCTTGCGGATAATCCACGGTGCTATGCCACAGGTCCCAGACGTCGTCGGAGATGCGCCACATCTCCGCGTACTTGCGCATCTCCTCCGTCTTCTCCAAAGGCGCGGCACCTGGCGAAAGACTTAAAGCAATTGGCCGCCGGGTCTTGCGCAGTGCCAAACTCAGCATTCGAATGTCCTCGCCCTTGTAGGGCCGGCTGCTGATGCAATCGACCTTGACGAGATCGACTTCCCAGCTCGCGTACAGGCGGGCAATCGAGTCGTAATAGGCCTGCGCCGCCGCCTTCGAAGTGTCGACGCCATAGTTGTCCGGATTCCAGGGACAAGTGTCGGAAGTGTCCGCCGCATCCGCGGCATGGTAAGAAGAGCCTTCAATGGGAAGGTTCTTTTCGACGGCCTGTTTGGGAATCCCTCGCAAGATGTGAATGCCAAACTTCAAGCCCAGGGAGTGCACGTAGTCTGCGATAGGCTTGAACCCCGCATCACTCGCAGCGGACGGGAATCGATTGAGCGCCGGCGTGTAGCGCCCGTGGTCATCCAAGCGGAACAGCGAATTCTTGGAATTCCCCTCGGGAATAGGATTCGTGACAAACCACTCCATGTCCACCACGACGTACTGCCAGCCGAAAGACTTCAGATGCTCCGCCAGCCATCGGGCATTCGCCTTGAATTCCTCTTCTTTGATCGTGGTGCCGTAGGAATCCCAACTGTTCCAACCCATTGGCGGGGTGGGAGCTAAGGATAAATCCGGCAGCGCTCCTGACTGTTCCTGCGAATCCGTCACGCGGTTGATTGCGGCGTGCTGTGGAGTTGTGCGGCCGAGCAGGCCAATTAAAGGAAAAAGCGGCAACAAGCTAAAGAGCAAAAAGCGAGATTTCACGTGCCCCCTTTTTCACAAGCAGCGAATCATTCGCAACAAAGCGTGGCCGATCGGTCTACGCCAGAGTCAGCTCCAGTTTTGTGACCGAGGCCGGCGGGAAAGTGTGACGCAGTGTCTTCGACCCGGCTTCCACAGCGCTCGTTTGAGGTTTCACCACATCTCTTTGGTCGAAGGAATTGTGCGCATGGATATCCGAGTGGGTCAGCGTTGTGGCCGCGTACGATTTTATGCTGGCGCCGCGAATGGCAATTTCCGCCTCGCTTGGCTCGCTCACGTGCGGATTTACCACCGTAAGCACCAATTCCTTTTCATGCAGCGATGCCGAGCCCTTAAGTCCCCAAAACGTTCCTGGTTTGCCGTCCCGGTCGTAGTGAATCACGGGCGCCGAAAAAACGGTGCGCAGACCTTGGCCGCCCTGGTGCGCGCTGTACATCCCGAATACGTGGCCGACCGGAGTCACGCAGAACTTGTTCTCATGAGCCAGATACAGGCTGTTCAAACAATTAATCAGCTGCGCGCAGTTCGCCATCGCGATCTTTTCGGGATGCCGGTTGAACAGATCCAAAGTCATTCCGCTGAAGACCGCGTCGCGCAGCGTAGGTGTCTGTTCCAATTGATCGCCCGGCGTCGCTTCGCTGCCCGGCCGGTACCACGGACCCCATTCGTCCACGACCAGCTTCACCAAATGCTCCCGGTCGATTTCTCCCATGACCTGCCAGTGTCCGTTGATCAGCGATTCCATGCGCTCGCCTTCGCGCAGCAACTCATACCAGTCCACCGCCTCGAATTTGAGGGCCTCTCCTTTCCCTTGCACCCAATCCGTCGTTCGTCCGCGGCTGAGATTCCAAGAGTAGTGATGCAGAGCCCAGCCGTAGAGAGAACGCAGCCGCCCTCTTCCTTTGCGAACCAATTCCTCAAAGAATTCCCGCGTCCAATCCCATTGATCGGTATTCGGACCGGAGCCGATGAAAGACAACTGCTGTCCGTATCGGGGTACCCACTCCGTATATCGCCGGAACTCGACGGCGTATTCTTGCGCGGTGAAATTGCCGCCACAACCCCAGGATTCGTTCCCCACACCCCAGAAATGCACCCCGAAGGGCTCCGGGAAGCCCGCCTCGCCACGCTCCTCCGCCAGAGTGGTGCTCCCCGCCGGAGAATTGCAGTATTCCACCCATCGGTAGAACTCCTCGGCAGGCAGGCTGCGGACATTCGCCGCGAGATAGGGTTCGCATCCGATCAGTTTGCAAAAGTGCAGAAATTCGTTTGTGCCGAACTGATTGGGTTCGTATTTGTGACTAATCGGCGCGGCACCGGTTTCCGAGTCATTCCAGAAATTGGTGCGCCGCGGACGTTTGGCCGCCGGTCCAATCCCGTCGCGCCAGTCGTAGCTGTCCGCAAAGCAGCCGCCGGGATAGCGAACAACCGGCGCCTTGATCTTGCGCATTTCATCCACAAGTTCCTTGCGAATTCCATTCACATTCGAAATCTTGGAATTCTCACCAACCCATATGCCGTCGTAAACTACCCCGCCCAAGTGCTCGGCAAAATGGCCATAAATGTTCGGGGAGATAATTCCCAAGGGTTCTTCGAGAAGCACTTCGATTCGAGAGTTTGCGGTTCCTGGATCACTCGTGCCGGAGAACGGCGAGTTCTTGACCAAGAACAAAGCTCCGGCAGTGGAGAACGAGTTGTACAGAAAACTTCGGCGTCCCACCATGTCATGCACCTCGGACCAACGTTTCGCGTCCCGTATAGTAAGCGTTTACCCTATCTCTGCCTACCGCTTTCTCCCGCAGACTTAAAGAGCTCGTTACCGGCGCGGCGCGAGCAACACTGCCACTCCGTATACCGGCAGCGTGACCGACTGCTTCGCTCCGCCTTCCAGCACATCATTCATCGCCGACGGCAAGGAAACCAACTGCTCTGTTTTTGAAAGGTTGACCAGAATGAAGACGGTTCCGCGCTCCCCGTACCGCGGATATACCTCCACTCCATCCGGGACCGCTCCCAGCGCCGGCTTCACTCCACTGACTTCCGTCATCCATTTTGCCGCCGCTGCCATGCCCGGGTTGTCGAGCCACGCGCCGATATACGTGATTCGCCCCTTACCGACTTGCCGCGTAATCGCCGCTGGCTGGCCATCCAGCCACCCGTTGCTCTTCCCGTAGGTCTCCAGCACTTCCGTCTTACTATCTTTTGCGCTCAGAAGTTCCGCCCATAGACTGGCTTGTCCTGAGCCGAATTGCCCCTGCACCGGAACAGGATCAACCAGCGCGTAGTATTGCTCGACGCGGCCTCCCAGGAGATCCACCAATGGTCCCGGTTGGCGTTCCGTCTGCAATGAGTTGTCATCGTTCTTCATAGCCGAGCGTTGCCCCAAGACGAGATGCCCGCCTTGCCGCACATACTCGATCAGGTTTTTCGCCGCCGCATCCGAAAGCACGTTCAACCCCGGCGCAACAACAAGCTTGTACTGGCTCAAAGGAGCGGTCGGAGCAATGACGTCCAACGACTGGCTGATCGCCCGCAAGGGTCGGTAATAGCTGATGATCTCAGCCACGGGCTCGTATTCTCCGTTGTGTTTTTGCCACTGAATCGCCCAGCGGCTGTCGTAGGAGTGCAGAATCGCCACTTCTGATTTGACCGAAGTGCCGGCCAGCGCGGGGCTAGCCTTGGCAAACTCCGTGCCGATCTGCTGGACCTCGGCAAACAACGGCACCGGGGTCCCGTCCGCTCCTACAATCGTCCCGTGATATTGCTCCTGCCCGTTGAGTGCGCTCCGCCACTGCCAGTAACTCACGGTATCCGCGCCATGTCCGATCGCGTGCCACGCCATCGCGCGCACTTCGCCCTTGTCGAGTGAGTTGTTATTCGGAGCCCAGTTGACGGATCCGGGTTGCGTCTCCATCA
>JBGOVR010000018.1:0-46317 GCA_041478205.1 Candidatus Acidiferrum sp.
AGAACGCGCAGTCGGTCACATTAGCTTATGACGGGCTCGATCCGCTGCCGCCGATGTTTTGCTATCTCAAGCCGTATTTCAACGACGTCAACAAATCCTACTTTCACCAGCTTGCGGACGGGCAACTCTAATGAATGGATTCGAGCTGATACTTCCGTTCCTCCGTCCGATCCAGCACTTGATTCTGGACCCGGACATCAGCGAGATCATGGTGAACGGCCCGGAGCGGATCTTCATTGAAAAAGCTGGGTATCTTCAGTCAGTTCCCGGAGTGAAGCTCACCCATGAATCCCTCATCGTTGCAGTCAAGAACATTGCCAGGCGACTAGGCGACGATATTTCCGAAGCAAAGCCAATCCTCGACTCACGCCTACCCGATGGCAGCCGCGTTGCCGCCGTGATTCCACCGTGTAGCATCCACGGTGTCGCTCTCACGATTCGAAAGTTCAACTCCCATAGATTCAAGATGAAAGACCTCATTGAAGTGGGAACGCTTACTACCGCACTCGCGGCTCAGTTGGAGGAGTACGTTGCGCAGCGCAAAAACATTCTCATCTGTGGGGGAACATCGAGTGGCAAGACGACTCTCGCTAATCTATTGACGGAATTCATTCCCGACCACGAACGCATTGTATTGATAGAGGACACGGCAGAGATGCAGATTCAGAAAGAGAATGTCCTTCGATTCGAGGCCCGGCGTGACCAGAATGGTCTCCCTGCTGTGACCATCCGCGATCTTCTGAAAGCGACCCTACGTCATCGGCCAGATCGCATCATCGTGGGCGAGATTCGCGGCGGCGAGGCGTTCGACCTGCTGCAGCTCCTAAACACAGGACACAGCGGAACGATCTCAACCGTGCATGCCAACTCTGCGGCCCAGGGAATTTCGCGCTTTACAACTTGTGTATTGCAGAGCGGCATTGAAATGCCATACCTAGCCATCAAGAGGAATATCGCGGACTCCCTCAACATCATCGTCCAGATCGAGCGTCGTCCGGGTATGCGCTATGTTTCTGAAGTGCTGGAGATTCGAGCTTACGACCCGGACTCTGACCGATATGACTTTTGCCAGACTTACTGTCAAAGCGGAAAGTGATGACAATGGCGATGAACCGGGTGACTAAGCCGCAGGATAGAGATGTGTCTGTGTCCCCCCGAAGCCTACCATCAGGTCGGCTTCGTTCCCTGCTCATCCAGTATCCGGCTAGAAGAATATTCTCATGCTCCTCAGACTAGCCAACTTTGGACCTATCCCTTAAAGCGTTGCTATAACGTCTCTTAGGACGGCAGTGTGGCATTGACTTTGTCAGATATATAGCATATTATTTCTGACTAGTGGAGATTCACATGCGAGCAAATACAACGAACGCTATTTTGAGGAAAATTCGAGCAAAGCAGCGTGGATGGGTCTTTACTCCCAAGCAGTTCACCCATCTCGGAACCCGTGCTTCCGTAGATCAGGCTTTGTCTCGGCTTTCCCGCAGCGGTGAGATCCGTCGCCTGGCTCGGGGAATTTACGAGTTTCCGAAGATACATCCCCAGATCGGTGTGCTCTCGCCCTCTCCCAACGCCATCGCCCAAGCAATGGCGGAGAGAACTGGGAGCCGAATTACGGTATCTGGGGCGAAAGCAGCAAATATGTTGGGGCTTTCAACACAAGTGCCCGTACAGAATCTGTTTTTGACGGAAGGCCCTTCTCGCACAATTCGGATCGGTAACCAAACCGTGACACTCAAGCACGTTGCCCCTTCCAAAATGATTGGTGCGGGAACCGAGGCGGGAATCGTAATTCAAGCCGTTCGCTCACTAGGGAAAAAGGGAGTTCAGGAAATTCCTGTCCACACCCTTGCAAACCAGCTTCCCCTCCCTGTTAAGAGAGCGGTTAAGCGGCTCGCGCCGGCTGCACCGGCATGGTCGCAACCCGTTCTGAATCAAATCAGCGCGTGACGCGAAATCATGGATGACTTCGCAAAAATCAAACCGGCAGAGCGGCAGCCCTATTTCGAGGAAACCGCCGCTCGCCGCAACTCCACCACAACAGCGGTCGAGAAAGACTTTTGGATCTGTTGGACCCTTAAACACCTCTTTACGCTGACCGGAATCCCTGAGCTTCGCTTCAAGGGCGGAACATCGCTCTCGAAAGTGTTTGGCTTGATCGACCGCTTTTCCGAGGACATCGACATTTCCATCAACCGCGCCGCGTTGGGCTTCTCCGGGGAACGCGACATGGCGAATCCAAACCTGTCAGGCACCAAGCGCAAAGCCCTGGACGAGGAATTGCGATCCGCCATCACAACCGAAGTGAGCGCCCGCATCCTGCCGAAGCTGCGCGACCAGTTCCAACCCATTCTCGGCAAACACGGATGGGAACTCGCGTCGTCAAACGAACCGAATGAGGAAATGACCCTCCTATTTCACTACCCGAACGCCTTTGAATACAGCAAATATCTACAACCGCAAATCAAAATCGAATTTGGGCGCGGTGACCAGCAGCCCAGCGAACAATCCTCAGTCACGCCCTTCGTGACCGAAATGTTCCCCGACATTTTCCGAGAGAAATCCGCTGCCATTGTCGTCCTCGATTGTGAACGCACGTTTTGGGAGAAAGTAACGCTCTTACATGCTGAGAACCACCGCCCCGATCCAACCAAACTCAAACCACGCATGTCTCGCCACTGGTCGGATGTCGCTGTCATGAGTGTGGCGGCACGATTCCAGGACAACAAACTCTCTCTTGATCTTCTCGCTCAAGTAATTCGTTTTAAGAAGATTTACTTCGCCGCGAATTGGGCTCACTACGACACCGCTATCCCGGGGACGCTTCGGATCGTGCCAAACGAGTCTCTACAAACCATCCTCCGTAAGGACTATCAGGAGATGCAGGAAATGTTTCCGAACACGCCGTTAGCTTTCGATGAGATTCTTGGAAGACTCCAAGCATTGCAGCAAGGAATCAACGCACTTCGCACTGAGTAGCCCGATGTCGATACCAACACCTATGAGAGGAGAACAAACAACGAATAAACGAGTATAATCGACACGGGGCTTCTCCGAATCTGGGATTTAATTCTTGGATGCACGACGCGAGAGAACTCTGGTATAGCTATTGATATCGTGATTAACTCCTAAGTGAATGAAAACTCAGCGAAAATCTCCCTCCTTTGTTGGCTTGAAGCCCGCCTCGGCGCTGTCTTCGCGAATCAAGAAAGCGAACACCAGTCGCAATACCCTCCACGAAGCGGTACTTCAAAACGAACTCTCGAAGCTAGGGCTTCGTTTCCAAAAAAACGCCGCCGATGTTCCCGGCCGACCAGACATTGTGTTCGCGCGAGCCCATCTAGCAGTGTTCTGTGATGGTGACTTTTGGCACGGACGGAAGTGGAATGTCTTGCGCAGGAACTTGGCGATAGGAACGAACGCCGCGTATTGGTGCACCAAAATCTCCAGAAACATGAAACGCGACAAAGAGATTACCACCCGGCTGAGAAAGTCCGGCTGGCAAGTCGTCAGGGTTTGGGAAACGGACATCAAGAAGAACCCTCGTGCTGTTGCGATGGATCTCAAAAGGCTTCTGCGTGATAGACCATGATGCTTGGAGACCGGCATAATGCGATTTGTTGATTTGTTCGCTGGTCTAGGCGGATTCCACGTCGCCCTGAAAGGGCTTGGGCACGAGTGTGTATTTGCTAGTGAGATCGACGAAAGCCTGCGCAGCTTGTACTTCGAGAATTTTGGCATAAAACCGCACGGCGATATTCGCAAAGTCGCGATCACTTCGATTCCGAAACACGACATCCTTTGCGCTGGATCGCCGTGTCAGCCGTTCTCAAAAGCCGGGGACCAATCAGGTTTCGATTGCCCGAAATGGGGAGACCTGCTCGAACACGTCATAAAAATCCTCCAGCATCGCAAGCCTCAATACTTCATTTTGGAGAACGTGCCAAACCTGGGCCGACATGACAAAGGCGAAACATTCAAGTTTCTACGTGCCCGTTTGGCAAAGATCGGCTACACAACCGATTATGAGTACTTGTCTCCGCACGAGTTCGGGATTCCGCAAATACGGGAGCGGATATTCATCGTTGGTTCTTTGAATTCTCTATCGCATTTTACTTGGCCAGCCCTGGACAAGAAATTGCGGCCCGCGCTGACGAGCATCCTTGACAACAATCCACCAGAGGCGAAAGCGGTCGCCCAGCACCATCTTAAGGCGCTTCGCGTCTGGCAGAGATTCTTGAAAGCATCTCCCAAATCCACCGGACTACCGTCGTTTCCGATCTGGTCAATGGAGTTTGGCGCTACCTATCCTTTTGAGGACCGCACGCCCCACGCGACTAGCACACGAACCCTCCACAAGCTTAAGGGATGTCATGGCAAAACGCTCAAAGACCTCTCCAGAGACGAGATCATGGCAGCGCTTCCCTCATACGCGAGACCGAAGAGGAAACAATTCCCAAAATGGAAACGCGATTTCATCCGACAAAACCGTGAGTTCTATCGAGCTAACAAGTCGTGGATCAAGCCCTGGATGGCCGCGATCCTAGAATTCCATCCGAGCCTCCAAAAGTTTGAATGGAACTGCAAGGGAGAAGATCGCGATATCTGGAAGTACGTTATTCAGTTCCGTGCATCAGGCGTCCGCATAAAGCGACCGTCGAGCGCACCCTCCCTAATAGCCTTCACCACAACACAAGTTCCAATTGTCGCTTGGGAGAAACGGTATATGACAACTCGTGAATGCGCGCGCCTCCAAAGCTTGGATAAACTCAAGCATCTGCCCGAAGCAAGCACCCGTGCACACAAAGCTCTGGGAAACGCGGTTAACGCTGATGTCGTCCGACGGATAGCGCTGTCCTTGCTAAGAGAAACCTGGCGGCAAGCGGCAGTGGTAGGCGCCTAGGGACTCCTGACGACACGTAGGGTAGGATGCAATTCGAGGTAGCAACGCAAACGATGCAGTATTCGAGTGCGCCCTCCACAGCGCAACGCCAAAAGGTGGTTGATGCCTGATTTTAACGAAACTGAAGCAATCGTGGGCCGCAGGGTCAATATTCGACCAGGCGTTGGCATCCTTTCGGTCCTCAGGCATTTGAACTACAAGCCGTGGTTCGCCCTCGCGGAATTTGTGGATAACTCTCTCCAAAGCTACAACGAACATCGTGAGGAACTGAAGGCGCTGCACGGTGATGATTTTCGGCTAAAAGTGGAAATCGAACTCGACCGTTCTGACGAGCTACTGATCAAAGTTCGCGATAACGCCGGAGGAATTGCCACGACCGAATACGCCCGTGCCTTCCGTCCAGCAGAGATCCCCGCTGATCGTACGGGGCTAGCCGAGTTCGGCATGGGCATGAAGAGCGCAGCATGTTGGTTCGCGCCCAAGTGGAAAGTTCGCACAACAGCATTAGGAGAATCCGTCGAACGAGTCATCAATTTCGACATCGCTTCTATCGTCCGGGATTCTATTGAGGAGTTGGATGTCACTGAATCACTGGCGTCTCCTTCTACTCATTTCACAGAAATTACCTTGCTCGATCCCTACAACAAGCTTCTCACCAGGACTGGCACAAAGATCAAGGACCATCTCACGAGCATTTACCGGATTTTTTTGCGCGAGCAAACCCTCGAGTTGTTGTTTGATGGAGAAAGCCTCCGATATCAACCGCCCAAGATCCTCGTTTATCCGTTTCAGAAAACTCTTCAAGAAGGTCCGCGTCGTTGGTATCGGGAGTTTAGCTTCGACTTCGGACTTGGGTTGAGAGCATCGGGATTTGTCGCTCTGCGCGAAGTTGGTAGCACTACGACGGCGGGATTTGCCCTGTTTCGCAGGAAGCGGCTGATCGAAGGTAGCTGGGATGAGCCGTACAGGCCCGACTATATCTTTGGCGGCGCTAACTCTTTTCGCAGGCAGCGACTATTCGGCGAAATTTCTCTCGATGGCTTTGAGGTCAGTCATACAAAAGACGGTTTCAAATGGGAAGATCACGAAGAGCCATTTCTGCAAGTACTGCGCGATGAAATTGAAACGAAAGAATTGCCGATGTTATCTCAAGCGGACCTTTATCGCGCCTTGGATGCTAAACGCGACCTCAAAGCCGAAGCGGAAAAGGCCAACATCCGCGTAGCTGACACTATTCAGAAAGAAGCCCCCCCGGTGCTCGAACGGCAGGCCATATCCCCGTCCGCAATCGAACCTCTGCCTCAAGCAATGCCCGCGGATGACACGGGCAGTTCGCGCGTGATCGAAGTGGAACATCGCGGCGCAAAATGGAAAATCACCGTCCTCCTTTCAATGGACCAGGCCGTTGAAGATTGGCTCTCGATTACGGACAAGCCTCCCCAGGACGGCGGGGCCAGAGAAATTGCTGTGCGGATGTCTCTCGTGCATCCATTCATGCTCCAGTTTTGTCGCGCAGAGTCGATGGAAATTGAGGCATTGGCGAGAGTAGCCGCGGCGCTCGGCCTTGCAGAAATCACCGCCAGAGACTCCGGTGTCCCCCAGTACGGAACTATCAGGCGGAACATGAACCAACTCCTACGCGAAGTGCTAAGTAAACCTTAAGTGAGGTCGGCCCGATGAATCAGTCCAACGCTAGTTTTGGTCAGACGATCAGCCCGCAAGACGCAATTCCTGCGGGCAGTCTGTGGATTCCTGTTCGCGGACAAGAGGTCGCGAACCTATTGGCGCACCTGAATTTTGATCGCGAGAGCGCTGATCGAATCGTCTCGGAAGCTGTGAGCGTTTTGGGTAAGTGCGTTCCACCGACCGCTGCAGCGCAGACAACAACGGGATTAGTGCTTGGCTTTGTTCAAAGCGGAAAGACGCTTTCATTCACGACCGTCGCGGCCCTGGCTCGCGACAACGGCTATCCGATGGTAATAGTCATTACGGGAACGGCCACCAATTTACTCGGCCAGTCAACGCAGCGACTCGAAGACGACCTCCAACTCCAGACATATCGCAAATGGCGCTTATTCCAAAATCCCAAAGCCGATCAGCGGCAAAGTATAGCGGACGTACTGGCCGATTGGACAGATACGAGACTTCCTGACCACAGGCGACAGACGGTCCTCATCACGGTATTAAAGAACACGGTACACCTGCGCAACCTCATCACAGTCCTCCGGCAGCTCGATCTTCAGAATTTACCGACGCTCGTAATCGACGACGAAGCAGACCAAGCGGGGTTGAACACGCGAGTCGTCCAGGGAGGCCAGAGCACGACTTACCAAAGGCTGGTTGCCCTAAGACAATGCCTGCCTCACCATACTTATCTGCAATACACAGCGACGCCACAAGCACCTTTGCTAATCAATTTGATCGACGTATTGTCCCCGCGTTTCGTCGAGCTTCTTACGCCAGGAGACACCTATGTCGGCGGCGAGACATTTTTTGAGGAACATGCTAATTTAACATTTGTAATACCCGCCAACGAGATTCCGGGACGCCTACCTACCGTAAGCGATATTCCCCCGTCTCTAATTTTTGCCCTACGCCTCTTCTTTCTTGGCGTGGCTGCAGGGTACATTCTGAGCGACGATGCGCGACCTGGACGCCGAAACCGTTCGATGTTGGTGCACCCGTCGAGAGAAACTCCTGGTCACAACCAGTTCTATCATTGGATTTCGCAGATTAGACAACAGTGGATCGAGATATTGTCACTTCCCGAGAGCGATCCTGAGCGGGCACAATTCGTCGAATCCTTTCGAGACGCTTACCAAGACTTAGGGGCAACGGCTACGGACCTTCCTGATTTCGATGCCCTAATCCAAGAGCTTCCATATTCGCTACGTAAGACTACCGTTCTGGAGGTCAACGCAACTCCCAGACTTGGAACGCCCCAGCCCGATTGGAAAGCTACTTATCCGTGGATTTTGGTTGGCGGCCAGGCGATGGACCGCGGCTTTACTGTCGAAGGTCTGACGATCACCTATATGCCTCGCGACATGGGTGTTGGCAACGCCGACACGATCCAGCAGCGCGCTAGATTCTTCGGGCACAAAAGGAGATATTTGGGTTACTGCCGCGTGTTTCTAGAAGCCGGTGTGCGAGACGCGTTCGGATTTTATGTCGAGCATGAAAGAGACATTCGCCGGAGGCTAATGGAGCATAGAGAACTCGGAACGCCATTGAGAGACTGGCGGCGAGCATTTTTCCTTGACACTTCGCTCCGTCCAACGCGCCGCCAAGTACTGGATTTGGGATACCGTCAGGACACAATCTCAGATGACTGGTTTTGGCCCAAGGTGCCGCATGGCACAGACGATTTGCTGGCCGCAAACCGCACGACGGTGGCTACGTTTATTCAAACCCTACAATGGCAAGATGATGATGGAGACGCTCGCAGAACCGCAGACCAAATTCATTACGTGACAATGGACGTGCCGCTTCAGCGCGTATACGAGGATTTGTTGACCCAATTTCGGCTAACCGACGAGAGCGATTCTCAGCTCCTCACGGGGCTCCTTCTGCAAATCGAATCGTTTCTGGAAACACACCCCACAACTACTTGTACGGTATATCGGATGAGCAAGGGTAACGAGCGCCTCAGAAGCGTTAATGATGATGAAGAGATTCCAACTCTCTTTCAGGGCGCGAACTATGCGGACGCTGCGTACAAGGACATGACCTATCCAGGAGATGAGCGAATTCGGACAGCCTCAGGGATCACGATCCAAGTTCACACACTTGAGATCCGACAGAAAGGCCGTGGGCCGATCATCGCGAGTGATGTTCCTAGTCTCGCGGTTTGGATTCCATCGGAGATGGCGAACGATTGGCTGGTTCAAGAGCGATCTTGAAGGAGCATGTTCATGGTTGATTTCGCGTCGCTCTACGAATCGCTTGTGCTCCCCCTGGTACATCCCTCTGGAACCAACCTTTCGGGCATCGCCATTCCCGACTCTCAAACCCATCGGCTCGCTAAGGATGTTAATGGTTCGCCTTGTCTCCTGCTGCAACAGCCACGCGGTGCCACGCAGCCAAGCGCGATTCGCTTGGAAAATTTGACCGTCTCTTACGATGTGCCCTGCAACATCAAGCATCCGTCTGGCACCGAAGAAACGGGCAACTTCACCATCATCACATGCTCCAACAGTGATCCACATCTCTTCCCACACTTTTTGCGAATCATTTCACCGTTGGTAGTTGCGCTGGGTCCCACCCCTTCCTCTGCCGCTATTCGTCGGGCAATCTCGGGTCTGGTAGAGCTTTTCCAATCGCTCACTATCCCTCCGCACAAATCCATTCAGGGCGTCTGGGCGGAATTGTTTCTCATCCGCAATGCCTCCGACCCAAAGATGGTTGCTGCGGCATGGCATAGAATTGTAGAAGAACACTTTGACTTTGCTTCCGGCCCTCAGCGAATCGAGGTAAAAAGCAGCAGCAATCGGCGGCGAGAGCATCATTTCTCTCTAGCACAACTCACGTCGCCAGCTCCGTCGCGCATCGCCGTTGCATCGATATTCGTGGAACGAGCCGGTGGTGGCGTGTCTATGCGAAGGCTGTTTGACGAAACGCGTCAGTTATTGTCAGGTGATTTGAATCTAACGATTCAGTTCGACGCTTCCTTCTATGGCGTACTTGGCTCTGGCTGGAGTGACGCGATGGATGAATCTTTTGACTGGGAACTCGCTCAGGAGTCATTGGCGTTCTTCGACGTGGAATTGGTGCCTAGAATCCAGGGATACGTCCCACCCACTGTCTCAAATGTACGATTTCGATCCGACCTATCTGGACTGGTCCCTTTAGAACGGAAGGCTCTTCTGAACTTGGGGGGGCTCTTAGCGGCGGCAGTTCGGCGGGCTGAAATATGAGATCGTCAGACCTCTCTCTGAACCGCTCTTAGCTGCGCTGGCGGGCTCAGCGAAACACCGGTGCCCGCTAGAACAGTGCCAGTTTGGTGGCACTTCTGGTGGCACTTGGATTGGCAATTTTAGGCGGAATGTGGCGCTGCCAGACTGACTGAGATTCTCACATCTTATTGAAATGACGTGACTTGGCGTGTGAAGGCGTCTGAGGGCGATTGACTCAGAATGGCTTAAAAGGCCGCTGCTCTACCACTGAGCTACGCCCCTATTTGTTGATCACAATATCTTACATGAAAAAGACTTAGTGGACATGCGCCCGCCAAGCCTCGATCGCGCTTTTGGTTTAGCGCGGCAATGGTTTTGATCCCACCCCTCCGGGCGAATGGCTTGCGGCTCAGCAATATCCCAATATCCATGCAGATGAGTGCCTACTTCGCGCCTGCTGTAGAATAATGCCCCTTGCCTGTTCGGCCTGAATTCGACCGTCTGCGCGTCGTCCTGGTGGCCACGCGCAACCCGCTTAACATCGGCGCGGCCGCGCGCGCTATGAGCAACTTCGGCTTCCTTCGCCTGCGCGTGGTGAATCCATACCAGGTGGCATTTCGCGAGGCGCGTTCCGCCGTGGGAGCCTCCGCTCTGCTTGCGAGCGCGGAAGAATTCCAGAGCGTGGCCGAAGCCGTCGCCGACTGTACCCTGGTGGTCGGAACCACGGCTGTCGGTAGCCGGGAATTGCAGCACCCGGTTCGACGATTGGACGACGGCGCGCGCCTCATACGCAAGCGGCTCGCATCGAGCCACGTCGCCCTTCTGTTTGGCTCGGAAAGAGTCGGCCTCTCGAACGAAGACCTCAGCCATTGTCACTGGCTGCTGCGCATTCCGGCGCGCGAAGAACACCGATCGGTGAATCTCGGGCAAGCCGTGGCGATCTGTCTGTACGAACTCGCGCGCAATTCCAAGGCCGCTCCGCCGCCGGAGAAACACAAGCCCGCCACGGCCGGCGAGGTTGAGCGAGTCGCCGCGGTACTGCTCGACGCCTTGCGCGCCAGCGGCTCCTTGAAGTCGCGCTCCGCGGCTCTCACCGGGGAAAAAGTGCGGCGTCTCCTCCGTCGCCACAACCTGTCCGCCAGTGACGCCGAGTTCTGGCTTGGCATGCTCCGGGAGATTCTCTGGAAGCTGCAGTCCGGGAAAGACCCGGCCGGCGGATGACCCACAAATTCGATGCCCTGATTCTCGGCGCTGGCGCCGCGGGACTCCTCTGCGCCGTGGAAGCCGGCAAACGTGGCCGCCGTGTCGCCGTTCTAGAACACGCCGATCGAGCCGGCAAAAAAATCCTTATCTCCGGCGGAGGGCGCTGCAACTTCACCAACCTCTACTGCCAGCCGGAAAACTTCTTCTCCGCGAATTCACACTTTGCGAAATCCGCGCTGGCCCGCTACACGCCCGCGGATTTTATCGGCCTCGTCGAAAAGCATCGCATCCCCTACCACGAGAAAACGCTCGGGCAGCTTTTCTGCGACCGCTCCGCGCAGGACATTACCAACATGCTCGAATCTGAATGCCAGGCGACCGGCGCAAAAATATTTCTCCAAAGCGGAGTCCGCGAAGTACAACACACCACCGAGTTCGTGGTGCGCACCGAGTCCGCCGAATTCCGCGCCCCCGTTCTGGTGGTCGCCACCGGCGGACTCTCCATCCCCAAAATGGGCGCCACCTCTTTCGGCTACCATCTCGCCCGTCAATTCGGCCTGAACATCGTCAAGACCAGACCCGGGCTCGTTCCGCTGGTGCTCAACGGAAAAGATCGCAACCGCTATTGCGGCCTGGCGGGGGTCTCCGCGGAAGTAGTCGCTTCCGCCGGAGATCACGCCTTCCGCGAGAAAATGCTCTTCACCCACCGCGGCCTCAGCGGCCCGGCGATCCTGCAAATCTCTTCGTATTGGAGCGAGCACCAGCCGATCCAAATTGACCTCGCCCCCGATCGCGACGTCACCGCAGCAATTCTTCAAGCCAAGGTCAGAAACATCGCCGCCGCGCGTTCCGCTTTTCAGGGGATATTGCCGAAACGTCTTGCGGAGCGTTGGCTGGAATTCCACGCGCCACCCGATTGGACGAATCAAGCCCTAAAAGATCTAGAGCGGCAAATTCACGAATGGGCTCTCACGCCAGCGGACACCGAAGGCTACGAAAAAGCCGAGGTAACCGCCGGCGGCGTGGACACCGAAGAGCTTTCGAGCAAGACAATGGAGTCCCGAAAAGTTCCGGGGCTATTTTTTATCGGCGAAGTTGTCGATGTCACCGGCCACCTGGGTGGTTTCAATTTCCAATGGGCCTGGGCCTCGGGAGCAGCCGCAGGCCGCTCCCTGTGAGCGTAAGGCAGTCCGCTCGCGAATGCGGCTTCCGGCACTAGCGTCACCTCAGCGCCGCAACCTGGCTACAAACTCTCCGCCGTTCGCGCCCGCGGCCGCTTCCGCTTCCATTCGTAGTCTTTCCGCAAGCGTGACTGATGCTTCTTCACCTGCACCTCCAGTTCGCTGAACGCCTTCTTGCACGATGCGAGAACATTCTCGGCCGTGCCCGTGGCGTGCAGCGTGCCCGTGGGCAAAGACAGGTTCAGCGAAAAGGAATGCTCCGTATTGTGCGGGTTCTTTGAAAAAACGCCGTGCAGTTGTACCAGGTCCGGCTCATAGCTTTTCAACAGCCGGCCCAGCTTCTTCATCGACCGTGAAGTCTCGGCCTCCACGGCATCGTGCGACTCCACATATTTGTAGCTGATCGAAAGCTTCATGAGTGCACCTGTAGGAGTGTCTGTGGAAAGGGCGGGCGACGCGCATCGTGTTTCCGGATCGCATCGTAAGCGAAGCATAGCAACTGCCATCGTTCCCGGCAAACACGTTGCACCCTCCGCTATCCAAGTTGACATGCCCACTCCGCTGCCCCTACTCTGCCTTCGGCGCGCACTTCTCACTCATCCATGTCGCGATCGCATGCAAAACCATCCGCTAACGCGGACTCCGCTCCAACTTCCGGTCCACCTGGCGCCGCACCGTCGCATGACATTCGCATCGGCCCCGCCGGCTGGTCTTACCCTGACTGGTCCGGGTACGTCTATCCCTCTCCGCGTCCCAAAGGTTTTCATCCGGCCACCTATCTCGCGCAATTCTTCGACACCATCGAAATCAATACTTCGTTCTACGCGCCTCTGCGCCCCGATCATGCCCGGCAGTGGCTGGACCGTGTTTCCGCCAACCCGCGCTTCCTGTTCACCGCCAAGCTGTGGCAAAGATTCACCCACGACACGTTTTCTTTAGAATCGGGCTCCTTAGAGTCGGGCTCCACAACGTCGAGCGTCACGACCGAAGATGAGCGCGCCGTCCGCTCCGGCTTCGACGTCCTCCACCAAGCCGGCAAGCTCGGCGCCGTCTTGCTGCAATTCCCTTTTTCCCTCCATCGCTCCAAGGAAACTACCGCCTACCTCTCCGCCCTGCTAAAACGCTTCGCCGGCTATCCCCTGGCCGTCGAAGTCCGCCACGCTTCCTGGAACGATCCCGAGGTTTTCGCTCTGCTTCGCGAACATCACGCCGCCTTCTGCAACATCGATCAACCCATCATCGGCCGCTCCCTGGAGCCCTCCGCCGCAGCCACCTCGCCGCTCGGCTACATCCGCCTGCACGGCCGCCGCTACGACACCTGGTTCTCCGACGACGCCAGCATCCCCTCGCACGAGCGGTACAACTATCTCTACTCCACCGAAGAACTTACTCCGTGGACAGCTCGCATCCGGACCGTCGCCCAGGAAACCCGCAACGTTTTCGTCGTCACCAACAACCACTACCTCGGCAAAGCGGTGGTCAACGCCTTACAACTCATCAGCCTGCTGAAAGGCTCGAAGGTGCCCGTGCCCGAGCCGCTCCGCCAGCAGTACCCGGAGCTGGAAGCCATCGCCTCGACTCCCCCGGCGGCGCCGACGCTCTTCGATCTGAGAAAGAGGCCGTGAGGTAATAACGTAATAAGGTAATGAGGTAACGAAGCGGCCGGAGAAAGATGAATAGGCGCGAAGGAAGGAACGACGCGTCGTTCTTTCCTTGTTAACAGTTTACCCCCCTCCCCCCCCTTTTTTGTAAGTGCGGATTCTAAAGAACTTTAAGTCCTTTAGATTTGGAAGTGCGGATTCTAAAGGGGTTACGCCTCGAGGATCGGGGCAAGCGGGAGCATCTTGCGGGGGTGCGGGTTCTTCGCTCAAAGGGCGGGCGAAGGCGCAGAGGTCTGACGAAGCTAGGGGTCTGGACAGTTGAAACGCCCCTTCGTAACTCAGGGTAAGCAGGCGGGAATCTGATTCAGTATACACGAAAAAGAATAGCATAAAATAGTGCTCTTGTCAATATATTTATTCGATATCATTCGAATGGAACGGGAAGGTGTTGAAAAGGCTGGGGATTGGGTATGGATGAGCGGAGTTCAAGGGATGGGATATGGGGCGGGAGAGCGGGAAATCTTGAACAAGGGGGTACGGCAAGAAAGACAGGAAAAGTCAAAAACCGCACCCTTAAACCGAAGGGTGCGGCATCCGGCGGGCCGCCTTCCCTATGGCTTCACGACTTATCTCTTGTGAAATAGTACGTAGCCGCCGACCCCGCAAGCCCGGCTAAGACCGGCAGCCACACATGGAGAATGTCTTCAATAACGGACACGGCATAATCGCGCTTGAGAAGAACGAGTATCATAACGCAAACGTAGTGCAGAAGCACCGTACCGGCCAGAATTCCTACCAACCAAAACGAGAGTGTCTTTGCGGTATCGGCGTGGGTCTTTTTCAAAAAGTCGGAAGAACTTAGCGGCAGAACCCCGCCTTGCGTCGTTATTTGAGGCAGAACCCCGGATGGCAACCCTTGTTGAGGCTGCGACTGGTCAGGAGGAATTATCGTATTGTCAGGGTCAGCCAAAGTTTATTCACCCTACCGGCCCGTGGTGGAACGGCGGCTGAGTTTGCTGGACTTGTTGGCCACGGATTACCCACCCTTGTGGCCTTTGAGGAGTAGGGCCTTCCAGATACCACGTAATGTTCTGAGCGCGCAGCGATACGAAAGAGAAATAATTCTGTGCTTCAGACTGTGTGACGAAAATTGTAGCGTCAATCGGACGATTGACCAGCATCAGCACCTGGTTTGTCTTGCCAGTCGCCAAGTCGAAAATGATATTCGCAGCTACCCAGAATTGATTGACGATGGGCACTCTTTTATGTCCCCTGATTTTGGCCGCCAGTGTACCACCAATGAACTTGCTCATGGCTCCTCGTGAATAAAAAAACGCGGCCCAAGCCTCCGCGATGGTAGGCCACCTGAGGCAGAAGCAAGAGCGGCGTGAATTGTCGGATTCGCTTTCCCTGTTACGTGTGAGGGCGTTTATCGAGCGGACATGAGGGTTTTGAGGATGATTGCAAGCGGCACGGAAAGGAATCCCAGCACGAAGACTGCGCGGGCCAGCGATGGCCCCGCCTGACTGCCGCCCCGTACCATCGTTGTATTGTCGATGCGGTGCGCGTTGTAGCTGCCGAATCCCGTCCCGTGGAACCCAAGGGGCAAGGCGTGGGACAGCCGACCGAGCGCGGTTCATCGAGCGATCTCTATTCTGGGATGTTCGGAAAAGGAGTGGTGCGCCCGGGGGGACTCGAACTCCCGACCTTCTGGTTCGTAGCCAGACGCTCTATCCAGCTGAGCTACGGGCGCACTGTGTAGGAATATTATCATACTGGTGCGCGGCTCATCTAGCACGCGGCGTGGCGAGAAGCCGGCGCGCGATCTCAATTTTATGAACCAGCGCGAACCTAGCTCATAAATGGTTGGACTGTGCGTCCCGCCGAAGCTCAGGGGTGGAAACCCCTGAGGTTGGGGCGATTTTTGGCACGGCTGAACAGGGTGCGGAAAAAGTCCCCGGGGCCAGTCTGAAGACTGGCCACTACAGAACCGGTCGGAAGACGGAGCTTCCGTCTGTGTCGCAACTCGAAAGCCAGCCCCCAGCGGCTGAAGCCGGATGGAAGCACGGCCGGTTATGTCGTGGCTAAAGCCACGACCAGCAAAGCTTCGGAGTTTTTCCGTAGGCTGTGAAGCCGGGCCCGGACGGTAGTCATTTATGAGATGGCTTCTCGTTGCCGACCGCGGGTTTGAGCAACGATGCATCACGCGTCGCGGCTGGCGGCAGCGGGCGCGGCGCGGACAAAACTTCGGCCGTGCGCTTCCTTGCCAAACCAGAGCAGAATCGCGAGCGTCAGGATGGTCACAATTTCGAAACCCGCGATAGCCCATTGATAACCAACGCGGTTTCGCAAGGCGTACTCGATCGAATTCGTCGGCGAAGCAAACAAGATTCCCAGCTGATAGGCCAGTCCGGGCATTAGTCCACGCGCCGCATCGGCTGAGAGTTCGTTCAAATGCACGGGGATTACTCCCCAGGCCCCTTGCACTCCCGCTTGCATCAAGAATGCACCCAATATCAATACGGGAAGGCTGCCGCCAAACGCCCACACGGGGATAACCGCAAGGGACAATCCCAGCGCGGCGATCATGCCCTTGCGGCGCCCCGCCACTTGCGACAAATGTCCAAACACGATCGCGCCAACCAGCGCTCCCAAGTTGTAAACCACTGCCACATTCGCGCGCGCCGCAGCGGAAATCTTGTGCACTTCCTGCAGAAAATCGGGATACAAATCCTGCGTGCCGTGCGAGAGGAACATCATGAATATCATCAGCACGACGAGGTATGCAAAGCGCTTCCACTCCGCCGCGACAACTCGCAGCACCTGACCGGTGCTGGCCGCGCGGTGCTGCTTCCACGCTTCGGATTCCGGCACTTTCGTGCGAATGTAAAGGGCGAGCAGCGCAGGCACCGCGCCCGCCCAGAACATCGCCCGCCAGCCCCACGCAGGCAAAAGAAACCGCGCGGCAACGGCCGCGAGCAAGTATCCGGTCGCATAGCCGCTCTGCAGGATCCCGCTAAGGATGCCGCGCCAGCGCACCGGCGCCGCCTCCATTACCAACGAGGCGCCAACGCCCCACTCTCCGCCCATGCCGATACCGAAGAGGGCGCGCATCACCAGAAAAAAGGTGTAATTCGGGGAGAAGCCACACAACACCTCGATCACGGAAAAATAAATCACATTGGCCATCAGCGGAATGCGCCGCCCATAGCGGTCGGCCAGCAGTCCAAACATCACTGCGCCGATCGGCCGCATCGCCAGCGTCGCCGTCAATGTCCGCACGATGTCTTTCTTGGGAACGCCAAACTGATGCGCGAGAGTATCAATCAGAAAAACAACGACGAAGAAATCGAAGGCATCCAGGGTCCAGCCGAGAAACCCCGCCAGCACGGCGTGGTGTGCACCGGTGCTACCTCCGGGCTTGGTCACAGCACTCGACACGCCACACCGCCACCTTGAGCATGGAACGACAGAAACTGTTTCTGGTTCTAATGCGAAATCGGAGCGCGCGCCGCCCGGCCGGGAGACACGCCATCCACGAGACGCCCATCTTTCACGACAGGAACACCATGGACGAGCACAAACTGGATACCTTCGGAATATTGCAGCGGCTCTTCGTAGGTCGCTTTGTCGATAACGCGAGCGGGGTCGAAAACGGTAATGTCGGCATTCGCCCCGACGCGAATCCGGCCTTTATCCTTGAACACTGGCGCGCGCTTCTCCAATCGCTGCGCGGGCATCAGCGTCATCTTCCGCAACGCGGTCATCAAATCGAGCGCCTTCTCTTCCCTCACGTAGTGCCCCAGAACCCTGGAGAATGTTCCTTGCCCACGCGGATGGACTTTCGCTCCGGTGATTAGCATGCCGTCGCTGGCGATCATTACGATCGGGTTGGCCACCGCCGTCCGCGCCGCTTCTTCCGGAATCGAGTGAATCACCACGATTCCTCCCAGCTTGCGGTATTTCTCAAACGTCTCCGCGGTCAGCCGCTCACCCGTGTCTGTCCACTGCACATCTTTGTAGGTGATCCCCATGCTTTCCTGCCAGCCGGGATCGAAGACCGCCGATTGCAGCGCGGTGCTTCCAGCGGTGTAGGGATAACACTCCGTCGTGACATCAAGTCCGTGGCGTTGGGCGCCTTCGACCATGGCGATCAGCTCCGGCGTGTACTTCAGTCCCATGCTGGTGATGTGCACGACGTGGAGCGGCGCGCCGGTGGCAGCGGCGGCCGCGAGAACTTCTTCGAGCGCCGCGAGTCCCGTCGTGGGCTCCTTGATCCCTGCGTATCGCAGGTGCACGTGCACGGACGCGCCGTACTTCGCGGCAAGCTTGAACATTGCCACGATTTCCGAGTGCGTCGCAGCCGCCGTGTAATTCACTCCCATCCCTTCGGCCAAAGCTCCCTGCCGAAAACCCCTCTCCATCTGCTGATTTATCTCCGCGAGTTCTTCGGGCGTGGCAGCGCGATGCGCCGCGTCTCCCGTAGGGAAAAAGGTGCCCGGATCGTGCAACACCTTCATGCGCACCGGAATGTGCCCGACGCTCACGCCGAAATTGATCAGCGACTTCCCTTCCCGCTGGGCATACCACTTGTCTACATCGTCGGTGCCGGCTTCGAGCTCGAGGGAAGTCGTGACGCCGTCGTGGGCCTGAAATTGATAGTTGCGCGGTTCTTGCCCGTGCTCGTGCAAATCAATGAAGCCCGGCGCGACGACCAACCCTTTTGCATCGATCATCGTCGTGCCTTTGATCGGGGCTTCGGAGATTACAGAAATCTTCCCGCCACTGACGCCCACATTTCGTATCGCGTCGAGCCCCGATTCTGGGTCCATCACTCGCCCATTCGCGATGACAAGGTCGTAGGTCTCATTCGCGGGGACCAAAGTCCATTTGGCGGCCAAGGCGGCCGTGCAGACGAGCAGCAAGGTCAGCCCGAGAACGCTAGGCCTGCTTAGTGGAAAGTCCTTCAAAAACATTCAAGACTCCTGAAGTTTGGTCGGCGGTAAGTCTCCTTGCATCGCGGAGGTCTGTCAAAGGAAATATGGGGCGGTTCCGAAGGAGGCGGGAGCTGCGCGGAACGAACCTGGCGGCTTAGAACGACCTCAATCGTCGCGGATCACTCAAGAAATAGGAACCCCGGGTCTTCTGGGGGGAGAAGACCCGGGGTGGGGGGTACAACAGAGGGGGGCCGGAGGAAACTCGATAAAGTCTTAGTGCACCTCGTGCTGCGAGAGGAGGCAGATCTGCCTTAGCTCCTCGTAGGTGAAAAACGTCTCTTTTTGATCCCCAGCACGCTCGGTGTGCCCCAATCCCGATTCGCTCGAGATACGGCTCAACTCGTCTTCGGGGATGCCCAGCAACAGCGACGCGCGGCCTTGGGTAACGTATTTGGGTACTTGGTTGTTCATGTGCGTTCGCCTCACGCTGGAAGTACGCCCATGGCGTCTTCCTCGACTGCCAGGATCATGGCCTTATAGATGTCCACGTCCCAACCGTCACCAATCCTCATCCTTACGGTGTCGTCGCCATCCTTCAGCAGCCTCCCGCGTAGGGGCACCTTGATATCGCCAAGGGCCACTTGGAGAACCACCGGAAGTCCAACCCATCCTGCGTATGGTTTGTTCATCCCGCTCCCCTCAAGGTCTCGATCCAGCCTGACGTAAGAGAGAATCGCGCACGGCGCTGCGGCCGCCAATGGTACAGCGAGGGTAGAACACTAGTAAGAAGGTACTGTTTGGCACTCGGGCAAAGGCTCACCTCTTTTATTCGCGCGAAGTACATCGGTACTGTTTTTTAGGGACGCCCGGCCCATTGGTCCATGAAGAAGAAGCTGGCACTCTGATCCCGTGATGAGCAACAGCCAATCCGAGCTGTGCAACCGGGCAATACCGGCCCTCCGGCCAGGTATCGGCCTCGCCCTTGGCGGAGGCTTCGCGCGCGGATTCGCACACCTCGGGGTGCTGCAGGTCCTCGAGCAAAATCGAATTCCCATCGCGTGCATCGCCGGAACCAGCGTCGGAAGCATTCTTGGCGCGGCCTACGCCAGCGGCGCGCCTCTGGCGCGTATCATTGCTACTTGCCGCACACTGCGTTTCCGGGACATCGCCCGCTGGCGCGTCTCGCGGCTGGGACTGGCCAGCAATCACCGTCTCGGCGATCTCATCGAGCGGGTCTTCGACTCCCGGCAATTCGAAGATTTGCGAATGCCGATGGCCGTGGTGGCCACGGACCTTAACACCGGTGAACCAGTGGTTTTCACAGAGGGCAATCTGGTCGAAGCCATTCGCGCAAGCTGCGCCTTCCCGGGCCTGTTTGAACCCGTTCAAATAGGCACGCGCTACCTAGCCGATGGCGGCCTGGTGGCACCCGTTCCCACGCGTGCCGCGCGAGACCTGGGTGCCGCATTCGTCCTCGGTGTGTCGGTGGGAATACAAGACGGGCATCGCGGCGCTCCCTCCAACATCTTCCAGGTGGTCGCTCGTGCGGTTCATGCGGCTCAGAAACACCAATTCGAGGCCTGGGAGCGACACGCTGATCTGGTTCTCAGGCCTGATGTGCAGGCCATCGCGTGGGATGATTTCGAGCGCGCGGATGAAGCCATCGAAGCAGGCGCGGCGGTGGCCCGCCGGGCCCTCCCGCGCATCCATAAATTTCTCGAGCGCGCCGAAGCTACTGTCCGCGACCACGCAGCGGAAGCAGAAAGCTATCTTTGGCTGGCGGAGGCGGTCCGATGATTCGCCTCAATGCCTGGATCGCGGCGTTTAGCGCCATGGGACTCCTGTGGTACGAATGCAGGGAGGATTTTTTCGTTTTCTGTTACCGTATTGGCTGTGGTGCTCTTGCTTCAGCTCGTTGGCGTGCCCTTGAGTTCGCGCCGGTGCAAGCAGTCATAAGGACCACTGCCAGGAACAACGTCGCGTGCTCGAATCGATCCTTCACTTCCTCCGCTCGCTCTACGATCCCGAAGGTCTAAAAGAACTGATCCGCGCGGGAGGTTCTCCGCTCGTCTGTGGCATCGTCTTCGTGGAAACTGGCTTTTTCGTGGGCTTCTTTCTTCCCGGCGACTCTCTTCTGGTCACCGCGGGTATTTTCGCCGCCGCGGGCGTGGTGCCTCTTCGCGAACTGCTTCTTCCGGTCATGTTGTGCGCCATCGTCGGCGATCAGATCGGCTACTGGATCGGTCGCACCGCCGGCCCGGCGCTCTATCGGCGCGAAGACTCGTTCTTCTTCCGTCGCAGCCACCTCCGGCGCGCCCACGCCTTCTATGAGAAATACGGCGGCAGGGCCGTGATCTTCGCGCGATTCGTGCCCATTGTTCGTACCTTTTGCCCACCCGTGGCCGGCGCGGCCTTGATGCCCTATTTCCGCTATCTCACCTTCGATGTTTTTGGAGGCACGCTGTGGGTCGGCGCGATGATTCTGGGCGGTTTCTTTCTCGGGCGCTCGGTTCCCAACATTGGCCAGCGCATCCACTACGTCATCGCGGCAGTGGTCTTGGTCTCCGTGCTCCCGGCGATCATCAGCATCCTCCGGGCGCGCAAAGCCGTCATGCCCGAGCCCGAGGGCAAATAGTGGCTTCTTCCAACAAGCTTCGCGCCATCATCTTCGATATTGGCCGCGTTCTGGTTCGCGTTGACGTCGGGCGCGCGATGGACGGCCTCGGCGCCGGTCTTTCTCTTTCGCCTTCCGAGCTGTGGGCCGCCATCGAAAAGGACCCTCGCTGGCCCGACTGGCAGGAAGGGCGCATCTCGCCGCGTGATTGGCACCTCCACCTCTCCAAGCGGCTCGGCATCTCGCTTACCTTCGAACAATTCACCGAAGTCTGGAATCGCGCCCTCGACCCCAGACCGATTCAGGACATAACCCTGTTCGAAAAGCTCACGAAAGGCTATCGCCTCGGCCTCCTTTCCAACACCGATCCCATACACGTGGCTCACATGGAGCCCAATTACGACTTCTTCCGCTTCTTCTCCGTGCGCATCTACTCCTGCGGCGTAGGCGCCAGCAAACCAAATCCTCTGATCTACCGGGAGGCCCTGCGAGGCTGCAAGGTGCAA
Source organism: Candidatus Acidiferrum sp. (assembly GCA_041478205.1). GTDB lineage: Bacteria > Acidobacteriota > Terriglobia > Acidiferrales > UBA7541 > Acidiferrum. The sequence goes on from JBGOVR010000018.1 coordinate 21,838, forward strand.
GCCGGGGAAGCTCTCTATATAGATGACATCCTTGCCTACGTCGAAGCGGCTCGGCGCCTAGGAATGGCTGGCATCCACTATCAGGCAGCCGACCATCTCGCCAACGACCTTGATAGGCTCGGCGTGGACGTCCTCTGAGCCTTGAACTGCACAAATCCGATGGAAAGAAGCTAATCGAGTAATCTTTCCTAGGACTAGTACTATCTCGGGTTCTCGTCGCATCGCTTCGTGTCCCGACCAAGCTACTTTTTTATCAGCTACTTACAGCGGAGTCGTGGCTTCTCCTGGGATTCGGTCCTTTGGTGCCACGCATGCACTTTCCGTGTTACGGGCCGGTTAGTTAAAAGACAAATTTCGCCCAACCAGGGGTGAGGAGAAAAACTCTATTATGTCCGACGAACACATCATTGAAAGAGAATCACCAGCGTGGCACCTTCCCGCGATGATCGTACTGGGACTTATCGCGATGGGTGGCTTGTGGTTCGGCTGGAACGCATCATCGAAGCTCGATAGCACTCAGGCTTCCATTGCTGCGCAGCTCAAGTCCACTCAGCAATCCATGCAGCAGGATGTCTCATCCGTAAAAGATCGCCTCGCCCAGGACGAGAAGGCCAACACCGATTTGCAAGGGGATCTGACGGTTGTCACCAAGAAGCTCAAGATCACCCAGGGCCAACTCAAGAATGCTCGCGAGGAAGCGGCCAAGCTTAACGACGAAACCACGCAGAAGCTGACCGCGCTCGACACTTCCGTGCATACGGAACTAGCCACCAAGGCGACTTCCGATGACGTCAAGACCGTCGACACCAAGGTTGGCACCGTCCGCACCGACCTCGACTCCACTAAGGAAGACCTGAAGATGGCTCGCAGTGAAATGGGCACTCTCATTGCTCGCAATCATGATGAAATCGACCAACTCCGCCGCCTCGGCGAGCGCGAGTACGTCGAATTCAGCATCGACGGCAAGAACAAGCCCACCAAGGTCGGCAATGTCACCGTCGAGCTCAAGGGCGTAAACGAGAAGAACAACCGCTTCTCTGTTGTCATGACTGTCGAAGACAAGCGCTTCGAAAAGAAGAATCGCGCTCTCAACGAGCCCGTCTTCTTCTATACCTCGGGCGCGCGTTTCCCTGAAGAAATGGTGATCAACAAGGCCGGCAAGAACCAGGTCAGCGGCTATGTCAGCATTCCGAAGGCGAACTCGCAACCGCAGGCGACGTCCACTTCCGGTAACTGAAGTAGCAAAACGGGCCCGGCCAAATAGACCGGGCGCAGATGAGGGCGGGCAGAATTTTCTGCCCGCCCTTTTTCTTGCCTCAAGCTCCACTCGAATATTCGCTACAATGAACCCTGCATTCCGGAGCCGTGCTTGCGCCAAACTTCTACGCTCGTGTTCTGTGGTGTCGACGCCTTGCTACCCCCGCACGGAAAAATCAGTCCCGGATTCGATGAATTCACCGCGGCACTCGACCATGCCGGCGTCCCCGCCGTTTGGGTGACCACACGCTCCCGCGGCCAGATGGATGACCCTCGCCGGAAACTTGACCACAATCATCCATTCATCGCCGAAGAAGGCAGCGGCGTCTATCTCCCTGAAGGCTATTTCCACTTGCGCCCGGCGAAGACCGTCCGCCTGGGGCGCTTCACGTGTATCCCCATCGCCGAGCCCCAACCCGCGGCGCGCGACGCGCTGGAGTCGCTATCCGAGGAAACCGGGGTTTCCGTCGTCACGCTGCGCTCACTCTCAGCGCGCGAGGTCATGCAAAACTCCGGATTGCCAGCTCGCGACGCGGAACTCGCCCGCCAGCGCGATTTCGACGAACTATTCTTCTTCGCCGGGGCCTCCGAGCAAGATATCGATCGCTTCGTCGCGGAAGGCCGCCGCCGCAAGCTCCAACTGCGCCAGCACGGAGTTCTCTGGTCGCTCGCCGTCGGTGCCAGCCTCAGTCTGTGCATCCGTGAACTTTCAAAGCTCTACGAGCGTGCGCTTCGCTCTCACCCAGTCATTCTGGGCATCGCCACGCAGCAGGACTCCAACGAACTCTTTGCTGCCTGCGACCGCGCTATTCTCCTCAGCAACGGAGCCCCAGAGGGCTCCGGCCAGCTACACTCCTCGAAGGCCAGGGAAATCCCGTTCCCTGCTCCCGATACTTGGGACCGCGTCCTGGCCAGTCTCGGCTCGAAGAGCTGAAGACTTTGGGAAAAGAGTGTCTCTAATGCCCGGCCCTTTGCACACCTCCAGCTAGCGTCAAGAACGGAGTGTGGGGGCCCGGCCTTCAACCCGCTTGTTTTCGCGGTGATACGCTGAATCGAAAACCCCGAGGGACCCTGAGTTCCTGGCCCTTCAATTGCCTCTTGCCATGGAGCAGAACATTACAGAGCTGCTTCTACGCGGCCCCTCTCGCTGTGGACGCAAACAGTCCTGGGCCGAGTACTAGGAGACCCTTACTATGTCTTGGCTTGGGCGCAATCTCGAAAATCCAGCGTCGGAATCGCAAAAAGGCTTGGTCCTCGCTCTCTGCCTCATTGCGATGAGCGTCATGTGCATCATTCTGGTGTGGCAAGCGCAGATCATCTCGAATCAGCGCGACGCCATCCACTGGCTGCAAACAGTCAAAGTCGGCGGGTGAATCACACGTCTCGCCCGAAGAATCGATTTCCCTTTCGCGGGCCCCGGTTGGTCCTTCGCCCCTACCTCGCATTCCGCCTGCAACATCGAATTGCAGCAACATACTCCCGGCACATTCCGGCGCGACTTTGCCGTTAGCTTGTGATTCAATACCCTTGCGGGGAGTCGCCTGTTTTAGGAGAGTTACCGTGAAACACGTCTTGCGTATTTTTCTTTTGGCAGTCGCAACGCTTCTTGTCCCTGCGGTGCAACCAGCTCGCGCGGCGCAACCGGCTCCGCGAGCGGACACCACCGTTCGTTTGCGCCCGGCCCGGGCCAAGTCGCACCGTCACCGACACGCACATGGGCACCGCGCAGCAACCAGCCATCACCGTCATCACCGCACGGCCTCTAGGAAGCAGTAACCCTTACAAACAGAACGGGGAGCCGATTAGGCTCCCCGTTCTCTAATTTGCTGTGTCGTCTCGGAAGCGACGCAAACTGAACGTATGTTTCACGAGCGACGCGCACCGCGAGAGCGGTGTGTTCAGCTTTCGTTCCGCTCTAAGCCCGGTGGAGTCATGCTCCCCTCCGGAGCTGGTTGAGCTCACGCCTCACCTTTACTCCTGCAATCCGTTGAATGCAAGCGAAGAGTTGGAGAACGCGCAAAGCCGTATTCTGCGTCTGCCCGTTCGTTCTTGGGCGGAAGTTACTTGATGAAAAGCGTTTCGCGAAGCTGATCTCGGCCCACGAAGGATTTCACCGTCCGGTACCGGCCGAAGAGGTCTTGGATTTCGCGATTTTGATACACGCGTTGCGCGGGACAAAGCACCGGACAGGAAATTACCTGCAATGTATTCGAATCCGCTACTCGATAGCGTTGAAAACCCTCTGGTTTCTTGCTGTGGAACATCGCAAACACCACGCCGCCCGGCCGTAGCAACTCCGTCAGACAGCTCACCGTCTGCTTGGCCATCGCCGGCTCCAGATAATCGAGCAAGTCCCACAGCAGAATGGCATCAAACGAAGCGGCAGAATATTGGAGGTTCGATTCGAGGAATCGCACGGCCCGCCCGCTCGGCGTAATATCCAGCGAATCCGACATTTTGCCGGATTCGCGTAAATTCGCTTCCTCTTTGGCCAGGAATTCCTTCCACGCACGAAGAAGATCTTCCGATGAAACGCGGAATGCACGCTCGATAAAAAAACTCAACGTCGTTTGCCAGGCGGCTCCCAGATCGAGCAACGCTCCACGCCCCAAGCCGTCCAGATTCCACAAAAGCTCTTTTAGGCCGTTCGAAACGCGCGTCGCCTCGTGCGATTCCGGCGAGCGGGTTGTCCCCACCGCCGGCACCGGCGTTCCTACAGGTGGGCGCGGCCGGCCACTCGATGCCACAGGACGAGAAATCTCCCGGCTCGCTGCGTGTCCAGCGCCCAACCCCAATTTATTCAGAAAACTCATGGGTTAGCCCACCACCGTCCCCGAACTCACCGATATTCCGCTGGAGGACTTACTCGGCGAAGAAGTCCCCGCCGTACGCGCCTCCGAACTCTTGTCGGGCAGCTTTCCCGCCTCGACTTTGCCGCGCAGCACCGCCCCATCTTCGACCGCCAGCCGTTGCGTCTGTACTTCGCCAATCACTTGCCCAGTGCTCCACAATTGAACCCGCTCGCGGCCCGCGATCTTTCCTTCCACGCGCCCGCGCACGATCACCTCGCGCGCGGTGATATCCGCCTTTACGCTCCCGTTCGGGCCAACGGTCAGGCTACCGTTTGCCAGATTGAGCTTGCCCTCAACCGGGCCGTCCACAAACAGATCTTCGCTGCCGGTAATCTCGCCCTTGATTCGAATTCCTTGGCTGATGCACGCTGTCGCTCGCGGAGAAACCGGCAGCCCGCCGGAGCTCCCGCTGGGCGACACCGAGGCGCTTCCAGGGCCTGTGGAAATCTCCGGAACTCCTTGAGCCTTCGAGTCTTCTTTCTTCCACACGAGACACCTCGGCCAAGACTTTGCTTCTCAAAGTCGCTCTCTTGGGGCTGGTTAGGCGTCGCGACTCAGAAAAGCGAAGATAGTACAGGGTTTAGCGGGTGTAAAGCGAAATGCCGGGTAGCAAATCTAGGGTGTTACGCGACGCACTACACTATAACTTGTGGCTTTAGTCCGTTCAGTCCCACAAGGGATGGTGTTGCCAGCGGCACCCGGTCCTTCTCTCGCAATTCCCAGATCGCCACCATCATCCCGGCCAACTCTCTTGTTAACTCTTTAATAGATATACGTTTTTGCCACCAACGCTCGGGATCGAAATCCCCGTCAGGCGCACCGCTCACGCGTACCGTGGTCCCCGCGGGAAACACGCGCGTGAAAATATAACGCGCGCGTCGCGTGTGATAATTCGAAGTCACTACGATCACGCTCTGCCATTTACGCCCCGCGGAAAACTGCGCCAGCGCCACTGCCTCGTCCTTGGTGTTGTCCGCGTCATGCGCCACTCGCATAATCTTGTCTTTGGGCACCCCGCGCTCGGCCAGGTCGTGCTCCATCAATTCGGCAATGCCTGCATACGGCCGCAATCGCCGGCCGCTCGCTACCACGACGGGCGCCATTCCCTGGCGATACAATTGAGTGGCGCGCGTCGCCCGGTCCGCGTAAAAGTTATCGTCGCTCAGCACCAGAATGGCATCCGCACGCACCAGCGGATCGTCGATAATCCAACCTTCCGCGGCGAATCGCAGGATCGGATGCCTCGCGAGGTACACCGCTCCGCACAGCACGATCAGAAAAAGCAAGGAGATCAGCGAAGAGATGATCCCTCCGCTGTGTGCCCGCGGTGCCGGCCGCGAACCAGGCCATTTCATGAATTGGGATCCAGCGCGCGCAACTGTTCGGCGGCCTGCTCTGGCAGCACCGCGTTGAAGTACACTTCTTTGATGCTGTAGGACTTGCTCCGCTTTTCGAGGATCGGCAGGATTTCGATGTGCCAATGGAAATCTTCCGCCAGCGTCTTCCAATAACCCGCCAACTCGCCTTTCTTGTTCCGCGTATTTGGAGCCGTGTGCACCACCAGATGGAACGCCGGCGCAATTTTCTCCAAACGCCGCAATACCCGCCCTAGCAACGCGGCAAGCTGCCTGCGGTTGGAGCCGGGTCTCGGCTGCTCAAACAAGTGATTGTGCCGGCGGTGCAAGAGCCATATTTCGTAAGGCACCCGCGAAGAATACGGGCACAGCGCGTAGTATTCTCCTTGCACATCCACGATGCGCTTCCCTTGCTTCTCGTCTTGGCGCACCACATCGCAAAAAATGCAGCGTTCCCGTTCGCGGAACCACTCGCTCGAGGAACTCAATTCGTACTTGATGCGCCTCGGCACGAAGATCGTGGCGGTAATTTGTGAGTGTGCGTGCGACCACTCGTCGCCCGCCAGCGCCCCTTGATTCTTGAACACCCCCACATACTTAAACCGCGCATCCTTTTTTAAATCGGTAATCCGCGAGGCCCACACCCACAACACTCGCTCGATCTCTTCGTCGCTGAACTGCGACATTTTCTTGTCGTGTTGCGGCGTCTCCACCACCACTTCATGCGCTCCGGTGGCCCCCATTTTGTCGTACATACCTTCCGCCGACCGCCCCGGCTCGCCGTCAATGCGGTACAGCGGATCCGGATGGGGCAGCACGCGCACCTGCCACGGCCCTTCGGCCGGCCAGGTCAAAATCGCGGGCTGTTTTTCCACCGTGCCGGCATCGAAAGGGCATGCCGGCGAAGACTCGTCCATCGCCCCTCTTTGGCCCAGAACTACCCAACTTTGCGTGATGGGATCTCGTCGGATTTCCATGCGGGATTCTTCAGCAGACACCATGTAAGGATGGACAATCGTCTAGAAATTCAGTCCGCGTCAACATCCCCAAGAACTCGGCCATGCGCAGTAGTTTGTTTCCCCCCTCCGCAATTGTCAAGCCGTGATGCGCACTCCACTTTTTTCTCTCTCGTCCCTACTTCCTCGCCCAAAACAACTGGCTATCTCCATTCCAAGTGTCTTTATGCCCTCTCCGTTTATCTCTCCCGTTCTCTGTGACCTCTGTGCTCCGGCCTCTGTGAACGCTGTGTTAGATTCTTTCTGCGCCTCCGCACATGCTATCCTCTCGCGGAGTATGCACGCAGACCTCGAATTCATGCAGCAAGCCCTCGACGAAGCCCGTGTCGCAGCCCTTGCGGGGGAAGTCCCCGTGGGCGCTGTGCTGGTCCAGGACGCCAAGATTATCGCTCGCTCCGGCAACCGCACCATTCGCGACTGCGACCCCACGGCCCACGCCGAAATTGTGGTCCTACGTGAGGCCGCCCGTACACTCGGTAACTACCGCCTGGCCGCCACCACCCTCTATGTCACCATCGAGCCCTGCAGCATGTGCGCGGGTGCCATCATCCAAGCCCGTGTCCCACGCCTCGTTTACGGCTGCGATGACCCCAAAGGCGGCGCCGTCCGCTCCTGCTTCGAAATCCTCTCCCACACCCGCCTAAACCACCAAGTCGAAATCGCCCCCGGTGTTCTCGCCTCCGACTGCGCTACTCTCATCCAATCCTTCTTCGCCGAACGCCGCTAGCCGTACCTTCCTGGCAGCGCTGGCATCCCGGCCGGCGCGCCTTCCTCTTTCTCCGCAACCGCATTGCTGAAAAACGAACCGGTCTGCTACGATTACAAATAGCCGCGGAGAGGTGTCTGAGCGGTTGAAAGAGCTCGCCTCGAAAGCGAGTGTAGGAGAAATCCTACCGTGGGTTCAAATCCCACCCTCTCCGCCATTCCATTTATATTCATCTGTGTTCTTCCCAGGACTCCCGCCTTGGTGTCTTGGGTGTCTGTTCAAGCCGGAAATTGATACCATACGGTTGAACTAGTTGCAGTGGACTGAACCATGAAAACCGCGGAATCGCCTGTATTCATGCGGTTTTTGGCGTATCTCGATGAAAAGATGGAACTACGCGACAGAGGTCTGAGGATAATCTCGGCTTCTCCGCCAAAAACATCGCCTCCTCTTCACGGCATCCCATGAGCCTTGCCACCGTCGAACAAGTCCGCCGTGCATTTCGGATCGTAGCCGGGTTTACGCTGCTGTTGGCAGGAGTGGTGATGCTTGTGACGCCAGGGCCAGGGTGGCTCGTCATTTTCCTGGGGCTCGGACTTTTGGCGGCGGAGTTTGTGTGGGCGCGGCGCTTGATGGATCGCATGAAGCGCGAGAGCGACCGCGTGCGTGACGCGGTATGGCCTCCGGCCAAAACTGTGCCCGTCGAAGAGCCTCCGGAATCTAACGGGAAGCCTGGAGCTTGAGCCAGAAGCTGGAGGAGGAAGAGAATGGGCAGTTGGCAGGAGAAGTGGGCGCTGGTAACCGGAGCGAGTGCCGGGATCGGCAAAGCTCTGGCCCAGGAGTTAGCGGCGGGTGGAACGAACCTGGTCCTCACGGCGCGGCGCAGCGAGCGCCTCGAGGACTTGGCGCGAAAGCTAGCCGCAACCCACAAAATTCGCACGGAAGTGTTCGCAGCAGATTTGGCAGATGCTAGCGCGCCCGAAAAGATTGCGACGTTTACGCGCGAGAAAGGCATCGACATCGAACTGCTGATCAACAACGCGGGTTTCGGCGCATACGGCGAATTCACCACCGTGGAAACTCAGCGGCTGCTCGACATGGTACAGGTCAATTGCAGTGCGGTGGTCCACCTGACGCGGCTGTACCTGCCCGAGATGGTGAAGCGGCGAAGCGGCGACGTGCTGATCGTGGCGTCCACGGCATCGTTTCAAGCCGTGCCGTATATTTCCACCTATGCGGCGACCAAGGCCTTCGATCTCTTGTTTGCCGAGGGACTAGCCGAGGAGATGAAGCCCTACGGGATTCGCGTCTGCGCCCTCTGCCCCGGCTCCACCGAATCGGAGTTTCACGAAGTGGCAGGACAGACGCACCTCGCCCCCGGAAGAAAGAATCGCGAGACGGCAGAGAAAGTGGCGAAGACAGGATTGCAAGCCCTGGCCGCAGGAAAGAGCTACGTGATTTCCGGAATGGGAAATTATCTAGGTGCGCAAACGCAGCGGCTGGTGCCACGGCGAATGGTCACGCACATCGCAGCCAAGATGTTTCGTCCGCGAAAAACGGGCTAAAAAGCACCGGCCATAGGCCCCGCCTCTCCTTCCTCGGCTGCTTACTTCATTTTCCGCTGGAAAAACGACTACGCCCCTCCCGCGGCATTGGGGGATGCCGCAGAAAGGGCGCGCCGTCTTCAGGAGAGAAGCTCGTCTACAACTACTAACTCAGTTGTTCGGCGGAGGAGGAGGCACTTCCCCTTGGAACTTTCGCACGCGCATGCCCGGCCCGCCTTCCTTCACCGTGTAGTCCGCCGGCACCGTGAACAGCGCCGCCGCCGGCTCCTGCCTTTGAACATTGGTCAGTGTGTAAGTCGTCTCGCCAAAACGTGGATCCGAGTGCGTGCTCTTCACTTCCATCTGCAGGTCTGTCGAATACCACCGTTCCGATACGACGGTTATCGCCTTCTCGTTTCCGATCTCTCCCGCCGCAATCGTTCGCGTGTAGCGCATTCCTTCCGCACTCACTCCGTTGATCGCCTGCGTGCCAAGCGCGTCCTTCTTGATAGGCGTTTCCGATCCTCCCTTGAATTCACGATAACCGATCCCGCCGTTGGGCCCGCCTTTCGGCCCGCCTTCCCTCCGCGCGAACGACGGCATCTTCCGCGCGACCTTTTCATCCGCCTCCAGCACATATTCCGTGCCCGCCACGGGATCGCTGATTATCACCAAAGAGTGTGGCAGCCCCGAGGCCGCCAGCGGCCCAATCGCCGGAAGCGTCACCTCTTTGCGGAATCTTCCCTGACTATCCCGGTAGAGATTCGTTTGCGTCTTCCTCGTTATATGATTTCCATCCGCCAGCGTTTGCGTCGACTCCGAAACCGATACCGCGCTGAACGGCGCGCCCTTCACCACTCTTCCGCCGTGCAGCCCGCCGAAGCCAAGCAGTTCGATCCGCTCGCCAAACGCTCCGGCCGGTCCGCCGCCATCTTCCGGCATTCCCGCTTGCATCATCGCCAGCGGCGGGGGCGGCGCGTCCGGCATCGCTTCCTGCGCTCGCGCTGCTCCGGCGCATACCAACAAACCTCCGCTCAAAACCGAACAGGCCCAACTTTTGCGATTCATCGTCTCTTCTCCTCTTCTCTCCTGCGCCTTTCTAAACTCATCATCGCGCGAGCGTCCGCGGCTCGATTCATTGCGGCAGTCGCACGGCCTGTGGCTGTCCATCCACGCCCACAAGCAAATCCACCTGAATCCATTCGCCCGCGCGCTCTTGATTCACCGGCAATCCCAGAGCGCCGAGCGCCCCGCGCTGCACACGCACGCGCACGATCGCGGCATCGTCGGTTTCCAGGCTTCCCGGCAGCGGCGTGAATTCCCCCGCGCTGTTGTCCGCCACCAGCGCATTCTCATTCGTCGACTTGCTGTCGATGACGTTCGTCGTCTTTCCTGCCTGCACCGCTGCATTCGCTCCGCTGGCGTTTTTCGTCAGGCCGCTCGCGCTTTGCGTTGTCCGGTGTTGCGCGCCTTGCCAATTCCGCAGGCTCACCGCGCCAACTACTACCGCAGCCGCCGCCAGCGCCCACGCCGCAACCACAGCGGCCGCCCGCGCCTTCGCCGTCCGGTGTCTTATCCGAAACTCTTGCCGCAGCCTCATTTCCACGCGCAGCGGCGTACTCGCATCCTGCGTCGTCACCCGCAGCGCCTGCAGTTCCGTCTGCGCCTCTTGCCACGATTCCTGCAGGGCCGCGCATCGCGGACACGCATTCGCATGTTCGATCGCCGCGGCCCGCTCCGTGGCGTCCACGCCGTTCAAGGGCACCGAGCCTTCGCGTCCCAGCCCTAACCCAATCGCTTCAAATTCTTCGCACTTCATCTCGCACTTCCTTCTTCTACACCTCTACCGCGCCGCGCCGATTCTCCGCGGCACGTCTCGCAACATCTCCAGCTTCGCCAGCAACAGCGCCCGCCCGCGATGCAGCCGCGAGCGTATCGTGCCGATCGGACACCCTGCTAACTGCGCCGCTTCTTCGTAACTCCGTTCTTCCAGCTCGCACAGCACCACCGCTTCGCGAAACTCCGCCGGCAGATCCAGCACCGCCGCTCTCACCCGCTCCATTCGCTCTTGCTGCTCGGCCCAGTGCGCGGGCGTAAATGCATTCACCACCCCCGCGCCTCCGCGAGAACCATCTTCATTTTGCCCGTTCAGCGGCACCTCTCGCGGCAACCGCTCCAAATGCTTCATCACCCGGTTCCGCGCAATTCCAAACAGGTACGCTCCCAAGGCTCCCCGCGCGGCGTCATACTTCTTCGGCTCGCGCATCAGTGTCATGAACACGTCCTGCACAATCTCTTCCGCTGCCCAGGCATTCCCCGTCATGCGCAGCCCAAATCGATACAGCGCCGCCTGATGCCGCCGGTAAAGCACAACAAAGGCATCCTCATCGCCCTTGGCGGCACGTCGCAACAAAACGTCGTCCGTGGCTTGCTCGGAAATTCTCATCTCCCCTGGTACGACGTTTCGCCCAGCCTGCCGGCCCTGTTTGCCTTCTCTTTCATTTCCCCTCGCCACCTGAAAAAGTTCCCCGTCTCCCGCAACGCCAACCTGGCTGAGTACTTAGAGCTTCCAGTTCACTCCATGGTTGGATGTGCAGCGAAACCACCTCGTGTATTCTCCCTGCCACCAGAGGATAGCCGGTAAGAAGGATCTCAGAGGTACAATCGCGACATGGATGAGAAAGAACTAGCGAAAAAATTGGAACAGGAAGGCTTTGCGCATACCTATGTCTGGCAGGATGCGCCGAACGCCAACTATCCCGATCACACCCACGCCATGGAGACGGCGCACATCATCTTGAGTGGCGAGATGACGCTGACGATGCGCGGCAGCACCGAAACATATCGCGCGGGCGAGCGTTGCGATGTCCCGGAAGGTGCGGTGCATTCAGCGCGCATGGGACCTGAGGGCTGCCGCTACTTGATTGGCGAGCGCTAGCCACAGACGCTAGCCAAAAACAGGCGATCCGGCACGCTCATGGCGGACCGACGGCAAAGACGAAGCTGCCAGTCACGATATTGCAACCGCTATTGCAAAACGTTTCGACCTCAATCCCATAAACTCGCAGTGCATCCCGAAGCGCCTCCGCGCTAGCAGGCAGGCTGCCTTCTTCGCTCACCACCAGCGCCAGGCCAGCCGTCTGACCGCCCAGCAAATCTGCCGATTCAGGTCCAGTCACTTTCCACCCAATCGCTTTGAAGACGGTTAGGAAATCCCGAGCGTAGGCGAGCGCATCACTGGCCGACGAAGAAAAACAAACGTCCACCTGTTGCTCCGGAAACGTCAAGAGCACCTGAATCAATACTGCTTGCTGGTGGGTAGTCAGCTTCCGCGGAGTCGGCTGCATCGTGGCTGCTCAATTTTCCTTTACGGTGATCGGCGTGACGGCGGCCTTATAAACCACTTGCCCGTCGAAAATGGTCATCTCACACTTCAGATTCTTGATGTCGCCTGTGGGGACGGTGTACATGTCGCGGTCCCACACGGCGATGTCGGCTTGCTTGCTGGTCTCGATCGAGCCAATTTTGTCTTCCAGAAACAACTGCCGCGCGGCCCAGCCGGTGTAAGAACGCAGAGCGGTGTGGACGTCCACCGACTCCGCCGTTCCGAAAGGATGCGCTCCGTAAACGCCCTTGAGCGTCTCCCGAGCGATGGAAGCCCAGATGCCGTAGCGTGCCGGAAACGGCGTCACGAAGAAATCCGATCCTCCGCCCCACGGAATGCCCTTAGCGAGATAAGTCTTGAAGGGATTGAGGCGCGCTCCTCGCTCCGCACCAAAATTCCCCGCATACGTGTCGCCGATCCACCACACGAACGGGGCCTGCGGCTCCGGGTAACCCGCGTCGTACTGCTTCTCGAGAGCCGCCATCGTGTCCAGCGCATGTTCGGTGGGGATATTGGAATGAATGATGCTGTGGCGAAGTCCGCGCGTCGGCGTCTCATGCAACACTTCCGCGTACGTGTCCACGACCCAGTCGATGGCGCGATCGCCGACGGCGTGCGTGCCCACGTGAATGCCCGCTTGATGAAGCAGCCGCACCATCTGGCGGTAGACCTCCGGGTCGGTTGCCGGATATCCGTGGTTACCCGTGTCCGTGCCGGTGGAGTTCTTGTTCCATTCCTTGTAGACCCATGCGGTGCGCGCCCCGCCGCTCCCATCCATATAGAGCTTCACGCCGCCCGAGATGAGTCTGCCGTCACCGAAAGACTGCGGCGGCTTCGGCAGCGCCGAGATGCGCGCAATCACTTGCCGTGCGGACTCCGTGGTTTTGCCGCCATCCCAAAGCACGAAAACCCGCACCGTCAACTTGTTCTCCTGGAGAAGCTGGTGGTACGCATCCCACCCGAACTGATAGATGTCAGGGTCTTTGACCGCGGTCATGCCTTCCTGATGGAAGGCCTCGATCATGTGCAAGATGGCCTGGCGTTCCTGCTCGGGAGTCGTCGGAGGAATCAGCTTGGTCACCAATTCCATAGCCGCTTCCTTGAGCACCCCCGTGGGATTTCCCTGCGCGTCGCGGTCGATGGTGCCCGCCGGCGGATTCTTCGTCTCCGTCGTGATGTGCGCCAACTTCATGGCGTAACTGTTCGCCACTCCGTAGTGGCCCGTGGTATGCGACAGCCACACGGGATTCTTCGGCGTCATTTTGTCGAGATCTGCAGCGTAGACGTAGCGCAACTCAGCCAGCTTGCCTTCATCCCAGCCATCTCCCAAAAGCCATTCACCCGGCTTCAAGGTAGCGACTTTCTCGCGGACCTTGCGGAGCACGTCGTCGACGCGCGCGGCATCGCTCAAGTCGGCATGGTACAGGGCGTTCACCCCACCATCGGCGAAGTGGTTATGGCTGTCGATCAGGCCTGGCGTGGCCGTCCGCCCGTGGAGATCGATCACTCGCGTATCCTTGGTCACCCGCTGCGTGATGTCGCCATTCGATCCGACCGCGATAATCTTCCCTTTGCGGATGGCCACCGCCTGCGCGATAGAGTCCTTCGCGTCCACCGTCAAAATCTTGCCGTTGATCAGCACCATGTCCGCTGTCTCCATCGCTGCACCCGGACTCGTTTGCGCGATGGAAAATCTTTGCGTCGCAGCGAAAACTGCCCCGGCAAGCAACAAGCACAAAACCGGCATCCACTTAGACAACCGCCATGTTCGTGTCATGAAAGCCTTTTCTAGTTGCGCGAGTATCAGCTGAGAGCTATGCGTCACATTAAGGCAAAGAGGAATCTTGCGGGGGAATAATATACGATTTCAGGGTCGTCAGCCGATCGAACTCAAGCGCCGTCGCGCATACTCGCACCAAGTGCTTGCGGGATCGAGCTTGATGTACAGCGTCCAGTGTTCGCGGGCTTCGCTCAGAGCGCCGAGCTTGTCGCACACGAAGGCGAGATTGTAGTGCGCATCCGCATAGCGAGGATTCAGGCGCACCGCCAGCCGCAAATGCTGCCTGGCGTCCTCAACGCGCCCAACTTCATCGAGAACGCTTCCCAGGTTAAAGCGCGCGATCGCGTTGTCAGGCGCAAGCTCCACCGCTCGATCGAAACACTCCGCCGCCTTCTCCAGATCCGCTTGGTCGTACGACAGCATTCCTAAATTGATCAAGGCATCGACGTGCCCAGGATCGCTGGAAATCGCCCGCTCGTAGGCGGCCACCGCTTCCGCCCGCGTCGCAGGATCGGAGTCGTACTGAAGCCCCAGCGCGAACCAGTCTTCGGCGCTGCGCTCCGGCATCACGCGGACCTTGTCGATCAACTCCCGCGTATCAAAATTGAGGACGAACTGCCCGGTGAGGGGTTCCAACCGCGCGCCCGCCCGCTCGACGATGACGTCCTTACCGTTCGAGCGAATGCGCAGCTCGGTCAGGGGCGACTGAACTTCCGACAATTTCTGGTGGAGCGCGACCATCGAACGGCGCAGGCGGCTTGCAGGCACTCCCGTTTCAATAAGCTGCTTTGCCGTGCGCAGGCTGATGAGGTCGCGGAAGTCGTAGAATTTGGCGACGCCGGGCTTTCGCGGGGAGATGAGCCGCAACTTTTCCCAGTAGCTCAACTGCTTCTCGGAGACATCAAGGATCCGTTGGAATTCTTGCCGCGTGAATTGGTCGGTTGCGCCCATAAAAAACTAGCCCGCTGCTCTTTTCCCCGTCTTCTTGATTTCCTTGGCCACCGCTGGAACGGCCCGGACAGGCGGCTTCTTCGCCGGCGCTGCCGGCTGTCTCTCCAGGCTCTTCTTGAGCGCTTCCATCAGGTCGATCACCGGCGCAAGCTTCGGATGCGCTACCTCGGCGACTTCTTGCCCTTGCCGCTTGGCTTCGATCAACGCCAGCATGCTGTTCTGATATTCGTCATGATACTTTTGCGGCTCGAATTTCGCGGCCAGGCTCTCGATCAATTGCGTCGCCAGCTTTTTCTCCGCTTCCTTCAGCTCCGCGTTGTTCTTCCGGCCAAACTCGGCGACCTCGCGGATCTCGCTCTGATAAAACATCGTGTGCAGGGTCATGCCCTCGGAACGCGGGCGGACGATCACGATGTGCTCGCGCTGATGCATGGATAGCTTGGCGATCGCGCAATACCCGGTTTGTTCCAGGGCTTCCAGAAGCAGTTGATAGGCCTTCTTTCCCTCATCTTCCGGGGTAACGTAGTAGGAGGCGTCATAATACAACGGATCGATTTCCTCCACTTTCACGAACTCCAGAATTTCCATGGTGCGCGCGGAGTCCGGTTCGATCTTATCCAGTTCTTCGTCGGTGAAGAGCACGTACTGATCTTTGTCGTACTCGTATCCCTTCACGATCTCCGAACGCTCCACCTTGCGATCGCACGTAGGACAAAAAAGCGGCATCTTGATCCGCGAATGACACACCTTATGGAGTTGATTCAAACTGATGCGCTCGCTTCGGGCAGCCGAGAAGAGCCGAATAGGAATCGAGATCAAGCCGAAGGTTAGGAAGCCCTTCCACACGGAGGTGGCCATTTTATAATTTCCTCGCTTTTCTGGAACACACGCCAAGGCCCGATATGCCTTTAGGTTAGTGGTCCCCTGCCGGACGCGCAAGGCGAATCCGAGGCGAAAGCACGAGAAAACCAACGGGCGGATCGCGTTGAGGGCAAGCCCTGCGAAAAGCCCGAAGCGACCTGTGTTAGTGTAACTTTCGGAAAAGGAAAGAGGCAGAGATGGCGAAGGCTCGGGTGCTGGCCACGCGGCCGCTGTTTCCCGCGGCGCAGCAGATATTGAACGCAAGCTGCGAGGTGGAATATTGGACGCAGCCGGAGCGCATCTCCAAGGAAGAATTGTTTCGCCGCATCAAAGACAAAGAAGGATTGGTGTGCCTGCTGACCGAGCGGGTGAACGAAGAATTGCTGCGCGGGGCGCCAAAATTGCGCATCGCCGCGAATGTGGCGGTGGGCTTCGACAATATTGACGTTCCGGCGTGCACCAAGCGCGGCGTGGTGGCCACCAACACGCCGGGTGTGCTGGACGAGACGACGGCGGATTTTGCGTGGGCGCTGCTGATGGCCGTGGCGCGGAGGCTGGGCGAGGGCGAGCAGTTGGCGCGCTCTGGAAATTGGAAAGGCTGGGACCTCGATCAGCTTGTCGGGACCGACGTGTGGGGCAAAACGCTGGGGCTGGTGGGGTTCGGGCGGATCGGGCGGGCGGTGGCGCGGCGGGCCGCGGGGTTTCAGATGAAAGTGATTTACAGCGACGCAGTTCGCGCGCCGCTCGACGTGGAGAAGGAACTCAAGGCGGAGTATCACGATCTTAACGTACTGCTGGCGGAGTCGGATTTCGTCAGCGTGCATGTGCCGCTGCTGGAGGAAACGTGCGGGCTGTTTGACGCGGCAAAGTTTTTCCGGATGAAGCCCACGGCGTTTTTGATCAACACCGCGCGGGGTCCGGTGGTGGACGAAGCGGCGCTGGTGCACGCGCTGGAGAGCGGGAAGATTGCCGGCGCGGCGTTGGACGTCTACGAGAACGAGCCGTTCATTCATCCCGGGCTGAAGAGGGCGAATGTCGTGCTGGCGCCGCATCTGGCGTCGGCATCACTGGAGACGCGGACGAAGATGGCGTGCATGGCGGCGGAAAATGTTGTGGCGTTGTTCACGGGGCAGCGGCCTCCGAACATGCTAAATCCAGACGTTCTGAAGGCGCGCTGAGGCGCGTAACGGCGAACCCTCTATGGCGGATCTGAAGCAACTTGCCCGCCGGATTTTCCACGAAACATTAGCGGCGATCGATATTCCCGCGACGATGCAGCGAAAGCTGCGGCGCGAAGGATCGCGGTTGTATGGCGATCGCGCGGTCGTGGACCTGAGTGCGTTCGACGCCGTGCGCACGATCGCGATTGGCAAAGCGGCGCATGCGATGGTGGAGGGCCTGGCGTCACTATTGCCCTCGGGTCTTGCGTTCGACGGCGTCGTGTCCGCGCCGGCCGCACCGGCGCGAGCGATGCGAGAAATGAGCTATTTCGTGGCAGGTCACCCGGTCCCGAATGTCGAGAGTTGGAGAGCGGCGGAAGCAATTCTTGCGCTGCTGAAGACCTGTGACGCGCGAACGCTGGTATTTTTTCTGCTGTCGGGAGGAGGATCAGCGCTCGTCGAGCTGCCTCTCGACTCGCGCCAGACGCTCGAGGACGTGCAGCAGTTGTACCGCGCCCTGGTCACCTGCGGCGCGCCCATTGGAGCAATGGGCACCGTTCGCAGACACGTTTCCGCGGTAAAAGGCGGAAGGCTGGCTGCCGCTGCGGGCCGCGCCACGAAAATTACTCTGGCGGTGAGCGATGTGCCTGCCGGACAGGAATCGGCGCTGGCTTCGGGACCCACGCTGCCCGATCCGACAACCATTGTGGATGTTGAGCGAGTCTTCGCGGAGTACGCACTGCGAAAACAACTGCCCGCGGCACTGCAGCGTTGGATCGACGAAGGGAAGATGCCGGAAACGCCGAAGGCCGGTGATCCTGCGTTTGCGAATGCCTATTTTTCGCTGCTGCTGGGGATGGACGACTTGTTTCACCCCGCGCATCACGCGGCGGAGGGGAAAGGCTGCGTGACGTGTTGCGACAACACCACGGATGATCGGCCGGTGGAGAAGGCCGCAGAAAATTTGCTCGCGCAACTCGAAGGGTTGCGAGCGGCGAATCCGGGGCAGCGTGTGGCACTGATTGCGGATGGCGAAGTTAGCTCGCCGGTCACGGGAGACGGCATCGGCGGCAGGAATTCGGCGTTTGTACTGGCGTGCGTCGAAAAAATCGCCGGGCGTCGCGTCGCGGTCCTCAGCGCGGGGACGGATGGGATTGACGGGAACAGTCCGGCGGCCGGCGCCGTGGCGGATGGCGAAACGCTCGCGAGAGCCCAAGCCACTGGCCTAGACCCGCGAGACGTGTATCGGCAAAGCGATGCATACAATTTTTTCGTCCGGCTGGATGATGCGATTGTGACGGGGCCGACAGGCAACAATCTGCGCGATTTGCGAATTCTCATTGCCGAGCCTTGACCCAGCTCTTCAACAGCGACGCGCCACTAATTCTTCGGAGGCGGAAGGCGGGCTTCGATGGATTTGAGGCGGTCGCTTACTTCCTGGACGAGGTGTTCTAGCTTGTCGAGGCGCTGTGATATGGCGGCCTGATCGCTTGGGGCGCTGTCCTTATCGGCGTCGTCGTCCTCGGGATCTCCGTGCAAGTCTTTTCCGGTTTGTTTTTTTTGCAGCTTGGCGATCTGCTCGTTGATCATCGGTACCATTTCAATGCTCAGGTCATCGGTCTTCAGCACAGCCTCGAGGGCGGGGATGGCGGAGGCGTCGCCGCGATTGCCGAGCGCCCAGATCGCGGCCATGCGGAGCGGGGCGTGCGGCTCCGTGAGATACGAGGCAATCAGCTTGGTGATTTCTTTGTTGTCTTTGTCCAGGCGGGCGAGGCTGGCGACGGCGGCGTTACGCGAATCGATGGGTTTGCCGACGGCAGACCATTCGCGGAGCAGCGGCACGGCTTTGTCGTCGCCGAGGTAGCCGAGCGAGCGGAGCGCGGCGTTGCGAAGAAAACCGTCCGGTGAATCCCACGTTGCGGCAGCGTTCAGGGTGTCTAGAGCGTTGGGCGCCTTGAGGCGGCCAAGAGCTTGCAGGGCGCTGGCGCGCGCTCGATAGGAATGGTCCTCCCGCGCGATGGATTCGACCTTCGAGGCGACGCCGGCGTCGTCCTTGAAATTTGCGAGAGCGTTGACGATGCGATACCGCACCCACGGCCGATCGTTGGTGTTGAGCGCATCGAGGAGTTGCTTGGATGCCGCAGGGCTGCCTATGCGGCCGAGGGCATCGGCGGCGACGTCACGGACGCCCCAGGCTTTGTCAGTCTTCAGGGCGCTTCCGAGCGCGGCCACCACTTCCTCGTCGTTCTTGAGCTTGCCAAGAGCGATCGTTGCGTCGGCGCGGTCGGAGAGTTCGGCCGAATTTTTCAACTGATAGAGCCACTCTTTCTTTTCTTTGTGGAACTCGGCGGATTTCAGAATATGACCGCCTTTGTCAAAAAGAACCATCAGTGGCGCGGAGTCGGACGCGAGGGGAAAGATTTCGACATCTTTGGAAACAGTGAGGGTGTAGGCCTTCGGGCCCGACAGCGTAGTAATTTCGACGTCGACGGGGACCTGGAAGATGCCGACATGACCCTCGACTTTTTGCGTTTGCTTGACCGTCAGCGCGACCTGATGCTTGGCATCATCGTAGGTGTAGCTCAGGTCGAACTTTGGAGCGCCGGCGCCATAGGCCCATTGGTTGAAAAAGCGGTCCACGCTGATGTGATTGACTTCTTCGATCGCGCGGATGAGGTCCGCGGTAACGACGTTCTTGCCGCGATTGACTTCGAGATAGTGTTTCAGGCCGCGCCAGAAAGCGTCCTCACCGATTTGATGGCGGAGCATGTCGAGAATCCAGCCGCCTTTATTGTAGGCGTTTTCGTCGAATTCGCTGGAATCGTCAAAATCAAAACGCACGAGAGGTTTTGCGTAGAGAGTGGTCTGTTGGAACCACTCGCGGGCGTTGTTCCAGCGGTCGAAATCCGCCTGTTCCTTTGGAAAGTAGAATTCGGCCCAGACGGTTTCAAAGAAGGTGGCGAAACCCTCGTTCAGCCAGAGGTTGCCCCAGTCCTTGCAAGTGACCAAATCTCCAAACCACTGATGGGCGAGTTCGTGAGAAATGAGCGGATCTTCGTTGGCCGGAAATTCGGGTACGAGTTTCGGATTCCTGAGAGATGAGGCGGTGTTTGTCGTGGCGCTGGAGTTTTCCATTCCTCCGGCGACGAAATCGTCAACCATGGCTTGCGCGTACTTTTCCCAAGGATATTCGACGCCCAGCTTCTTGGTGAAAAGATCGATCATGGCGGGGGTGCGTCCGTAGTTGGCGGGAAGCCGGTCGCCGCGGCCCTTCGGCGCATAGTAGGTGACCGGGAGGCCGCGCAGAGACTGTTTCACTTCATCGAATTCTCCAGCCACGACGGTGATCAGGTACGTGGAACTGGGCAGGGATTCCTTCCAGGTCCAAGTTTTCATGCCGTTGCCGGCGTCGGTGACGCCGATCAGTTTGCCGTTGGCCACGGTGAGAAAAGAAGCGGGGACGGTGACAATCGTTTCCGTGGTGAGGCGGTCGTTGGGATAGTCGTAGGTCGGCAGGTAGTAGCGGGTATCCTCGGATTCTCCCTGCGTCCAGATCTGCTTGGGGCGGTCGGGATAATCTTTGTCCGGAAGAATGAAATAGAGGCCTTTGGCGGGCTTGCCTTCGTAGCGAATTTCGATTTCAAATTTTTCGCCAGGATGCGCGGAAGCGGGAAGAGGCACGATGACTTTTGCCGCAGTGGTCTCGAATTTCGCGGGAGACTTGTTTACGGTAACGCTTTGGATGGTGAGGCCGACGGAATCAAAAGCGACCTTGGAAGTATTGTCCCGAAGGATCGAGAGAGTGTGGGTGACATCGCCGAGAACCTTCTTTTCATCGAGGTCAAAACGCAGAACGATCTTGGAGTGCTGCAAGTCGTAGTCGCGGCTGCGGGCGTAAGGCTCATCGGCTCGGACCTGCGGCGCAGAGAAAAGGAGCGCTAGGAAGCCGGCGGCCGACAGAATCGTCCGGCGGGTGCGATTGGTGACGCGAGAGGGTTCCGTGATCATTCTTGCTTTGCTCCAGAAAAATAGAGAGTTATGAATCAAATTCTGCGTCTTGTATCTTGTGGCCCGCTTTTTCGAGTGTGGCGACGGCCGCCTGCAGATGCTCTGAGCTCACGAGCAGGTAATCCGTATCGAAAGTAGAAATAACAAACAGACTTATTTTCGCATCCGCGAGGGGCGCCGCGAGCGCGGAGAGCACGCCGATTTCCGAAAGAGCAAATGGTCCGTGAACTTTCAGGCCACGCCAATTTGCTTGCTTTTGAACCCCTTCCGGAATGTTGCGCGCTGCGGTGACGATGGAAAGCTCGTCGGCAGTGCGCGTAATCGAGAAAAAGGGGCCTTGCGCCGCCCAAGACGGAACAGGCGCATCGGGCGCGAGGCGCGCGATGGCCAAGCGCTCGGGTAGCAGCGAAAGCTCGAAGTGTCGATGGATAGCCGTCATTGCGCTAGAGGAGACTCCGTGCGGTTGCACAATCGGCGGCAATTGCTGTGCCGCAGCCCGCGGGGATCTGGCGGGTCAGGTTGGCGAAGACCGCTCCTAGTTTGACGCCCGTCGCGGCAGAAATACTTCCGGCGAAATCGCCGAACCGGGCGGCACGCGGACCGATCGCGACAGCACGGCCAAGCCCTTTCCTGGCGACTGCCGTGCCGCTCACCCGGCCTTGAAGCCCCATGTCCATTCCGGTGGTCCACTCCAAAACTTCCATGATCTCGCGAAACGTGAAGCGGCGTCAAACGCAGGCGAGCCGGAAGAATCGGTGGGTACGCTGACGGCATCGAATAAGCTGAGGAAGACGGGTAGAATACCGGGTGGGTGGAGGAGAAGCCGATGACTGAAATCGCGACGTTTGGAGCAGGGTGCTTCTGGGGAATTGAGGCGGCATTCCGGCGCGTACCGGGGGTCGTGGACGCCACCGTGGGGTACAGCGGCGGGCAGATGGCGAACCCGACGTACAAGGACGTGTGCACGGACGAAACGGGCCACGCGGAAGTGGTGCAGGTGACTTTCGATCCGGCGAAACTGAGCTACGAGAAGTTGCTGGATGTGTTTTGGCAGATGCACGATCCCACACAGGTGAACCGGCAGGGGCCGGATTCCGGTTCGCAGTACCGCACGGCGATTTTCTTTCACTCGCCGGAGCAAGAGACCGTGGCGAAAAAGTCCAAGGCCGCTCTGGAGGCCAGCCGGAAACTTCGTGGGCCCATCGCCACGGAGATCACCCCGGCGGGAACGTTCTATCGCGCGGAAGAGTATCACCAGAGGTACCTCGATAAGCGCGGCGCGACATCCTGCCATAATTGAGCTAGCGGAATCGTCCTCACAAGCTAGGCCCCCCTCCCCCTGTTTTTCACAAGTGTTCATTCTAAAGGGAGTTAAAGTCCTTTGTTTTGATACACGCGGTCCAGGCTCCTCAAGTCCTCGGGGGAGCTGCGTTCATACCACAGATGCAGGCCGGCGGAGATCGCCAGAAGCGAGAGGAGAAACTTCGTTCGCAACCGGATCTTTCTCACGCTGGAACCCTACCTTTGAGAATGTCACCAGCAGGGTGAACCCCGACACACTTCGGGAAGGACGAATTACCCCACAAAGTAAAATCTAACATCGTGCGGCGTGGGGCGGCGGGATGAGCGAATCCGTAGTGTCGAAAAATGAACGCAAGAAGGTTCAGGAAGTGGCGGAGAGGGTGGGATTTGAACCCACGGTAGGATTTCTCCTACACACGCTTTCCAAGCGTGCTCCTTAAACCGCTCGGACACCTCTCCCGTGGAGAACGTACTGTATCAATTTAACAGAAAGCGGGGGTTCTCGCGAACCGTGTAAAACCCCTAGCGGAATCACGGAGGTTCGTTCCAGTGTGGGGCCGTCGCCTGTTCTTTAGTTCTTTAGTTCCTTAGTTCTCGATTTCTGGGCTGCTGTGACGTCATTTCTTCACCCGCTCTATCTGTCCACGAGTGCGTGCCTCTGCTACAATTCTATTATCGACTCCGGGGTCGTCTAATTGGTAGGACACCAGCCTTTGGAGCTGGTTATCATGGTTCGAGTCCATGCCCCGGAGCCAATCTTCTTCTACGAACTCACTTCGGCTTTCCCCTCGATCACTTCGCTGGAGCTTTCCTGCACCGGTCAATAAATGAACGGATGGATTGATGGTGGTCGATATTCCATGTGGGGGGAACGCGTAGATCGCAAGGCTACACTTCGGGTGGATGACGATAAAAGAAGAGCGCCAGGACGCAACCCACAGCTGCGGCAATCAACAAGAAAAACGCGACGGATAAAACAACGCCCGCGGTAGTTCCGGTGATTCCACGAACGCCAGCGACGCGTCCGACCAAAAGAGCGATGGCGAACGTGAGAAATGCCAGGCCGACGTATCCTGGAATGTGGAGTCTTCCTCGTGCGGCGGCCCAGGGGATGGCTATGAGGATTGAGAGGGAACCCAGGGCCAAAGGAACTAGGACAGGAAGGTTGGCCATGATAATCGAAAGATATTTTGCCGAGACAGCCGCGGTGAACGTGCTCGCGAGCAACAAAAGGGGCGTGGTCACGGGTTGGTCAGACTGCTTTTCAGGGTGCGATTTTCTCGACGCTCAAGGTCCAGAAGCTATTCCACCAGCACGGCAGTCTTGATGGGCGAGCCGCCGGGAAGCGATGAATAATCGGCCGGGAAAAGCGTCCCGGTCAACGTCAACGATTTTGCTACCGCAATGGTATAGGCGGCGTTGGGGCCGGTATTATTCAGGCTCAAAGCTGCGTTGGGAAAATAAAAGGCTCCTTGGAACTTTGAACCTGCCGTCGCATTGATCGTGGCGGCCGAAGCATTTCCTCGATTCTGATAGAACAGAATTCCCGCGCGTACTCCAGCCGCCGGAGCAGTGAGATTTACCACTCGATTGCTGCCGGGCGGGTTGATCGAGACCGGTCCTCCGGCGGCGCTTAGGTATAGGGTGACGCCA
Organism: Candidatus Acidiferrum sp.; assembly: GCA_041478205.1. Taxonomy (GTDB): domain Bacteria; phylum Acidobacteriota; class Terriglobia; order Acidiferrales; family UBA7541; genus Acidiferrum. Next base: position 45,668 of record JBGOVR010000018.1, read on the forward strand.
GTCCCACTCACGGTGCCCGTGCCGCTGAAACTGATTCCGCCGCCGGTTACGACGTACGTGCCGGGATTTAGGGTCACGCTCCGAGTACCGCTGACAGAAATTCCAGTGCAATAGTGGCCCGGACTCAACGTAACTGGATTCGGCGCGCCAGGTGGAGGTGTAGCGTTATTTACAAGGCCGGGTAGACAGGCTCCACCGGCACCCGGCGGTCTCAGATAGAACAGGGGATCCGCGGCCGGCACAGCACCTTGAGCCACAAGGGCCTGATTGTCGATGACCCCGCACGGTGGCGGAGGCGGAGCTGGAAATGTAGGCGTCCCACCGATACCGTTTTGCAGAGCATAGATGCAGTTTCTTCCCGACGCTAATGCTACGGCTCTAGCCGTGACGTTCGCCGAGTTAATTCCGAATATTTTCATGAAAAACGTGGGCTGGGCGACGGTGATGAGAACTTCAACGGAATTGGGATTTGCCGAATACGGTATCACCGACGAAGGGTGATTTACGGTCACGGTCACCTTGCCACCGTTGGGAAAGCCATTTAACAAAGAGTCGGCTCTCGCGGCATTTCGGACACTTGCTCCGTCGGGAATGTAGGCAATGTCGCCTGCGCCCGCGAGCGCCGCGCTATCCGCCGCCGACTGTTGCAG
>JBGOVR010000174.1:0-8860 GCA_041478205.1 Candidatus Acidiferrum sp.
GCTGGAGGATCACCTCCGTCGACAGGCGGCCAGGGATCCACTGACCGGTCTAGCCAACTATCGTCACTTCGTAGACGTGCTCGATTCGGAGATCAAGCGCAGCATGCGCACGAACCGAGAGTTTGCGTTGTTGTTCTTTGACCTTGACGGATTGAAGCTAATCAACGACCGCCACGGACATATGATCGGAAGCCAAGCGCTTTGCCGGTTGGCAGATGTTTTGTGCTCCTGTTGCCGGGACATCGATACTCCTGCCCGCTTCGGTGGCGACGAGTTTGCTCTTGTCTTACCGGAGACTAAAGCAAAGACGGCCAACCTGGTGGCACAACGCATCTGTGAGGGCCTTGCAAATGACGAGAAAGGACCAAAGCTCTCCGTCAGCGTCGGTGTTGCCGTCTATCCCCAAAACGGTCATACGATTGAGAGTCTCTTGGGCGCGGCAGATTCGGCCCTTTACTCGATGAAGCGGCAAAGAATTCTGCCTGCAGACTCGAGCCAAGCCGTTGGTTGGCACTAGACTTGTTTTGTCAATCTGGCCTGGTTTCACTCCCCGCCACAATTAGCTAAGACGGATTCTTCACGCTACATTACATGCTAACTTCCCCAGTAACGCAGGCTATGTCTCCTAGGTGCAATCAGGACAATTTCGGTAATACAAGTCAGGCGCAACGTTCTCCGAGTTAAGCATCTGATGGAACCAATCCCTTCGGCACTTTGGACATTGGTGCCAGCATCGGAACTAAGAACATCAGGACAATGACGGAACCTAGCGACTCTTCCTTGCCGGCTCGAACTCATCGCCCGACTGCCAACCTTGCAGCTCCGGACTCATCGCGGCGTTCTGGCCCAGCAGGAAGCCAAACCGTGCCATCTTGGCCAGCCCGGTAAAGTCCCATTCCGGCCGGTATTTGTCGCTGGGCTGGTGATAGTGGTGCTCCACATAGTCTTGGGCCTGCGCTTCCCCCCAGGCCGCATCGTGTCCTTGGTATTTCAATCCTTCGCCAACCGAAAACGAAGGAATTCCCACTCGCGCCAGGCTGAAATGGTCGGAGCGATAATAATGCCCTGCCTCGGGACGCGCGTCCGGACGAATCTCTAAGCCAAACGTCTTCGCCAGCGACTCGACAACCGGATAAAACGTCGTCCGCTCCGCCCCGCTCACTTCCACTTCTTCCGGATCGCCGATGGGCGCGAGCGCATCGAAGTTCAGGTCCAGCGTGATCTTCCCCGGCGGCACCGGGGAATGTTTTCCCAGATACTCGGAGCCCAGCAGGCCCTGTTCTTCCGCGGTGACCGCGGCAAATAGAATCGATCGCGCTGGTTGCGGTTTGGCCAGCGACCAAGTCCGCGCCAGTTCCAGCAAAATGCCGCATCCGGTCCCGTTGTCCACCGCGCCGTGGTAAATGTTGTCGCCTTTCGCGTCCGGCGCAATGCCCAGGTGATCGTAGTGCGCGGTGTACAGCACCGCCTCGTCGCTCTGCTTCGCATCGGAGCCCGGCACGCGCGCGAGCACATTCCGCGAGATGAACGGCCGCAACTCGCTCGCCACGTGCGCCTGCAAGCGCACCGGCAATTCGATCGGCTTGAAATCGCGTGATTGCGCTTGCTGGAACAACTTATCTAGATCGAGTCCGCCCATCGCCACGAGTTTCTTCGCCACTTCGAGTTGAATCCAGGAAGCCGCCTGAACTTTCGGCGTCGCGTCTCGCTTCAGATACGATCGCTCGCTCCCCCAAGAGTTGCGCACCACCTCCCAGCCGTAACTCGCCAGGTCTGTCCGGTGGATGACCAGCGTCGCCAAGGCCCCGCGCCGCGCCGTCTCCTCGAATTTGTACGTCCAGCGGCCGTAGTACGTCAGCGCTTTGCCTTTGAAAAATTTCGGATCGTCCGAAATCGGCTCGTTCACGAACAGCAGCGCCACTTTGCCGCGCAGATCGTAATTCTTGTAGTCGTCCCAGTTGTACTCCGGAGCCTTGATGCCATAGCCCACGAACACGATGGGCGCATCGATGTCCGCCGTCTCCCCCTGGCTCTCGTTGTTGGTCACAAAGTCGTCGAGGTTTTTCAGCGTGACCCCGTCGCCGCTCGCCGGCACGAGCTGGAACGAAGTGTCCCGCAGCGTCTTCACACCCACCATCGGCACGTTCTGAAAATAAGTCCCGTCATCGCCGACGGGCTTCAGACCGTACAACGCGAACTGGGTCGCAATGTATTCCGCCGCGATATCGCCGCCGCGCTGCCCGGTTCCCCGCCCTTCCAGCAAATCGCTCGACAAAAACTTCACGTGCGCGCGGATCTTCTCCGCGTCGGGCATCTCGATCCCGTGGCCGACGGCTCGCGCCGTCGTCACTGTTTTTTTCTGAGCCGCCAGTTGCAAAGCAACCACGGTCACGCCAAGAAAAACCAGGACGAACAATTTCGTCTTCCGCACAGCCACTTTTTATCTCCTTGGCTCGTTCTTCCTTGCTTCCTTACCTCATTACTTCTTTACTTCGTTTCTTTCACTTCTTCACCCGGTCTTTCAGCAAATTCTTCAGCTCTGACATGAATTCCTGCACGTCCTTGAAATCCATGTACACCGAAGCAAATCGCACGTAAGCCACTTTGTCCAGCTTCTTCAACCGGTGCATGATCATTTCGCCGATCTCGGTCGTGGTCAGTTCGCGCTCGGTGGCTTCGTGCACCACGCCTTCGATATCGTCCACGATGGCCTCGAGCTTCGGCGTGGGCACTGGCCTCTTCTCGCAGGCCTTCAGCAGCCCCTGTAGAATCTTCTGCCGCTCGAAGCGCTCCCGCCGCCCGTCCTTCTTGATGACCATGTAGGGAATTTCGTCGATGCGCTCGTAGGTGGTAAATCGCCGGCCGCATTTCAGGCATTCCCGCCGCCGGCGAATGGTGTCGCCGGTGCGGCCTTCGCGGGAATCGATCACCTTATCTTCAACATCCGCACAGAAAGGACACTTCACTCGGCTGACTCTCCTCGCCGGGTGTCCGCATCCGGAAACCCGGCCGCTTCTTTGTCCATGATTTCGTCTTCGTGCTCGGCCATGCGCCGCAATTCGCCGAGAGACCAGCCTTCGCGAATCAGCAGCGGCACGCCCGCAAAACAACTGGCCGCAAACGTAATCAGCCAGATGACGATTGCCGCGGCCACGGCCGGCTCTCTTTCTACTCCAAAGATTGCGGTATACGCAATGATCGATCCGGCTTGCGAGCCGCCACCGACACCCGGCACTTGCACGGCGGAGCCCACCAAGGTGAAAGCCATCACCAGCATGGCGTCGCTAAGGCTGATCGTTGCGAGCTTGCCGCCGAAACTGTGCGACACCCAGAGGTAAACCAGCAGCACCAAAAACCAGTGCGCCGCGGAATACGTCACCGCGAGGGCGAGTTGCCCCCAAGTGCGGATGGTCTGCACGCCGCGCGCAAAACCCAGAACGATGCGCGCCGCTTTCGCTCTCCATCCATGAGCCTTCACCGATCCTTGCAGCCGCCGCTCCAACAAGGCGGTGCCATGCAGCCGTAGATACACCAGCAACGCGACTGCGCCCAGTACACCAACGCACAGAAACGTCCCGGTCGCTTTCGCGGCGGTCTCGAACTTAGTGGTGGTCTCGTCCACATGGTTGTGCGCATTGAAGAGCAGCAAGCCGACCGCGGTGATTACCGCGGCGCTGGCGGCGTCAAACAATCGCTCCAAAACATAAATCCCGAACAGGCCTGAGAGCGGGAGCTTCTCTTTGCGCGCCAAGAGCAGCGGCCGCACCGGCTCGCCCGCACGCCCCAGCAAGAACACCGCGGAAAATCCCGCCAGCGTCAGCTTATAGATATTCCAGAAATGCGATTCTCCCAAGTTTTTCTGGAACACTTCCCAACGCAACGCGCGCAGCGCGTAGCACCCGTAGATGGCCACGACGGAAAGAACCAGGTACCAGGGATTCGCCCCGCGCACCGCGTGAAGCAGCTTGGCGCCGCTGAAATCGGACAAATGAATGAATCCGCGCGACCTGTAAAGGACAAAGCCCAGGACCCCGAGCCCGAGCAACGCTACCAGCAGCTTCCTCGACGAAATGCGCATGAAGTGGTCAGCCTACTGGCCACGTCCCTCAACGTCAAGTGCTCCAACTATGCGACCATTGCGCGAAATCAACGGCGCAGGCTGCCGACAGCACTCGGCGTGAAGGTCACGCTGATGGTGCAGTTGGCGCCTGCCGCGACCGATGCGCCACACGCGTTGGTTTCGGCAAAGTCGCCGCTATCGGCGCCAGTAACAGCGATGCTCGCGATGCCCAACGCCACCGGGCCACCGTTAGTCGGAGTAACGGTCTGAGGGGTAGCGGAAGCGCCGGCAAGCTGCGTGTTGAAAGTGAGGCTGGTATTGTCGAGACTGACTGTGGGTGTAACGGCGGTAATTTACGCGTACACGGGCTCCGTCGCCACCCTTTAGATCAAGACTTCGCGTTCCTCTGGGCGCTCGCTGGTGACGCTTACCGCAGCGCGTTTTGCATGCTTCTCAATTTCTTGCAGCAGTTGCGCGCGGTTGATGGGCTTCGAGACATATCCGTCCATGCCGGCGTCGAAACAGCGTTGTGCATCTCCTTTCATCGCGTTAGCCGTCATGGCGACGATGGGGGTATGTTCGCCGCGCGCCAGATCCCAGGCGCGGATCGCCGCAGTCGCCTCGAATCCGTTCATTTCCGGCATTTGTACGTCCATGAGGACCAGATCAATTTCATCCGGCTGCAACATCAGAGTCTCGACCGCTTCTTTCCCATTGTTTGTCAGCAGGACCGCATGTCCCAGCTTTTCCAATAACCGCACCGCCAGCTTCTGATTGACGGCATTGTCTTCCGCCAGGAGGATGCGCAGCTTGAGCGGCGTCTCCGGCGCAGGCGCGCGCTGCGGCTGGGCTGTGCTCCGTGGTGCATCTATTGGCGCACCCGATACGAATAGGATTGTTCGGAGAATCTCGCGTTCCGTGACGGGCTTTACTATATGGGCCGCGACGCCGAATTCACGGCATCGCGCAGCGTCGGCCGTTTGCCGGTCAGAATTCAGCATCATCACCGTCGCTCCGGCCAGTTTTGGGTTCTTGCGTATCTCGGACGCCAGGGCGAACCCATCCATTTCCGGCATATCAGCATCAACGAACATTAGCGGGAAGGCCTTATCAGAAGAGGATGCTTCTTCGATGATCTGGAGCGCCGCGCGGCCACTTTCGGCCAGCACAGGTACCATTCCATGAACCTCGAGCATCTCTCCCAAAATCTTTCGGAACGTTGCGTTATCGTCCACGACGAGGACTGCAATATTATTGAGGAGCGCCTCGGTGGATACCTGGTCTCCTTCTTCGGCCGAGCGTTCCTCGCATCGGAACGCGGCGGTGAAATGAAAGGTCGTTCCCTTCCCAGGTTCACTGTCCACCCAGATGCGCCCGCCCATCAGTTCGACGAGCCGCGAGGAAATGGTGAGTCCCAGTCCGGTGCCGCCAAACTTTCTTGTGGTCGAGCCGTCTGCCTGCGTGAACGCTTCGAAGACCTTTCCTTGGTGGGCCTGATCGATTCCGATTCCGGTATCGCTGATTTCAAATTCCAGATGAACCTGCTCTAAGGAGTCCGCTGCAATTTGTACTCGAACCACTACCTCTCCGTGTTCGGTGAACTTCAACGCGTTGCCCGCGAGGTTCATGACGATCTGCCGCAGCCGCCCGGCGTCTCCCCGCAGCGTATCGGGCACATCGGGTGCGACCCGACAGGCGAGTTCTAATCCCTTATTGTGGGCACGCACGGCGAGCAGTTTGAGGGCGTGACCCAGGGTCTCGCGCAAGCTGAAAGGCTCTTGCTCCAAGTCCATCTTGCCCGCTTCCACTTTGGAGAAGTCCAGAATGTCGTTGATGATTTGCAGCAAGCTATCGCCGGAAAACTTCACGGTTGTGAGATATTCGCGCTGCTCCGCGCTCAGCTCGGTGTCCAGCGCAAGCTCCGCCATTCCCAAAATGCCGTTCATGGGCGTGCGGATTTCGTGACTCATGTTTGCCAGGAATTCGCTCTTCGTTCGATTGGCGCTCTCTGCCGCCTCTTTCGCAAGCTGCAAGGCCCTCTCGGAACGCGCCTGGCGGCTCTGGATAAGAAACACGCGCACGCTCGAACACACAAAAGACGTGACCACGAAGAGGGCGGCGATTTCCAGGTGCTGCTGCGCAATCAACCCAGCCATGATGAGAAGGAGTAGCGGGTAGATCAGCGGAAAGATCTGGCGCTCCACCAAATCTCTGCCTAGTGCGGACCGCCGGGAGGCCTCCTCAATCTGGAGCCCTCCCGAGTCGGTGGCAATCGCGATCGGCAGCAAGGACAACGAACTCCACACCAGGTCGTACCAACCGTTGGGCTGATTAATCGCTCCGCAGTAGGTGTACACAAAATCGGCTACCCCGGATAATAAAAGGAACACTCCCATTCTTGCGAACAGGGATCGCACAAGTTTGGAATTGGTTGATATCGCGCGCAGGAAAAACGCGCCGACAACAACCCCGTTGTAGACGAGGGACGTGCTCCAATCCGGAAGAGTCGCGTCACTGCTGGATAGCGATTTGGATGCCGGGTGAGAGAAATAGATGTCGACGGCCATCCAAAAAAGAGTGGCTTGGAGCAGGTCGAGGATGATCAACCGGTCGAATTTCTTGGGATCGAAGTCGGGCGGCAACAACAAAGAAATCGACAACGGCGCGAACCAGAAAACAAAGAGCACGTCGGAGATCCACGTGAATTCAGCGAATTGGATCACCCAGTGGCAGAAAACGGCTAACGCCTCGGCACCGAGAATGAGGCAAAAAGACATGGCTGACAGCCGCCAGAGGAAATGCGGAAGGGCGTTCGTTCGGCAGGAGGCCTTCACACACGCTGTCAAACACAGGGCGTCAAGCCCGATCTGAATAAATTCCGAAACAGCGAATGTCCAGCCTGCAGTCGAATGCGCAGCAAGAACGGCGGCATGCGTCAGGATCAGAAGGATTGCCAGGACTAGAATTTTTCGCGAACCAGCCACGTTGCACACCGCTCCACCACTGTGCTGGAGTGTTAGAGAGCAAACGCCCTGCCAGTGCTCCCCGTTAGCAGGGGCGTATCCTTAGTGTTTGCTATGGGTTACGCCGATACGTGGAGTGAGAATTCCTTATTTATCCAAAAGTGCCCCAGATCGGAACGGTTCGGCTAAAGTGACACGTGCCCCCGCCAGGGCCACAGCTTTCGGCGCCTCACAACCGCCTTGTACCGAGCATAGCGGCTGGGTAATAATGCGCAGCAGTTGTGGTGGGATAGTGGGTCTTTTCGCGGGGAACTTTCCACGGGCAATTTGCGTTCCATAGTGTGCAGGCCGTGACGTACCAGGATTCGAGGCTGATGAGACGTTGGAGCAGGATGCCCAACTGGTCCAGCAATGCCTCCAGGGCGACGGGTCGGCCTGGGAGGACCTTGTGCGCCGCCACTCGCGCCGCATCTTCAATATTTGCTACAGGTTTACCGGCAATGGCACGGAAGCCGAAGACCTCTCGCAAGAAGTGTTCCTGCGGGTGTACCGTACGATTGGGAGCTATCGTTCGGCGCACGGCGGCTTTGCCACTTGGATGACCAGCGTGACGCGCAACCTGTTGATCGACCATTACCGGCGCACCAAGCGCGATCGCATCACGGATTCGCTGGACGATGCCATGCCGGTGGTGGAAAACAAGGAATCGTCCGGGCGGCGTCCCGACGAGCAGTTGCTGTTGGGCGAGCTCAGCTCTCAGGTGCAGTCGGCGCTGACCAAGCTTTCGCCGGAATTGCGCGAGGCGGTTATCCTGCGCGATCTGCAGCAACTGGAGTATGCGGAGATTCAGCGAGTTTTGTCTGTACCGGAAGGAACCGTGAAATCGCGGATCAACCGCGGACGGATTGAATTGGCGCGTATTCTTCAACAGATGGGAGTGCGGCCATCGTAGGACGATGAAGAGGTGAAGTAAAGAAGAAAAGAAGCAAGAAAGTAAGGCAGAAAGAGAGTAAAGAAGTAACGAAAATGACTTGGACTTGCGAACAAACCGAAGCGCGGCTTAGCGATTATCTGGACGGTGTGCTCACCGGCGCGGAGCAGACGGCTTTTGACGCGCACGTGAATGCTTGCGAGCGCTGCACGCCGCTGGTCGCGAGTGTGTCGCATCTTTTGTCCGGACTGCATTCGATGGAGCAGATCGAAGCACCTCCGCGGCTGGTCTACTCCATACTGGACAAGACCCTGGGCCCGCGCGAGTCCGGCTGGCGTGCGGTTCTGGGCTGGGTCCGCGGCGTCGCTTCGATTCGTTTTGCTTACGGCGCGCTTTCCTTGGCGGCAACGCTGATGATTTTTGTGACCGCTTCCGGCTTCAACTGGCGGCACCCGAAGGTTGCCGACCTGCAGCCCGTCAATATCTATCGTAACGCGGACCGCCAGGCGCATCTGGTCTACGCCCGTGGCACGAAATTCGTGAACGACCTGCGCGTGGTGTCTGAAATCCAATCGCGCATGCGCGAGGACAGCGGAATTCCCACGACTCCGGAAAGCACGGTTCCGGAAGCTTCTCCTGAAAAGCAGCCCGGACGGAGCGATGGCTCGCAGCCTTCCTCGCCGAAACAGCAGAATCGCGCCAACGATATTACCCGGCAGCTGGAAGTTCTCGCTGCGGAAATGCCGGTTTTTGCCGGCAGGCTGAGCGGCGCAGCGATCGCGAGGAGAGTGCCATGAAGTGTGCGGTCCATACGGATGTGGACGCCACGGGGTATTGCCGGAATTGCGGCAAGGCGATGTGCGCCGTTTGCGTGCGTCCGGTGCGCGACGTGCTTTACTGCGAAGA
>JBGOVR010000155.1:0-10160 GCA_041478205.1 Candidatus Acidiferrum sp.
ACGTCTGGGGAACGTCCTGGCTCCGCCGTCATACGAACGGTGAGCGAGCTGAGGAAGGCAGGCATCGGTTCCTGCCTCTCGCGCATGTTGTGCACTGCTTCCTGGAGTTTCGCGACCTGCATGTCACTGAAAGCAATCAGGATGTGATCTTTGCCGGGAAAATAATTGAAAAAAGTGCCTTTGCCGACGTCGGCAGCGTCGGTGATGTCTTCCACCGTGGTTTCGGCGAAACCCTTCTTGGCGAAAAGATCGAGCGCGGCACGAAACAGCCGCTCGCGTGTCTCTGCACTGCGACGTTGACGCCGGTCGGGGGCGGCGTTGCGTAGCGTTGCAGCGTGGGGAGAATCGAGTATAGAGCGACGGGGCACGGTGACTGATACTCATTTATGACTATAAGTCATACACGAGTCAAAGTCAAGTCATTCAAGAAATAGCCCCGGCCGAGGCCGGGGCGTCTGGCAGCAATTGGCAGGCTTGTCTGTCTACTTTAAGGAACTGGCTTCCGACAGATTCTTTGGCGATTTTTGGTTGAGGTAAGCGATCATCTTTTGCGCCGGAGAAGGAACGGCAACGGCGCCCTTGAAGATGATCGATTCTGCTTCCAGCTTTTTCCCGTAGACCTTTTCGTTCGCGTCGTTGTCAGCGCGAACCGTTGAGCCTTCCAGCGAAATGCCGGCAAATAGCCCGCGCGCCCGGGAGTAGCTCAAAACTTCGGCGCGCATGGTTACGTCCGTCTCCGCCGCAGCGTTACGACCCTTCGGTCCCGCCGCCACGGAAGCGTCCGCTCCGAGTTTGACCTTGCTGCTGAGGATGGACTGCGCTCCGCGCGCGTTCATCACGAGGAGAACGAAATCGGTGGCCTGGCCGCCAATCTGGAATCCGATGCTGCCGCCCTCGAGCGCCATCATCGTCGGGGCGCTCCACGGGCCGGTGTAATGCTCACCGGTGCGGCAGGTCATGGCTCCGCGTCCGTAGCTGCCGCCAATGACAAAAGCAGCCTTGAGGACCGAGGGGTAGACAATGACGCATTCCGATTTGTCGAGCAGGTCTTGCGGAATGTCATCGGGAATATCGAGAATCTCTTTCAGAACGGTTCCGCAATTCTCCAATCGTTCCGCTTCCTTTTTGTCTTGCGCCGGGAGCGGTAGGCCGATCATGGCCAGCACCAGCAGGGGGGACAGAATTCGCTTCAGCATGAATCACCTCGTTTGATTTGCGGGCAGTGCAATCTTAGAGTTTCCGGGTTTTGGGCGCAACCCGCGGATCTTCCGGCTTGAACTCCGTCGCGGCGCGCGCCCGAGGATTCGGGCTACCGCTCTCAACGAAGCGTTCCGTAGCCTTTCGACTATACTTTCTCCATACGCAATATGCCAGCAGAGGACAACCGGTGAGACGCAAAGCGATCGAACGATGGGTGGCGCTGATCTTTGTGTGCAGCACGTTCGGGGGCGGGAGCGCAGCGCCTCCGGCACGGGCGCAGTCGAAACACCAGGCCAGCGGCGCGTGCTGCTCCACAAAAAAGAAAAAGGAAAGCTCGCAAACCGCAGCTGCGGCGCTCCGATTCTCCACCCGTGCCGACGTGCTGCTCGCGGCGCCTCCGGCAAGCAAGGGCGAGTGGGGTCTGCTGATCGCGGATGCGCAGACGGGCGACACGCTCTTTGAATTAAACGCCGACAAATACTTTGTGCCGGCTTCAAATATGAAGCTGTTCACCACAGCTCTGGCACTGGCGAAGCTGGGCCCGGACTATCGTTTTCACACCGCGCTCGAGACGCGCGGCACGCTCTCCCCGGAGGGTACGCTGTCCGGCGATCTCTACTTGGTGGGGCGCGGCGATCCGAATCTCTCGAATCGTAAGTTCCCATACGACTTGAAAGAGGAATTCGACGGCCCGCCGGAAAAGGTTTTGGCGGAACTCGCCGACGCTCTGGTCAAGACCGGGGTCAAGGAAATCACCGGAGACGTTATCGGCGACGACAGCTATTTTCCGCACGAGCCCTACCCGGACGGCTGGGAAATCGGCGACATCGTTTGGGAATATGGCGCCGCGATTTCCGCGATCGTGGTCAATGACAATACCGTGGCTCTGACGCTCACGCCGGGAGAACTGGCGGGAGACCCCGTGCAAGCCGTGGTTGCGCCGGCGACGCCGGATTTTATCGTCGAGAACGATGTGGTCACGTCCGCGGCCGAAGTGAAGTCGGACCTGACGCTGACGCGCGAGCCCGGTTCAAAGGTTGTGGTTGTGCGCGGCACGATGCCGGCGAAAAGCACGCCGCGCAAGCTGGTGCTCGCGTTGCACGAGCCGGCGGAACACGCGGCCGCGCTGCTGGCGCGGCTGCTCGGCGATCGCGGAGTAAAGATCGCCGGAACGCCGCGAGCGCTGCACATACCGGAGGCGGAGGCATTGCCGCCGCGAGCGGTGCTGGCCGAGCATGTCTCCGTGCCACTGAACGATTCCGTGAAGCTCGTCAACAAAATCAGCCAGAACCTGCACACGGAAATGCTTCTGCGCGCCGCGGCGCGAAAAAGTGGAATTTGGGCAACGCCGGAAGACCTCATGAAATTCCCCGCTGATTTTTACGCGGCAGCCGGAATTGTTCCCGGAGATGTGGTCCAAACGGACGGCTCGGGGCTGTCTCGGCATGATTTAGTGACACCGCGGGCGGTTGTGACGCTCTTAAAGTACGCGCAGGACCAACCGTGGTTCCCTTCATACTATGCGTCGCTGCCAGTCGCTGGAGTGGACGGCACGCTGGAATCTCTCATGAAAAATACCGTGGCCGCCGGGAGGCTTCACGCGAAGACAGGTTCCGTCGAGCACGTGCGCGCGCGCTCTGGTTTTGTCGAGACGCCGGCGGGAAGACGCTTGATCTTTTCTTTCTTAGGCAACAATCAGGGCGGGAAAAATCACGAAGCGAGCGACGCTCTTGACGCTTTGTGCGTGGCGATGATCGAAGAGTTCGACCCCAAACCGGTGGCGCAGGGACGGAAAGCGGCGCGCCCGCACTAGCTCCCGCGAGTGACCATGACGAAAGAGACCATCATCACCGTATTCGGCAGCTCGCGCCCACGCGAAGGCGATCCAGACTATGAAGACGCGCGTAAGCTCGGACGTGTGCTGGCGGGAAACGGTTTTGCGGTTTGCAGCGGTGGTTACGGCGGAGTGATGGCCGGGGTTTCGCAAGGGGCAAAAGAGGCCGGCGGAAAAACCTACGGCGTGACGGCGGAGTTTTTCTCGGCCAGAGTGAATCCATGGATTGATGTGGAAGTGCGTGTTGGCACGTGGCAGGAGCGCCTCTTTGAGCTGATCCGCCTCGCCAATGGATTCGTAGCGTGCAAGGGCGGAACGGGTACCCTCGTTGAGCTGGCCGTGGTCTGGGAGATGCTGAACAAGTCGGTGACAACGGCGAAACCCTTCGCGGTACTTGGCGACTTCTGGCAGCCCATCCTCGACCGAGTGCGCGAAGTCGAGTTGGGGCACCCCGCGCCCTGGGGCGAGGCGAATGGCAGATTGGTGCACGTTGCCGTGACACCCAAAGCAGTCGCAGAATTTTTGCTGAGCCGAAGAAGGGTGTAGCCGCCCTCTCTTGCCCTGAGTAACGAAGGGTCAGAGGGCCGCGTTTGGAGTCAGCGCCTGCAACACCATTTGGATGAAGTTTGGTTACCTGGGAGCGAATGTCACGAACCGCACAAGACGTTTTGGAATTTGACAAGCTGCGCGAGTTGCTGCGGCTAAGGACCACGTGTCCGCCAGGGCGCCGTGCCGTGAACGCGCTGGAACCCGGCGTGGACCGGGCGGCGCTCGAAGCCGTCTTCGCCCACATTGGCGAGGCGCGGGAGTGGCTGCGCGCCGAACGCGAGCTAGGTTTCGGCGGGCTCGCGGATCCGCAAAACTGGCTCGAACGCATCGAAGGGCCCGCCGCGATGCTGGAAGCACGCGAATTTTTGGATGCCGCCTCGTTGCTGGAAACCTCGGGTTGGCTGCGGCTGCAATTCCGCGAAGAGGCCGTGAAGTTTCCACTGCTTGCGGCGCGTGCGGCGTCGCTGGCGGACTTTCGCGAAGTGCTCGCGGCGATTCGGCGCTGCGTGCTGCCAAATGCGGAAATCAGCGACGATGCATCGTCGGCGCTGCGGAGGATCCGGGCCAGCATCACGCAAACACGCGAATCCATCCAGAAAGCGCTGAAACAAATCCTTCGCTCGCGAAATGCGGAAGCTGGCGAGGATTACGTCACCCTCCGAAACGACCGCTTTGTCATTCCCGTGCGGGCGGAGAACCGGCGAAGCGTGCCTGGCGTGGTGCATGGAGCGAGCGGGACCGGACAGACGGTTTTCCTCGAGCCGTTCGAGACCGTGGAGACAAACAATCAGCTCGTGCAACTTGCGGAAGATGACGCCGCGGAGGTTTTGCGTATCTTACGCGAGCTGACCGAGCGCTTGCAGATGGTGCGCGGACCGCTCCTTGCGGCCGCGGAAACCATCGCCGAACTCGACGGCGTCTTTGCGCGAGCGCGTTTCGCGCGCGATTTTGACGCCACCATGCCGCAATTCGCGGAAGCGAGCGAATTGCGTTTGGAACTGGCGCGGCATCCGGTGCTGGAAGATAAGCTCCGCCGCGAAGATCGTGCGATCGTAGCCATAACGCTGGCGCTGGGAGGTGCCGAGCGCCTGCTGGTCATCAGCGGGCCAAACACGGGCGGTAAAACCGTCGCGCTAAAAACAACAGGAATCGCGGCGCTTTCCGCGCAATCGGGAATTCCCGTAGCCGCGCAGCGCGCCGTGCTGCCGCTGTTCGACCGCGTGCTCGTGGACATCGGCGACGAGCAATCCATCGCGGCGGACCTTTCCACGTTTTCGTCGCACATGCTGAATCTGAAGACTATGCTGGAGTCGGCGACGCCGCATTCCTTGGTGCTGGTCGATGAGATGGGCACGGGCACCGCGCCCGAAGAAGGCGCCGCGTTGGCGGTCGCGCTGCTGGACGAGTTTCGCGCGAAGAATTGCATTGTGCTGGCCACCACGCATCACGACCGCCTGAAAACGTATGCTTCCACGACGCCGGGCGTGGTCAACGCCGCCGTCGAATTTGACGACGTCAATCTCCGCCCGACATACCGCCTGATGGTGGGCGTGCCGGGCGGCTCCAGCGGCATCGCGATCGCGCAGCGTCTTGGTCTCGCACCATCCATCATCGACCGCGCGCGGTCGTTGCTGGCGCCAGAATCGCGCGAAGCGGCCGACCTGATCGCCTATCTGCATCGCAGTCGCGACGAACTGGATCGCATGCAGCACCAAATGACCGCGGAGCGACATGCACTCGAAGAAGAGCGCAAGAAGCTGCGCACGGAATGGGTCGAGCGCCAGCAAAAACGTCTCAAGGAGCTTGAAGAAAAGTTTACAGAAATGCAGAAACGCTTCGACGAGAACGTAGCGCACATCGTCGAGGCGGTGAAGGAACGCGAGTTGCGTGCCCAGCTGGAAAAGTTCTCGCGCCGCAAGATGCAGGACGCGCGCGGTGAAGCGCGCGAAGAGCTGAACACCGCCGTCGTACAAACACTTTCCGAGTGGCAGTCCGACCTGGGCACATCCGCGGCCTCGATGGAGACCGTCAGCGCCGAACGCTTGCAGCCCGGAGCGCGCATTCGCGTCCGCGGCTTCAGCAAGCCGGTAGTGTTGCGGCGCCTGGATGGCTCGACGGCGGAAATCGAAGCCGGGCCGCTGCGGATGAAAGTGGCCGTCGACGAAATCACAAGCATCGAAGGTCCAGTCACGCCGGGCACCGGGCGAACAACTACTGGGGCCGGGGTTACCCCGCCTGCTTTTGTGACGCGCAACCAAACGCCCGAATCCAACGCCCCCGATGAAATCAACGTAATCGGTTCCACGGTGGAAGAAGCCACGGGCCGCGTGGACAAATTCCTGGACGATGCCACCCTCGCAAACAAATCTCGCGTTCGCATCATCCACGGCCATGGCACCGGCGCTTTGCGCAAAGGCCTTGCACAATTTCTCTCTTCGCATCCTTTGGTGGAGCGGGTGTCGTCCGAAGCCGAGGACCGCGGGGGCAAAGCCATCACGCTCGTGGATTTGAAAAGTTAAAAGTGTGCAGGAGAACGCATGACGGCCACCGAGTTTGTTTTCGCTTATGGTTCAAATATGAGCCTCCCTCAAATGAAGGAAAGATGCCCAAATTCCAAAGACAAATTGCAACCGTTCATCGCCAAGACTGACGGCTGGAAGCTTTGTTTTCCCCGGCATAGCGACCGGCGCCAGGGCGGCGTTGGCAGTATTGTCCCTGCAAAAGGCGAGGCCGTGTGGGGCGTCGTCTTCGGGGTGACACTCGAAGACCTTGCAAGTCTTGACCGCTCCGAAGGAGTTCCCAACGCCTATCGGCGCGAGCGCCTGCCTGTGACCTGGGGAAACCACCTCAAGCAGGAAGTGTGGACCTATTTTGCGATTCCGCAGGATGACCCTCCGAAGCACTACATTCCCCACCAGGACTACCTGGCACTCTACGTTCGTGGTGCGGAGTCCTTCAAACTGCCGGCGGAGTATATTGACAGGCTGAAGAAAATCGAAACAGCAAAGAGACGAAAATAATTGGCCGAGGCGGGATCATTTGCGGATCGCGTGAAGCAGCAGGCGGACATCGTCCGCGTGGTGGGGGAATACCTCCAGCTGAAGAAGGCTGGGCAGAATTTCCGAGGGCTCTGCCCCTTTCATTCGGAGAAGACTCCTTCGTTCAACGTTCATCCGACGCGGCAGATCTATCACTGCTTCGGATGCGGGAAGGGCGGCGACGTCTTCAGTTTTGTTATGGAGATGGAGAAGTGCGAATTTCCGGATGCCATCCGGATCGTCGCGGAGAAGTGCGGCATCGCGATCCCGCAGCCCAAGGAGCGCTCGCCCGAGGAACGCAAAGAAAATCAGCAGCGGGCTGCCTTGGTCGAAATGCATCGCGAAGCGCAAACGTTTTTCGTGAAGCAGCTCACCGGCACATCGGAAGGAAAGGCCGCGCATGCCTACCTCGAAGACCGCGGCCTCGACAAGACCGCCCTGGATAGATTTGGCATCGGATATGCCCCGAGCGGCGGCGATGCCCTGCTGCGATTGCTGAAACAAAAGTATCCCGACAAATTGCTCCTGGAATCCGGTCTGATCTCACGTGACCAGAGCGGGAGCGGGCGAATGTTCGATCGCTTCCGCCGGCGGATCACCTTTCCCATATCGAATGAGTCGGGAAAAATCGTCGCGTTTGGCTGCCGCGCGCTCGGCGACGACCAGCCCAAGTATCTGAACTCGCCGGAAACGCCGATCTATTCGAAAAGCAACCTGCTGTATCACCTCGACCGCGCCAAGGAGGCGCTGCGGCGCTCCGATTTCGCAGTCCTGGTGGAAGGCTATATGGACGCCATCGCCGTCGCGCGCGCGGGCATCAGCAACGTGGTGGCCAGCTGCGGCACAAGTCTTGCCGAGCCGCAGATCAAGCTGCTGGGCCGCTTCACCCGCCGCGTGATTGTGAACTACGATCCCGACACGGCGGGCCAGACCGCCACCGAACGCTCGATTTCGCTGCTGCTGGAGCAGGATTTCGAGGTGCGCGTCCTGGCCCTGCCCGGCAAGGCCGACCCGGATAAATTCATCCGTGACCAAGGCGCCGATGCCTACATCAAATTACTCAAGGAAGCCCCGCCTTATGTCGATTACCTGATCGGTCGCGCGCGGCAGATGGATCTGACGACCGGCGAAGGCAAACTGCGAGCGGTGAATTTTCTGCTGCCGTATGTACAGAAGATTCCGAACCGCATATTGCGCTCGGAATGGGCCACGCGAATCGCGCAGCAGCTTCGGCTCGACGAGCCGGTGTTGCGCGCGGCTCTGAGCAAAGCGGCGGCGGAGCGGCGCAGCGAAGTGAAGACGCAGCCAGAGTTGGTGGCCCGCGCCGCGAGGCCGGTGGAGCGCCGACTGATTCGCATGCTGGCCGAAGGCGAAGGGTTTCGGCATGAGCTGGCGCAAAAACTTCAGCAGAATCAGCTCTTTCACGGGCTTGAGACGGAAAAGATCTTCGCCGCGCTGATCGTCGCCAGCCTTTCGGGCGATCCGTTGCAGCCTTCCGAAGTCGCGGCCGCGCTCGAGGACCGCGACCGCCGCCTGTTCTTCGAAATCCTTTTCGAGGATTCCGGCGAGTTGACCTTGGAAGAAGCCGAAAGCTGTGTCGAAGCGCTGCACCACCGGCGGGCGGAAAAAGAACTCGCCGAGGTGCAGAGAAGCATCGAAGCCAGCCCGCCCGGGCCGGAGATGCGCGGGCTGCTGGAACGCAAGCAGGAGTTGATGAGGCGGCTGGCCGCTGCCCGCTAAATGGCAGTTGCCGGTGACGCCGGTAGTCTTCCATACCTTTCCACCAATTAAATCATTGACGGAAACGGACTTAAACGTGTAGCGTAATAGGGTTTCGCGAGTAACGATTTTGCCCCTAAATGCATCTAAACGATGTAATTAGCGGCAGGAGCCGAACCACGAAAACGCGAGACGCGGGCGAGGCACGGGGCGAGCGGCAACAAGTAGCGCGGCGCAGAGGGTTTCACACGACGTTCAGAGTGACCGCACAGCGGCCAACAAAAAAGCGTTCTTCTGGGGAAGTCTCCCCTCAGTTTGCGCCAGCGCGTCAGCTTGTCCGTATCTCCGCGAGTAAGGAAGATTGTCCACGAAGACGCGCGGAATTTTACCGTGATTGCGGGAGGAATTTGTGGCTGTAGTAGGTCTCGAAGAAAAATACGATGCGGTACGCCAGCTCATTGCCGTCGGTAAAGAGCGCGGTTACCTGCTGTACGACGAAGTAAACGACTCCCTTCCGGCCGAAGTGCATTCCTCGGAAGAGATCGACGACCTTCTCACGACATTCGAACGCAACGGCATCGAGATTTACGAAGATGCCACGTCGGCCAAGGCCGCACGGGCCGTGGAGGTTTCCGCGGAACCCGGCGAGCGCGACGCGGTTGTGAAAGACGAGGCGCATTCCGATGAAGGCGGGAGCGATCTGGATCTGACTCCAGGGTCGCTCGAAAAGACCAACGATCCCGTCCGCATGTATTTGCGAGAGATGGGCACCGTGCCGCTGCTGACGCGCGAAGGCGAGGTCACCATCGCCAAGCGCATCGAGCGCGGACAACTCGTGGTGATGAAGTCGGTCACGCGCTCACCAATTGTCATCAAGGAGTTGATCGCGGTCGGTGACGATCTGCGAAGGGGCGGGCGTTCCATTAAGGAAATCGTCCAGTTCGACGATGAAGAGCTGACCGAAGAAAAAATCGCGAACAAGACGAAGCAAACGCTCCGGCACATCGAAAAGATCGCGAAATTGTACGACACGGGGTTGAAGCAGGCCGTAAAGCTGGACAAGACGCCGAAGGCGAAGAAGAAGTCCTACATCCACGCAAAATGGGACGTGGCGCGAACGCGCGTGGAAATTTCCCTTGCGGTTCGCGATATCGACTTCAATCCGTTTGAGAAAAAACGGCTGATCGACAAGATGCGCGGTACCGTCGAGCGGCTGCAGTCCCTCGAACGCGAAGCCGGACGTCTGGAACGCCGCGTGGACGCGGCCAAGGGCGACGTTGCCGCGGAGGCACGCAAGGAACTGCGCACCCGCCGCATCGAGCTGAAAGATATTGAAGAAGCCAGCGAAGTCGGACTCACCGAGCTGAAGCGCACGCTGACGATCATTCATCGCGGCGAAGCGGAAGCCGAACAGGCAAAAAAAGAACTGATCGAAGCGAACCTTCGGCTAGTTGTCTCGATTGCCAAGAAATATACGAACCGTGGATTGCAATTCCTGGACCTGATTCAGGAAGGCAATATCGGCCTGATGAAAGCGGTCGACAAGTTCGAGTGGCGCCGGGGGTATAAATTTTCGACGTATGCGACGTGGTGGATCCGCCAGGCCATCACCCGCGCGATCGCCGATCAGGCACGCACCATCCGCATCCCGGTGCACATGATCGAAACGATCAACAAGCTGGTGCGTACCAGCCGCCAGCTCGTGCAGGAATTGGGCCGCGAGCCGACCAGCGAAGAGATCGCCAAGCGCATGGACATTCCGGTGTCCAAGGTGCGCAAGATCCTGAAGATCGCGCAGGAGCCCATTTCACTCGAGACCC